>CAYRAG010000052.1:0-1935 GCA_964422185.1 uncultured Oscillospiraceae bacterium
CCCTGGCGGAGAAGCTGATGCCCGCCAGCGAGCTGTCCGAGCAGATCTCCACCGCAGGCAAGGAGGCGTCCGGCACCGGCAACATGAAGTTCATGATGAACGGTGCGCTGACCATCGGGACACTGGACGGAGCGAATGTGGAGATGCACGATCTGCTGGGCGACGAGAACATGTTCCTGTTCGGCCTGACCGCCCCGGATGTCACGGAGATGAAGCTGCGGGGCTACAACCCCTATGAGTTCTCCCTGCGCAATCCGCTGCTGAAGTCCGTGCTGGACAAGCTGTCCATGGGCTTTGACGACGGCGTGTCCTACTCCCAGCTGGTCAACCGGCTGCAGTTCGGCGTGGGCGGGCCGGCGGATGAGTACATGCTGCTGGCCGACTTCGAGAGCTACCGCTGCGCCCATGAGCGGGCGGGAGAGCTCTACCTCGATCAGAAAGCCTGGAACCGGAAAGCGCTGCTCAATATCGCCCGGTCCGGCGTCTTTGCCGCGGATCGATCCATCCGGGACTACGCGGATACGATCTGGCATGTCCCCCACCGCTGAGAACCTTTGGGAAAAGGAGGCCGCTCCGGCCTCCTTTTCTCTTCGCCCGGTGCCGCGGTGAGGTTACAGAGCGGTGACAATTCCGGGAGGAGGCATTGACACCCCCGGCGCAGGTGTAGTATGGTTTGTCACGCGTTGAGGAAGAGACGGCGCACACGCTGTGCGCGGGAAGACAACCCGTCCCGCCGGGGAACGGCGGGACACCGGAAGAGGTAACCTATGCGTTCAGACAAAAGGGGAAAATATAACAGCTACCGGGGCAGAGTCACCATGCAGGGATTCCTGCGCGGGCTGATTATCGTGCTGGCGGTGGTGCTGGTGATCCTGCTCATCGCGTATTTCGCCGTGTTTCAGCGCTACCTGGTCTATACGGACAAGGGCGCGGAGTTCCGGCCGCCCTGGGCGCAGGAGGAGAGTCCCTCGCCGTCGGATCCCATCCATGTGGTGGTGGACAGCCCGTCCCCAGAGCCGGAGGAGAGCCAGGAGCCTGTCCCGGCGGATCTGCGGGCGGTCTGGCTGCCGCTGTCCGCGCTGGACGACGGCACCGCCCGGGAACAGGCGGAGGCTGCCGGCGCAAACGCGGTGATCTTCGACATGAAGCTGCCGGACGGCACCCTCGCCTACCACTCCGGCCAGGCGCTGGCGGATCAGGCCGGGGTGAATTTCCCGGATCCGGACGGCGCACGGGCGGAAGCCATCCGGGGACTGAACCAGGGGGATCTGGTCACCGTCGCCCGGGTGAGCTGCTGCAGGGACGACCTGCTGTACCAGGCGGACCGCTCCCTGAATCTCCAGACGGCCGGCGGGAAGCTGTGGGCCGGGGACGACGGCGGGTACTGGGTCAACCCCGCGGACGAGCGGGTTCGCGCCTACCTGGCGGGAATTGCCGGGGAGCTGGCGGAGCTCGGCTTTGACGAGATTCTGCTCGATTACGCCGGCTACCCCCCGGAGAGGAATCCCAAATGGGTTGCGTCGGAGGAGAGCGGCCAGGCCGGCACGCCGGATCAGGCGGTCGCCGGGCTGTACCAGGCGGTGGCCCAGGCGCTGGCGCCGTATGAAGGGGTTCGGCTGGCCATCCGCGCCACGGCGGACGCCCTGACCGGGGCGGACACCCTCACCGGACAGACCGCCGCCAACCTGGCCGCCTGGGCGGATCGGATCTATCTGCCCGAGGCGCCGGAGGGGGTGGACTACCCCGCGCTGCTGTCGGCCGCCGGGGCGGAGGATCCGGAGCGGCTGACGGTTCTTGAGACGGAGAGCGCCCTGCCGGAGCAGGAGGGAAACCGGGCGGTGATCCCGGCGGGGGTTCCGGAACAGACATCGGAATGACAGGGCAGGGCCGGCGGCCGCGTTTTCCGCGCAACACGCCGGCCCTGTTGTTTTGCGC
>CAYRAG010000052.1:2035-12059 GCA_964422185.1 uncultured Oscillospiraceae bacterium
AGGACTTCTGATTTGATGCGGAGAACCGGCCGCAGGAGAGAAAAACCTGTTGATTTTAAGCGGCAAAAGGCGTAAAATGAATCATAGCTCGTATTATGAGATACCACGGAGAGAGATAAGGAAAGGAAAGGCGGTGAAAAGATGTCATTGGAGGCGATCGAAACCATAACCGAGCGGGAAAAAAGCGCGGGGCAGAGAGTTCAGGACGCCGAGGCGGAGGCGAAGAAAATCGTCAGCGACGCGGAAAAGGCGGGCGTCGCCGAGGTGTCCCGGGCGAGAGCGGAGGCGGAGGCGAAAGCCCGTGAACTGATGGCGGAGGCGGAGAAAAAAGCGGCCGCCCATGAGGCCGAGGTCATGGAGGAAATGAAAAAATCCTGCGACGCCCTGCGCAAGTCAGCGGAGGATCGTCTGCCGACGGCGGCGGAACTCATTGTCAGAAGGGTAGTGAATGTCTGATGTCCATCGTCAAAATGAAGCGGCTGCGCCTGATCGCGTTCAAGTCCGAAGAGGACAGACTGCTGGCACGGCTGCTCCATCTGGGCTGCGTGGAGGTCACGGAGACGGACGGCAAACTGGCTGATCCCCAGTGGGCCAGCCTGCTCCGGAGAGACACCGCCAGCCTGGGGGACGCGAGGGCTCACGCGAACGCCCTGCAATCGGCGCTGGACGCGCTGAAGAAGTACGCCCCGACGAAGCCCGCGCTGTTCGTGAAGCGCACGAACATCTCAGAGTCGGAATTTCTCAGCGCCGAGGCCAGACAGGCTGCCCTGGACACTGCGTCCCAGATCAACCAGCGAGTACAAGCAATCGCGCAATCCCATACCCAGGAGAACCGGCTGACCGCCCGGAGGGCATCGCTGACCCCGTGGTCCAGCCTGGATTTACCCCTGGAACTGGGGGAGACCGAGTCGGTGAAGCTGACCTATCTCACTTTCCCGGCCGCGACTCCCCCGGAGGAACTGAAAAAGGCCCTTGCCGGGGCGGCGCCCATGTCGGAGCTGATCCAGGCGGGGGCGGATCGGGAGCTGATCTATTTCCTGCTCATCTGCCACAAAGAGGAGCAGCAGCAGGCGATGGAGGTTCTCAAGCCTTTCTCCGCCAGTACGGTGAGCATGAAAGATGTCACCGGGACAGCCACGGAGAATATCGCCGCCATTGACCGCGAGATTGAGGAGATGACCCAACGCAGGGCGGAACTGGGGGAGGAGATCGCCGGTTTCCGCGACTCCCGCCACGACCTGCAGGTCAGCCTGGACAGAATGAACCAGGAGGTGGCCAAGGAGGCGGTTCGGGAGCGGATGCTCACCGACGGCACCGTGGTCTTCCTGGAGGGCTGGGCCTCCTCATGGAAGCTGAAAGACGGCTCCACCATGCTGGACACCCTGCAGAAAGAGCTGGAGGGCTTTACCTGCGCCTATGAACTGGACGATCCGGAGAAGGAGGAGACGCCGCCCACCCAGCTGCAGAACCCCAAGTGGATGGAATGCATGAACATGGTGACGGAGATGTATTCTCTGCCCGCCTACGACGGCATCGATCCCAACCCCCTGATCTTCTTCTTCTACATCTTCTTCTTCGGCTTCATGTTCGCCGATGTGGCCTACGGCATCATCATCTTCGTCATCTCGACGGTCATCACGAATGTCTACCACCCGAAGAAGACGATGGGGTACATGTTCCATCTGGGGCAGTACCTGGGGATCTCCACTTTCATCTGCGGCATCTTCACCGGCGGCTTCTTCGGCAATGTGCTGGAAGTCATCTACGACACTTTCCTGCCCGGCGCGACCATGCCCGCCTGGATGGTGAAGTTCAGCGAAGGCATTCTGTTCAACCCCATCAACGAGCCGATGACCGCCCTGATCGTGGCGATCTGCATCGGCGTGGTACACCTGCTGACCGGCCAGATCATCCATATCTACATGGGCTTCCGGGACGGCCAGGGGGTCGACGCGCTGCTGGATGTGGTGCCGTGGTGGATCGTGTTTGTCGGCATCGCCATGCTGGCGCTGGGCAAGGGGCCGGTCGTTGTGATCATCGGCGCGCTGTCCCTGATTGCCACCCAGGGCCGGCACAAGGAAGGCTTCATCGGCAAGCTGTTCGGCGGCATCTCCTCTCTGTACGACATCACGAGCTGGCTGTCCGATGTGCTCAGCTATGCCCGACTGATGGCCCTGATGCTGGCCACCGGCGTCATCGCGCAGGTGTTCAACACCCTGGGCTCTCTGGGCGGACGCTCTTTCTTCGGGGTCATCCTGTTCGTGCTGGTCTTCCTGATCGGCCATGTGTTTAACATCGGTATCAACCTGATTGGCACCTATGTGCACGCGGCCCGTCTGCAGTACCTGGAGTTTTTCGGCAAATTCTACAAGGAGGGCGGGATTCCGTTCCGGCCTCTGAAGTACGACACAAAATATGTAGATATTATCGAGGAGGAAAAGTAACATGGAATTTCTGGCTAATTGTGGTCTGCAGGTCGGTGTCATCGGCTCTGCACTGGCAGTCGGACTGGCCTGCGCCGGTTCCGGCCGCGGCGTCGGCATCGTAGGCGAAGCCGCCGCCGGCGTTCTGTCCGAGGATCCCAACAAGTTCTCTCAGTGCCTGATTCTTCAGATTATTCCCGGTACGCAGGGCCTGTACGGCCTGGTCATCTGGTTCTTCGCTCTGTTCCAGATGGGCGTCATCGGCGGCACCGCCGAAGCCATGACCATCGCGGAAGGCCTCGGCTACTGCGTCGCCTGCCTGCCCATGGGAATTGGCGGCTACTTCACCGCTGTCGCGCAGGGACGCTGCGCCGCTGCCGGAGTTTCCCTGGTGGCCAAACGGCCGGAAGAGATGTCCAAGGGTATCATCATGGCCATCATGGTGGAGTTCTACGCCATCCTGTGCCTGCTTGCCTCCTTCCTGATGCTGGTATTCCTGTAAGGCTGGCGGTCAACTGGAAGTCAGCCTTCCTCAGAAAGGACGAAATCATGAACGGAATTGAAAAAATCACCCAGCGCATCGATCAGGACGCGCAGGGCCAGATTGACAAGATCCTGTCCGACGCCCGGGCGCAGGCCGCCGAGATTACGGCGAAGTACCAGGCCCAGGCGGAGAAAGAGGCGGGGGACATCCTGGCCAGGGGCAGGAAGAACGCCGCTGAGCGGGAGGAGCGCCTGGCGTCCGTGGCCCAGATGGAGGCGAAGAAGCTGACGCTGGGGACCAAGCAGGAAGTGCTGGACAAGGCGTTTGATCTGGCGCTGGAAAAACTGACGACGCTTCCGGACGAGGAGTATATCAACATCCTGGCCGGCCTGGCGGCGAAAGCCGCCGTGACCGGGAAGGAGCAGCTCATCTTCTCCTCCAGGGATCGGGCCCGCGTGGGCAAGCAGGTGGTGGCGGCCGCCAACGCGAAGCTGGCGGACGGACATCTGACTCTGGGAGAGCAGACACGGCCCATGAAGGGCGGATTCATTCTGAGCGATGGAGATGTGGAGGTCAACTGCGCCTTTGAGACTCTGGTGCGCCTGCAGCGGGGCGAGAGCTCCGGCGAGGTGGCCAAAGTACTGTTCGACTGATTTCCCCCTCCCTCCTCTTAAGACAAGGAGGATGTTATCTTGGCAAAAAAGATCATAGATACCGATTACCTCTTCCTGTCCGCTCGCATCAAGGCCATGGAGCGCAATCTTCTCACGAAGGAGCGGATGGAGCGGATGCTGGAGGCGCCTACGCCGGAGGACGCGGCGAAGGTGCTGCAGGAGTGCGGATACGCTGAGATGCCCCAGGTGGGGGAGAAGATCCTGGATCAGGTGCTGGCCGAGCAGCGGCAGAAGACCTTTGACGAGCTGTACAGCGCCGCGCCGGACAAGAGCATCATCGATGTGTTCAAGGTCAAATACGACTACCACAACGCGAAGGCCATCCTGAAGGCCGAGGCCAGGGGGGTGGATCCCGAGCCGCTGCTGGTGGACACGGGCAGAGTGCCTCCGCATCAGATGCTGGAGGCGGTGCGCTCCTCCGATCTGCGGGGCATGCCCGCCATTCTCCAGAGCGCCATCGGGGAGGCCCGGGAGGTGCTGGGCACCACAAACGACCCCCAGCTGAGCGACTTTGTGCTCGACCGGGCCTACTTTGACGATATGTACCACCTGGCGGAGGAGAGCGGCAGCTCGTTCCTCATGGGCTATGTGCGCATCAGCATCGACAGCGCGAACCTGCGCTCCACCGTGCGCACCCTGCGCATGGGCAAGAGCATCGACTTCCTCCGGGGCGCCCTGTTCCAGAACGGCAATATCGATGTCAACCGCATTCTGAACACCGCGGCCGGCGGCAACCTGGAGGAGCTGTACTCGGTGTCCCCCCTGAAAGAGGCGGCTCAGGCGGGCACCGCCGCGCTCAACGGCGGCGGACTGACCCTGTTTGAGAAGCTGTGCGACGACGCCGTGCTGTCCTATGTGGCCGGCGCCAAATATGTGGCGTTCGGCGAGGCGCCCGTGATCGGCTACCTGGCCGCCAGGGAAAACGAGTTCACCGCGGTGCGCATCATCATGAACGGGCGCATGGCGGGTCTGGACGCGGACATCATCCGGGAAAGGCTGCGTGAGTCTTATGTATAGGATTGCGGTTCTGGGCGACAAGGACAGCGTGCTTGGCTTCAAGGCGCTGGGTCTGGATACCTTCCCGGTGGAGTCGGTGGACGAGGCGCGCCGCACGCTGCACGATCTGGCCAGGGAGAACTACGCGGTGATCTACCTCACCGAGCAGCTGGGCGCCGAGATGGAGGCGGAGCTGAACCGGTACAAGGATCAGCTGACGCCGGCCATCATCCTGATCCCCGGCAAGGAGGGCTCCCTGGGGATTGGCATGGCCAATGTGAAGAAATCCGTGGAGCGCGCCGTGGGCGCCGACATTCTGTAACTGGCGGGCGTCCTGCGCGGCGCGGCCAGACAGATGCTCCGGAAATCCCGTTAGAAAGAAGGTAAAGCCTTATGGGTAAAATCGTGAAGGTCTCCGGCCCGCTGGTGGTTGCCACCGGCATGCAGGAGGCCAATATGGCCGATGTGGTGCGCGTGGGCGATCAGCGGCTCATCGGCGAGATCCTGAATATGAACGGCGATGCCGCTTCCATCCAGGTTTACGAAGAGACATCAGGCCTGGGTCCCGGCGCCGAGGTAGTTACCACCGGAACTCCGCTCTCCGTGGAGCTCGGTCCCGGTATGATTGAGAATATCTACGACGGCATCCAGCGTCCGCTGGAAGTCATTATGAAAAAGGTGCACGGCAACAACCTGCCCCGCGGCGTGGAGGTGCCCGCGCTGGACCGCGAGAAGAAGTGGGAGTTTGTCCCCGTGGCCAAAGTGGGCGACAGGGTCATCGGCGGCGATGTGCTGGGCACGGTTCAGGAGACCACCTCCGTCCTGCACAAGATCATGGTGCCCCCCAACCTCAGCGGCACGGTGGCCTCCATCACCGGCGGCCAGTTTACCGTGACCGATGTGGTGGTCACCCTGACCACCGACGACGGCCAGACGAAAGAGCTGACCATGATGCAGAAGTGGCCCGTGCGTGTGGGACGCCCCTACAAGCACAAGTATCCGCCCACCCGGCCCCTGGCGTCCGGCCAGCGTATCGTGGACACGCTGTTCCCCGTGGCAAAGGGCGGCACCGCGGCCATCCCCGGGCCTTTCGGCTCCGGCAAGACCGTGATGCAGCACGCGCTGGCGAAGTGGTCTGATGTGGATGTGGTGGTCTATATCGGCTGCGGCGAGCGCGGCAACGAGATGACCGATGTGCTGCGCGAGTTCCCCGAACTGATCGACCCCCGCACCGGCGAGACCCTGATGAAGCGCACGGTGCTGATTGCCAATACCTCCGACATGCCCGTGGCCGCCCGTGAGGCGTCCATCTACACCGGCATCACCATCGCGGAGTACTTCCGCGACATGGGCTACGATGTGGCGGTCATCGCCGACTCCACCTCCCGCTGGGCCGAGGCCCTGCGCGAGATGTCCGGCCGTCTGGAGGAGATGCCCGGCGAGGAAGGCTACCCCGCGTACCTGTCCTCCCGTCTGGCTCAATTCTACGAGCGCGCCGGCATGGTGTCCTGCCTGGGCGCCGAGGAGGATCGCAGAGGTTCTCTGACCGCCGTAGGCGCGGTCTCCCCTCCCGGCGGCGACCTGTCCGAGCCCGTGTCCCAGGCGACCATGCGGATCGTCAAGGTGTTCTGGTCTCTGGACGCGTCCCTGGCCTATAAGCGCCACTTCCCGGCCATCAACTGGCTGAACTCCTACTCCCTGTACCTGGACTCTCTGAAGCCCTGGTATGACGAGAATCTTGGCCCGGACTTCCTGAAGAACCGGGAGTGGGCCATGGCAATCCTCCAGGAGGAGGCGGAGCTCAACGAGATCGTCCAGCTGGTCGGCAAGGACTCCCTGTCCCCCAAGGATCAGATTACGCTGGAGGTCGCGAAGATGATCCGCGAGGACTTCCTGCAGCAGAACTCTTTTGTGGATATCGACTCGTTCTCCGAGTATGACCGCCAGGGCAGGATGATGAGCCTGATCGTCCGCTACGAGGCGCTGTGCCGCGATGCCTCCGCGAAAGGCGCCAATGTGTACGACCTGTTTGATATCCCCGCACGCGTGGACATCGGCCGCGCCAAGAGCGTGCCCCCCGATGAGTATGTCCAGGTCTACACCAAAATTGAGAGCGACATGGAGGAGCAGATTGCCGCCATCGTCGCAAAGGGAGGTCAGGACTGATGATCAAGGAATATCGCACCATTCAGGAGGTATCCGGCCCCCTTATGATCGTGGACAATGTCCAGGGCGTCACCTATGATGAGCTGGGCGAAGTCCAGCTGACCGACGGCAGCGTGCGCCGCTGCCAGGTGCTGGAGGTCAACGGGGACAAGGCTGTGGTTCAGCTGTTCGAGTCCTCGGCCGGCATCAACCTGGCGGACTCCAAGGTCCGTTTCCTGGGCCATCCCCTTCAGCTGGGCGTGTCCTCCGACATGCTGGGCCGCGTCTTCAACGGCATGGGCCAGCCCATCGACGGCGGCCCGGCGATCCTGGCGGATGAGTACCGGGACATCAACGGCCTGGCCATGAACCCCGCCGCCCGGGACTACCCCAACGAGTTCATCCAGACCGGCATCTCCGCCATCGACGGTCTGAACACCCTGGTCCGCGGCCAGAAGCTGCCGATCTTCTCCGGATCCGGCCTGCCCCACTCCAGCCTGGCGGCACAGATCGCCCGTCAGGCCCGTGTGCTGGGCGACGACGCCGGCAACTTCGCCGTGGTGTTCGCCGCCATCGGCATCACCTTCGAGGAGTCGAACTTCTTCGTGGAGGAGTTCCGCCGCACCGGCGCCATTGACCGTACCGTGCTGTTCACGAACCTGGCTAACGACCCCGCCGTGGAGCGTATCGCCACACCCCGTATGGCCCTGACCGCCGCGGAATACCTGGCGTTCGAGAAAGACATGCATGTGCTGGTCATCCTGACGGATATCACCAACTACGCGGAGGCGCTGCGCGAGATCTCCGCCGCGAAGAAAGAGGTGCCCGGACGCCGCGGCTATCCCGGCTATCTGTACACCAACCTGGCCACGATCTACGAGCGCGCCGGCCGGCAGCTGGGCAAGAAGGGATCCATCACCATGATCCCCATCCTGACGATGCCGGAAGACGACAAGACCCACCCCATCCCCGACCTGACCGGCTACATCACCGAGGGCCAGATCATCCTGTCCCGGGAGCTCTACCGCCGGGGCATCAACCCGCCCGTCGATGTGCTGCCCTCCCTGTCCCGCCTGAAGGACAAGGGCATTGGCGTCGGGAAGACCCGCGAGGATCACGCGAGCACCATGAACCAGCTGTTTGCCGCCTACGCCACCGGCAAGGAGAACAAGGAGCTGATGTCCATCCTGGGCGAGGCCGCCCTGTCTCCCACGGATCTGCTGTACGCGAAGTTCGCGGATGAGTTCGAGAAGCGCTATGTGTCCCAGGGCACCGAGGAGAACCGCTCCATCTTCGAGACACTGGATCTCGGCTGGGAGCTGCTCTCTCTGCTTCCCGCCAGTGAGCTCAAGCGGATTAAGCCGGAGATGATCGAGAAGTACATGCCCAAAAAAGACTAAGGGGGGAGCGCAATGCCTGCAACCACCATTAACCCCACCCGAATGGAGCTGACCCGGCTGAAAAACCGGTTGAGAACCGCGGTACGCGGTCACAAGCTGCTAAAGGACAAGCGGGACGAGCTGATGAAACAGTTCCTGGAAGTGGTGCGGGAGAATCGGGCCCTCCGCCAGAAAGTGGAGGAGGCTCTGATTCGAGCCCATGGTTCCTTTACCGTTGCCTCCGCCCTGATGTCCGCCGAAATGCTGGAGCAGTCCCTGCTGTACCCGAAGCAGAGCGTAGAGCTGGACATGAGTTTTCAGAACATCATGTCGGTGAATGTGCCGAAGTACGAGTTCCACACCAGGAGCGAGGGCGCGGGCGAGGTTTACCCCTACGCGTTCGCGCAGACCTCCGGGGAGCTGGACGACGCGGTGGACGCTCTGGCCTCCGTGTTCCAGGATATGCTCAGGCTGGCCCAGATTGAGAAGACCAGCCAGCTGCTGGCGGAGGAGATCGAGAAGACCCGCCGGCGTGTGAACGCGCTGGAGTATGTGAAGATTCCCGAGATGGAGGAGAATATCAAGTACATCACCATGAAGCTGGACGAGAACGAGAGAGCCAACACCATCCGGCTGATGAAGGTGAAGGATATGATCCTCAAGGAGAGCATCGAAGAGAAGCGTGCGGAGACGGCTGCCGCCATCGAGGCGTTCTCTCAGAGGGAGAACGGCGCCGCACCCGGACAGCCGGAGTAACCGCCGCGAAACAAGAAAAAACCAGGGCCGGACGCATATTACGCGTCCGGCCCTGGTTTTTTCGTCCGGTGCCGGATTTCCTGTGTCAGGGATCTTCGAAAGCGGCACCGCGCAGAGTGCGCCGTCAGGTGAATCACCGCGCTCTGATGTCTCTCGCCGCGCTGCAATATGCCGATCGGATTCGGGAGAGGCGGGGATCCGAAATGACCTGTCTCCCACGGGACTCCGTATATCGGTGATTGAGTGGGGCGGGGGATGTATATGGGGGATCTCTGCGCAGCTAAAGTGGCCTGTGGATTTGACGCTTACGAAAAGCCGCAGGCGGAGTAGTGACCTGCGGCTCATACAGTTTGCAACCCGCTTCTATGCACTTCAAGGCCTTGCGGCCCGAAGTACAAGTAGGATGCCTCCAGGTATGCTTGCGTCAGCGGTCAGGAGGAGCTATATAAAAATATACGCATCATACAAATCATGATATATTATTTTTTCTGTTGACATTCCGGTGCGTGTGGAGTAGAATACAGACGAGGGTTGATCGCGGCTGGTTATTCTCTTTGTGAGATGTGGCCGTGTGTCGACCCCTTTTTTATGTTCTTTTGAGAACCCGCACAATTTTTCCGTCCAGTATCACGACAAGTTCATTTACAAAGGAAGTTTCATTGTTTGTGAATATTCTTGCAATCTGTTCTTCCAACTCATCGTCTGATGGATGTATTTTTGAAATATCCACAACGACTTTTTCAGCCTGTCCCCTGGCGGTCTTAACGCGGTTATAAATCGTATTCTTTCCTACGATACCTGTCCTCCTATTTGGCTCTGGAGTTTAAGCTCATAAAAATGCCCGTTATATAAAAAATCCGCTGTACGCACATTTTGCGGTATATTTACTTTTGGCAGCATCTTTAATTCTCCGCCAACTTCTCTTTCCAGGAGCTCGGCGATTTCTTTTTCGTGCGGTGAGTAGTCAAGCTGCACATATCGGCCGTCTACCTTGTAGGTGACCCCTTTCACGGTCACTTCGTCTGCATCCTCTACGATGTGACTGCCAGGCGTGGCATCTGGATACCAATGACCTGTAATGTCTTCATAGCCGTGTTTCTTCCGCTTGTATTGCAGCATCTCCCCGTCATTTATGACATCGAGATCACTTTTGTCGCCTCCAGAAAC
>CAYRAG010000053.1:0-11601 GCA_964422185.1 uncultured Oscillospiraceae bacterium
TTCCGGGGCGGGAGTGGAAGAACATGGATTACGATGTGATCATTGTCGGCGCCGGGCCGGGCGGGATTTTTTCCGCCTATGAGCTGTGCCGGAAAGCGCCGGATCTGAGAATTGCCGTGTTTGAGGCGGGGCATCCGCTGCATGAGAGGAAGTGCCCCATTGACGGCGTGCGGGTGAAGACATGCGTCGGGTGCGGGGTGTGCTCCATGATGTCCGGTTTCGGCGGCGCCGGCGCGTTCTCAGATGGCAAGTATAATATCACCAATGAGTTCGGGGGAACCCTCCACGAGTATATCGGGAAGGATCAGGCCTCAGACCTGATGCGGTATGTGGACGGCATCAACCTGGAGTTCGGGGCGGCGGGGACGAAGCTGTACTCCACGGCGGGCACGAAATTGAAGAAGGAGTGTATTCAGCACGGGCTGCATCTGCTGGATGCCTCGGTGCGGCATCTGGGGACGGATATCAACTTCAGAGTCCTGGAGAATCTGTACGCGTTTCTGGCGCCGAAAGTGGATTTTCACTTTGATTCTCCTGTTACGGAAGTATCTGTAAAGGATAATGGCTTTACAATAAAAAGCGGAGATCACGCCTGGGACTGCGCCCGCTGCGTCATCTCCGTGGGGAGAAGCGGCAGCAGATGGATGGAGTCGGTGTGCCGGGATCTGGGTATCGGCACCCGCTCCAACCGGGTGGATCTCGGGGTGCGGGTGGAACTGCCCGCGGAGGTGTTCTCGGACATCACGGACGAGCTCTACGAGAGCAAGATCGTCTACCGGACGCAGAAGTACGGGGACATGGTGCGCACATTCTGCATGAATCCCCGGGGCGAGGTGGTCAGCGAGAATACCAACGGGATCATCACTGTGAACGGGCACAGCTACGAGGATCCGGCCAGGCACACGGAGAATACGAACTTCGCGCTGCTGGTGGCCAAGCATTTCTCCGAGCCGTTCCACGACTCCAACGGCTACGGCGAGTCCATCGCGAGGCTGAGCAATATGCTGGGCGGGGGCGTGCTGCTGCAGCGGTTCGGGGATCTGATCCGCGGCCGGCGCTCCACGCCTAAGCGGATCGGGGAGGGCTTTGTCACCCCCACCCTGAAGGCGACGCCGGGGGATCTGGGTCTGGTGCTGCCCAAGCGCATTCTGGACGGCATTATCGAGATGATCTACGCCCTGGACAAGATCGCCCCGGGAACCGCCAATGACGACACTCTGCTCTACGGGGTGGAGGTGAAGTTCTACAACATGGAGGTGGAGGTGGACGGGAATCTGGAGACCTGCCACCGGGGGTTGTACCTGATCGGGGATGGCAGCGGGATTACCCACTCCCTGTCCCACGCGTCCGCCAGCGGCGTGTATGTGGCGCGGAACATCCTGGCGTCTCTCGCACGATGAACGAAAAATGGCCGGTTCCCGGAGACATGTCCGGGAACCGGCTGTTTTTACTGCGGGTCGGAGAGACTCTTGTAGTAGAGCATGCAGTGGCAGTACCCCTCGAAAGTGGGGTCGGCGATCTGCTCGCGAAATTCCCGGCAGACGCATTTCGTGTCCTCGGTACGCTCCGTGCGGCAGGGGCAGTAGCCGCCGGTGCGCGCAAGGCCGTCCCGAACCATCTTCACGATTTCGGGGTCGGGATTGACGGTAACTGCCATGGCGCTCACCCCATTCCTTTCACGGTGTCCACAATGAGTTTGACACACAGGTCGTAGCCCAGCACGCCGCTGTCCAGGGACAGGTGGTAGTTGCCGCACTCGCCCCAGCGCTGGCCGCTGTAGTGGGTGTAGTAGTGGTGCCGGCTGGCGTCCCGTTTGGCCAGGATGCGCTGGATCTCGTTGGGGTCTTTCACGCCGGTCAGCTCGCTGGCCCGGATGGCGCGGTTGAGCGGGCTGGCGGTGATGAAGACATTGAAGCAGTCCATGCCCGCCTGGCGCAGAATCACATCGGCGCAGCGGCCCAGGATGACGCAGGGCTCCTTTTTGGCGAAGTGGATGATGATGGCCCGCTGCAGGTCGTGGATGGCGTCGTGGGTGTTGCTGAAGTAGCTGGAGGACAGGGAGGCGATGTTGTTCCAGATGGTGCTGCCCCGGGAGAACTCCTCGTCCTCGCCCTCCACCATGTCCTGGTCGAAGCCGCTGGCTTTCACGGTCTCCTTGATGATGTCCCTGTCGTAGAAGGGGATGTCCAGCGCCTGCGCCACCTGCTGGCCGATGGAGTGGCCGCCGGCGCCGTATTCCCGGCTGATGGTGATGATCTTGTTCATGCGGTTCTCCTCCGTTTGTTCCGGTTTTGTGGCCCCTATTGTACCACGCCCGGCGCCCTCGCGCAATGCCCCGGTTGCGCGGGATCGTTGTGGATTCTGACCAGAATCCGGCGCCGCGCCGGCCGCGGTTTCGGTCAAAAGGGCGGGAGGGAAACCGCTTGCGCATTCGGGGGCGGTCGGGTATAATGCCGGGGGAAGAGGCGCACGGATGGTGCGAAACGGAAATGAGAGAGGGAGCGGTGCGGAATGTTCGGAGAGAGGGAGCGGGAGATCTTCGCCCGGCTGAAGATGCCTTACGAGGCGGTGGCGGTGCGCTTTTGCCGCAACCGGCCGGAGGGGTATGCGCAGGCGGAGGGAAAGGACAAACTGTGCGTGTTTCTCCGGCGTGCCCAGGACGGCGCGGATCCGTTCTTCATTACCGTGGACAACGAGGACTGCATGGGTAAAGTGGTGCTGGGCATGACGGATCTGGAGACGAATCACGCCTCCGGGCAGGTGGGCTGCGCTATGGGTATGTTCCGCACGCCGGCGGCTAACGCCCGGCTGTACTACCAGGCGCCCATGTTCCGCCGGGGGACGGTGAATTATGTGCTGTTCGCGCCGGTGTCCAAATGCGCGTTTCAGCCGGATCTCGTGGTGTGCGTGGCGGATACGGACAGCGGACAGCTGCTGCTGCGTGCGTCCAGCTACCGCTCCGGGGATCTGTGGGAGTCGAAATGCGCCTGCGTCATGAGCTGCGCCTGGACTTATGTGTATCCGTATCTCTCCGGCAAGATCAACCACCTGTTTACCGGCATGCACATGGGGCTGCGCCTGGAGGGGCTGTACCCGCCGGGGCTCCATATCCTGGCCATCCCGTACCAGAAGCTGGACGAGGTGATGGACTCCCTGGAGGAGATGGACTGGAACCCCGTGGGCATGGTGAAAGATGAGCACAGCGGTGCAGTCATGGAGGAGATGGATCGGCTCCGGGAGGATATCCGCCGGCCGTTTCCCGTGAACTAGGGACTGCCCTTTCCGGGGCAGTCGGGCGGCCCGGGGGCGGGCACGCGAAAACCGGCGCGGTTTGTTCCAAAGGCGGGATGGATGCGTCCTCAGAGCATAAGAGAGGATGAGTGGAGGATGGCAGTACACGAGGAGTGCGGCGTCTTCGGGATCTACGACCCGGAGGGAGGCTGCGCCCGAACCGCCTACTACGGCCTGTACGCCCTGCAGCATCGGGGGCAGGAGGCCTGCGGCATCGCGGCGATCAATGACAGGGAGCAGTCGTTTTATAAGGATGTGGGGCTGGTCAGCGAGGTGTTCAGCCGGGAGATTCTCGACCGGCTCAACGGCACCATCGCCGTGGGGCATGTCCGCTACGCCACCACGGGGGCCGGGGAGCGGGAGAATGCCCAGCCCCTGACCATCCGCTATGTGAAGGGCACCCTGGCGGTGGTGCACAACGGGAATCTGGCGGATGTGGATCAGATCCGCCGGAAGTTTGAGTATCAGGGGGCCATTTTCCACACCAGCAGCGACTCGGAGCTCATCGCGTACGCCATCGCCCAGGCGCGGCTGCACTGCGGCAGCGTGGAGGAGGCGGTGCGCCGGGCGACGCAGGATTTGCGGGGGGCGTATTCGCTGCTGATCATGTCGCCCCGGAAGCTCATCGCGGCCCGGGATCCGTGGGGGTTCCGCCCGCTGTGCATGGGCCGGAAAGGGGACGCGGTGCTGTTCGCCAGCGAGTCCTGCGCCATTGAGGGCGTGGGCGGACAGGTGGAGCGGGAGCTGGATCCCGGGGAGATTGTCGTGGTGGAGGACGGCCAGGTGCGCTCCATCCGGGACAACTGCCGGGGGCTGTCCCACATGTGTATTTTCGAGTATATCTACTTCGCCCGGCCGGACAGCGTCATCGCCGGGCAGTCGGTGCACGAGGCCCGGGTGCTGGCCGGCCGGCGGCTGGCCCGGGAGCACCCGGTGGACGCGGATCTGGTGGTGGGCGTGCCGGACTCCGGTCTGGACGCGGCCCGGGGCTACGCCAAGGAGAGCGGCATTCCCCTGGGGATGGGCTTTGTGAAAAACCGCTATGTGGGCCGCACCTTTATCACCCCGGATCAGGAGAGCCGGGAGCAGGCGGTGCGCATCAAGCTCTCCGCCCTCAGCGGCGAGGTGCGGGGCAAACGGGTGGTCATGATCGACGACTCCATTGTCCGGGGCACCACCTGCAGCGCCATTATCAGCCTGCTCCGGGAGGCGGGGGCCACCGAGGTGCATATGCGGGTGTCCGCGCCGCCGTTTATCGCGCCGTGCTATTTCGGCACGGATATCCCGGACAGAAGCCAGCTCATCGCCTGCCAGCACACGCCGGAGGAGATCGCGCAGATGGCCGGGGCGGACAGCCTGGGGTATCTCAGCCTGGAGGGGCTGCGCACCATCGCGCCGAACGCCCGGTGCGGCTTTTGCGACGGCTGCTTCACCGGCCGGTATCCCATTCCGGTGGAGGCGGAAAATGAATTGAGAACCTGCTGAAGTTGCAGAATAACCCGGCACGGCCCGGGGGAACCGGGGAAATTTGCAACTATCAGAAAAAAACTTTCAAAAAATTCTTGACAGAGTACCCCGGGAGCCTATATACTGATACGCAGCAGGACGAGGAGGTCCCGGGCCGGATGGGCGGGACTGCCTCGTTTTTCCATACCCGGGGGCCTCAACAATCTAAGAAAGGGGAAAACCAGTCATGGCTTACACAAAGGAAGACATTATCCGCATCGTCAGGGAGGAGGACATCAAGTTCATCCGCATGCAGTTCACCGATATCTTCGGTCAGCTGAAGAATGTGGCCATCACGGCCTCCCAGATCGAGAAGGCGCTGAACAACCAGATCATGCTGGACGGCTCCTCCATTGAGGGCTTTGTCCGCATCAACGAGTCAGACCAGTACCTCTATCCGGACCTCAACAGCTTTGTGATCTTCCCGTGGCGGCCGCAGCACGGCAAGGTGGCGCGTCTGATCTGCGATATCCACAATCCGGACGGCTCTCCTTTCGTGGGCGATCCCCGGGGTGTGCTGGAGCGTGCGCTGCAGAAGGCGAAGGCCATGGGCTTTGACGCCTTTAATGTGGGCCCGGAGGCGGAGTTCTTCCTGTTCAAGACGGACGAGGAGGGCAAGCCCACCACCAAGACCAACGACGAGGCCGGCTACTTTGACCTGGGCCCGCTGGATCACGGCGAGTCCACCCGCCGGGAGATCTGCCTGGCGCTGGAGGACATGGGCTATGAGATCGAGGCCAGCCACCACGAGGTGGCCGCGGGCCAGCACGAGATCGACTTCAAGTACGCCTCCGCCCTGGACTGCGCGGACAAGATCATGACTTTCAAGCTGGCGGTGAAGACCATCGCCCAGCGCAACGGCCTGCACGCCACTTTCATGCCCAAGCCCATCTTCGGCATCAACGGCTCCGGCATGCATACGAATATGTCCCTGTTCAAGGACGGCAAGAACGCGTTCTACGATCCGGACGGCGATCTGGGCCTGTCCAAGATCGCGTACAACTTCATCGCGGGCCTGCTGCACCATGTGAAGGGCATGTGCGCCATCACCAACCCGCTGGTCAACTCCTACAAGCGCCTGGTGCCCGGCTATGAGGCGCCCTGCTATCTGGCCTGGTCCGCCTCCAACCGCTCGGCGCTCATCCGCATCCCCGCCGCCCGGGGCCAGTCCACCCGCGTGGAGCTGCGCAACCCGGATCCGTGCTGCAACCCGTATCTGTCCCTGGCCGTCTGCCTCACCGCCGGCCTGGACGGCATTGAGAAGGACATGACCCCGCCGCCGGAGATCACGGAGAATATCTTCGCCATGGACGAGGCCTCCCGGAAAGAGAAGGGCATCGACAGCCTGCCCGGCACCCTGGCGGACGCCATCGACATGATGAAGGCGGACAGCGTGGTCATGGACACCCTGGGCGAGCATGTGGCCGCCAACTACATCGCCGGCAAGCAGGCGGAGTGGGACGAGTACCGCACCCGCGTGTCCAGCTGGGAGCGCGACCGCTATATCATCACTTATTAAGATTCCCTGCCGGCGGGGGAGAGGTCGCCCGCTGAAATTGGGACAGCTCCGGATCGGAGCGGATCCCGGTAAAGAGAGGGAGGTTTTGTGGAAAAGGTCGTTGTGGCATTTGAGAGCGCCAAAAGCGGCGAGCGCATCCGGGAGATCCTGGAGAGCTCCGGGACGGCGGGCTGTGTGGTCTGCCGCTCCGCGGATCAGGTTCGGCGCCTGGTCCATAAGCAGCATATCGGGGCGGTCGTGTGCGGCTACAAACTGTCGGATGATGTGTCCGAGAACCTGTTCCACGATCTGCCTGACTACTGCTCCATGCTCCTCATCGCCAGCCAGGAGCAGCTGGACATGCTGGACACGGAGGATATCTTCAAGCTGGCCGCGCCGGTGAGCCGGGGAGACCTGACCGCCTCGGTGCGTATGCTGATTCAGTTCAGCCACCGGCTGGAGAAGTTCATCCGGCCCCAGCGCAGCGTGGAGGAGCGTGCGGTCATCGAGAGCGCCAAGGAGCTGCTGATGGCCCGCAACGGGATGACCGAGGAGGAGGCGCACCGCTTCCTGCAAAAGCGCAGCATGGACACCGGCGCCAAAATGGTGCAGACGGCGCAGCTGGTGCTCCGGGAGCAGTAACCTGTCACACAAACCAGACGATGAGGTCTTGAAACAGCCTGATCCCCGTCATGGCGGCAGTCCGACCTTCCTCCGGCTGCCGCCATGCGTTTCCCGGGGAGGGTATCCCATAACAAAGGAGTTATGACCCATGGTAAAGCTGAATGAGAACTTTTTGAAACTGCCCGGCAGCTATCTGTTCGCGGAGATCGACCGGAGGGTGGCCGCCTACGGGGCGGAGCACCCGGACCGGAAGCTGATCCGGCTGGGGATCGGCGATGTGACCCGGCCTCTGGCCCCGGCCGTGGTGCAGGCCATGGCCGCCGCGGTGGAGGAGATGGGCCGGGAGGAGACATTCCGGGGCTATCCCCCGTACCGTGGGTACGACTTCCTGGTCAGGGCCGTGGCGGAGCACGACTACCGGGAGCGGGGCATTGCCATTGACCCGGACGAGGTGTTTATCTCGGACGGCGCCAAGAGCGACTGCGGCAACATCGGGGACATCTTCGGCACGGACAACATCGTGGCCGTCTGCGACCCGGTGTATCCCGTCTATGTGGATACCAACGCCATGGCCGGCCGGGCCGGGGACTACGACCCGAAGACGGAGCAGTGGAGCCGCCTGGTGTACATGCCCTGCACGGAGGAGACCGGGTTTCTGCCCGCCATCCCGGATCGGAGGGTGGATCTCATCTATTTGTGCTTCCCCAACAACCCCACCGGCGCCGCCGCTACCCGGGCGCAGCTGAAGCCCTGGGTGGACTACGCCAACTCGTCCGGCGCCGTGATTCTCTTTGACTCCGCCTACGAGGCGTATATCACCCAGGACGACATCCCCCGCAGCATCTACGAGATTGACGGCGCGAAGACCTGCGCCATTGAGTTTCGGTCGTTCTCCAAGACGGCGGGCTTCACGGGCACCCGGTGCGCGTATACCGTCATTCCAAAGGAGCTGGTGCGCGGCGGCGTGTCCCTCAACGAGATGTGGTACCGCCGCCAGTCCACGAAGTTCAACGGCGTGTCCTATGTGGTGCAGCGCGGCGCGGAGGCGGTCTACTCCCCGGAGGGCAGGGAGCAGGTGAGGGAGACCATCGGGTACTATCAGAACAACGCGGCGGTGATCCGCGCCGGGCTCTCGGCCGCCGGCCTGGAGGTGTCCGGCGGCGTCAACTCCCCCTATGTCTGGGTGAAGACGCCGGACGGCATGGGCTCCTGGGACTTCTTTGACCGCCTGCTGCGGGAGGCCAATGTGGTCACCACCCCCGGCGCGGGCTTCGGGCCCAGCGGCGAGGGGTATATCCGGGTGACCTCCTTCGGAAACGCCCAGGCCACGAAAGAGGCCGTGGAGCGCGTGGCGGCGCTGGGCGGACATTAAATTTCAGACCGCAGGGAGGTGCCCAGGGGCGGGCACGGGCGGCAGGATCCGCACGGCCGCCGCTTCGGGGCGCCTCCTTTTTTCTCCCGGGCCCGGGGCCCGGGTCGTAACCCCGTTTTTTCCCATACTCAGGGACGACAGAGAGGTGCATAGAACTTGAACGAACGATTGAGAGGACGGACGGATCCCGCGTTCGAGCACGACGCGTGCGGCATCGGCGCCGTGGTCAACATCAAGGGCGTGAAGAGCTACCAGACGGTGGACTCGGCGCTGAAGATCGTGGAGAAGCTGGAGCACCGGGCAGGCAAGGACGCCGAGGGGAAGACCGGAGACGGCGTGGGCGTTCTGCTGCAGATCTCCCATCACTTCTTCAAAAAGGCCACGGCGGATCTCGGGTTTGAGATCGGGGAGGAACGGGACTACGGCATCGGCATGTTCTTCTTCCCCCAGCACACCCTGCAGCGCAATCAGGCCAAAAAGATGTTCGAGATTGTGGTGGAGAAAGAGGGCATGGAGTTCCTGGGCTGGCGGGAGGTGCCGGTGAAGCCGGAGATCCTGGGCAACAAGGCGCTGTCCAAAATGCCGTGCATTCTCCAGGGCTTTGTGCGCCGCCCCGCGGATGTGAGCCGGGGCCTGGATTTTGACCGCCGGCTGTATGTGGCCCGCCGGGTGTTTGAGCAGTCCAACGACAACACCTATGTGGTGTCCCTGTCCAGCCGCACCATTGTCTACAAGGGCATGTTCCTGGTCAACCAGCTGCGGGGGTTCTACCCGGATCTGCAGGATACGGACTACCACAGCGCCATCGCGTGCGTCCACTCCCGCTTCTCCACGAATACCAACCCCTCCTGGGAGCGCGCCCACCCCAACCGCCTGATCTGCCACAATGGCGAGATCAACACCATCCGGGGCAACGCGGACCGCATGCTGGCCCGGGAGGAGACCATGTCCTGCAAGAGCCTGGAGAACGACATGGACAAGATCCTGCCGGTGATCAATGTGGAGGGCTCGGACTCCGCCATGCTGGACAACACCCTGGAGTTCATGGTCATGAGCGGCATGCCCCTGGCGCTGGCCGTCATGATCACCATTCCGGAGCCCTGGATGAACAACGAGAACATCAGCCGGGCGAAACGGGATCTGTATCAGTACTACGCCATTCTCATGGAGCCCTGGGACGGCCCGGCCTCCATCGTGTTCTCGGACGGGGATCAGATGGGCGCCGTGCTGGACCGCAACGGCCTGCGGCCCTCCCGGTACTATGTCACGGACGACGACCAGCTCATCCTCTCCTCCGAGGTGGGCGCACTGGAGATCGACCCGGCCCATATCGTGAAAAAATCCCGGCTGGAGCCGGGCAGGATGCTGCTGGTGGATACCGTGGCCGGCCGGATCATCGACGACGCGGAGCTCAAGGAGACCTTCGCCGCCCGCCGGCCGTACGGCGAGTGGCTGGACCGCTGCCTCGTGCGTCTGAAGGATCTCACCATCCCCAACGAGAAGGCGCCCCAGTACACCCCGGAGGAGCTGACCCGGCTGCAGAAGGCGTTCGGGTACACCTACGAGGATCTGAAGACGGAGCTGCTGCCCATGGCCCGCACCGGGGAGGAGCCCACGGCGGCCATGGGGGTGGATATCCCTCTGGCGGTGCTCTCGGATCACGACCAGCCGCTGTTCAACTACTTCAAGCAGATGTTCGCCCAGGTGACCAACCCGCCCATCGACGCCATCCGGGAGGAGGTGGTCACGGACACCACCGTGTATGTGGCGGACGACGGCAACCTGCTGGAGGAGTGCGCGGAGAACTGCCGGGTGGTGCAGATCCACAACCCCATCCTCACGGACACGGATCTCATGAAGATCCGGGCCATGAACCAGCCGGGCTTCCATGTGGAGACGGTGTCTCTGCTGTACTACAAGAACACGCCGCTCAAGCGTGCGCTGGACCGGATGTTCGTCAGCATCGACCGCAGCTACCGCAACGGCGCGAATATCATCATCCTCTCAGACCGGGGCGTGGACGAGAACCATGTGGCCATCCCGTCCCTGCTGGCGGTCTCCGCCACGGAGCAGTACCTGATCCGCACGAAGAAGCGCACGGCCATCTCCATCATCCTGGAGAGCGCGGAGCCGCGCTCCATCCACCACTTCGCCACGCTGCTGGGCTACGGCGCCCGGGCCATCAACCCGTATCTGGCCCAGGCCACCATCGCGCAGCTGGTCCGGGACGGCCTGCTGGAGAAGGAGACCCACGCGGCCATTGACGACTACAACAACGCCGTGCTCCACGGCATCGTGAAGATCGCCTCCAAGATGGGCATCTCCACCATCCAGTCGTACCAGTCCGCCCAGATCTTCGAGGCCATCGGCATCGATAAGGATGTGGTGGACGAGTACTTCACCAACACCGTCTCCCGGGTGGGGGGCATCGGCCTGAAGGAGATCGCGCAGCTGGTGGACAACAACCACACCCGTGCGTTTGATCCCCTGGGCCTGGGCTGTGATGAGACCCTGGACAGCCGGGGCAGCCACAAGGCGCGCTCCGGCCAGGAGGATCACATGTACAACCCCCAGACCATCCACCTGCTTCAGGAGTCCACGAAGCGGGGGGACTACGGCCTGTTCAAGCAGTACACCGCCCTGGTGGACGACGAGACGAAGCCCCACACCCTCCGGGGCCTGCTGGAGATGAAATACCTGGACGAGCCCATCCCCATCGACGAGGTGGAGAGCGTGGACTCCATTGTCAAACGCTTCAAGACCGGGGCCATGTCCTATGGCTCCAACTCCCAGGAGGCCCACGAGTGCATGGCCATCGCCATGAACCGCATCGGGGGCAAGTCCAACTCCGGCGAGGGCGGCGAGATGCCGGACCGCCTGAACACCAACCGCAGCTCCGCCATCAAGCAGGTGGCCTCCGGCCGGTTCGGGGTCACCAGCGAGTACCTGGTCAGCGCGAAGGAGATCCAGATCAAGATGGCCCAGGGGGCCAAGCCCGGCGAGGGCGGGCATCTGCCCGGCCGGAAAGTCTACCCGTGGATCGCGAAAACCCGCTACTCCACCCCCGGCGTCACGCTCATCTCCCCGCCGCCCCACCATGACATCTACTCCATCGAGGATCTGGCGCAGCTGATCTACGATCTGAAAAACGCCAACCGGGACGCCCGGATCTCCGTGAAGCTGGTCTCCGAGGCGGGCGTGGGCACCATCGCGGCCGGCGTGGCCAAGGCGGGCGCCCAGGTGGTGCTCATCTCCGGCTACGACGGCGGCACCGGCGCCGCGCCGGCCAACTCCATTCCCAACGCCGGCC
>CAYRAG010000054.1:0-11251 GCA_964422185.1 uncultured Oscillospiraceae bacterium
GGGCACCGGAACACCCGCCGGCCGGCGAACCCTCCGGATGCGATCCGCGGATGAGACCGGGCCGGCCGCTGGCCCGTCCCCCGCTCAGAGGATTTTTTCCCGCCGCCATCACAATTGCTTGACAGACGGGTGGAAATTTGGTACTTTTTTCCCGGTTCTTCCAACGATTTTCCATTCCCGCGGGGTGTCTCCCGCACACCCGTTCCTCCGCGGCGCCGCGGCACGGCCGCGCCGGGTTGCTTCGCGGGAGGGATTCAATCTGAGATGGGGGCTGCTGCTGATGATCAGGGACACATTTAACCGAATGTACGGCCTGGCGCTGGCTGTGCGGAAAGCAAAGCTGTGGAAAGATCTCTCCGAGGACAATCTGTTCGCGGTAAGGCTCTCCTCCGGCGAGATCGGATACTGCCGCGTGTTCGGCATGAATATGGATGAGCACACTCTGGAAGTGTATCTCGGCCGGAAAGGGCTGGACGGCCACCGGGCAGCGCTGAAAGTGGGAGAGGACAAATTCCCCGGGAACGAGTTAAAGAAGAGAGAGGTCATCTTCGGCCAGCTGTCGCTGCAGTGCATGTTCACGGACAAGGCCAGCCTGACTCCGATGCAGAAAGTGTATGCGGAGATCTATGCGGAAGATCACGGAACGAGTCTCCGCGGCCCGTACGCATACCCCCAGTTTATCCAGACCAGACCGGCGTGTCTTCCGTGGGACATGGCCCCGGCCGGCGAGGGGGCGGTTCTGATGATCGAGGCGCTTGAGGCGGCGCTGGAGGTCAAACGCAAAATCCAGCAGCAGGGGGTTGACCGCCTTGGTTTTGCCAACCGCTCCTCAGGCGGCGCCGCCGTTCCTCTCCTCACCCCGAAAGAGGGCGGCTTTGTCTGGTCAAAACACACCCTGCCGAAGCCGCAGGTCGAGTCCTGGCCCCAGCCCGGCCTGAAAGACGAGGCGCTGCTCGCCCGGCTGCGGAAAGTGAAAGAGCGTACCGCGCCCTGGATCTGTGATGTGGCAATGATTCCTCAGGTCGTCTACAGCGAGGATCAGCCGGCCCCGATCTTCCCGTATGCCATCTTCTGCCTGAATACCGAGAGCGGCGAGGTCATCTGCAGCGATGTGGTCGATTTCCTCCGGAGAGATGCCGATCAGCTGGTGTGGTCGCTGGCGGATCACATGACGGAGGGAATCCCGAGAGAGATCATCGTGGTGGATGGGCGAACCCAGTCCATTGTGAAACAGCTGGCGAGAACCCTGGGCATTAAACTGACCGTCAGCGAGGGAGAGGACATGCTGGACGAGCTGGAAAACAGCCTGGCGGAGGGAGAATTTGAGCTGTCCGAAGTCGGGGATGCGGTGGCTCCGTCCGGAATCACCAGCGCCGATTTCTTCGCGAGGCTGAGAGCCATGAGCGACGAGGAACTGCTGGAGATGCCGGATCTGCTCTGGACGCAGCTGGTGGGCCTGAACACCGGCCGTTTTATTCCGAAAGATCTCTCCGTCCGGCTCCGGAGACTGGCCACTGCCAGAAAGAAATGATGCCGGCGCTCCGCGTTCCCGGCTCCTGTACCCCGTAAGCGCGGGCGGGTCGCTTTCCGATCCCGCGGCACGCCGGTTTTCCCGTCCGGCGGGGGAGGCTGACGGCCGTCCCGTTTGCCTGAGGCGCCCGGATCCCCGGTTTTCCGGGAGAAATGAAATTCCGGAAAAAGTTAGAAATTCCGGCGGCTTTCTCATGATTATCCGATGAGAAAGCCGCCTTTCTTCTGTTCCCGGCCAAAAGCCGGTATTGCAGAAATCCGGCGGATATGGTATGATGGCCGGGCAACTGAGTACCGCCGCCCGCCCGGATTCTCTCCGGCGCTGTCCCCTCTTCAAAACGCACGGCGGCGGAACGGCTTCAGGCCGCGGAACGCCGCACGGTCTGAGGCACACGAAGCGTTTTTCCGGAAGGCAGTCCCGTGCCGTCTGTCTCTCCCTGAGAGAAAAAGAAAGGAAAGAAGGAAATCCCAGATGTATCAGAAAGCAAACCGATCGCGACCCGTTTTGTTCCGCACCATCGCCGTGGCCATGGCGCTGGTTCTCCTGCTGTCCAGCAGCGCGTTTGCCGCGCAGGCCCCGCAGCAGCCCGCGACACCCAGGGTGACCGCGGAAAGCGCCATTGTCATTGACTATGACACCGGACTGGCCCTGTATGAGAAGAACGCGGACACCATGATGATCCCCGCGTCCATGACCAAGGTCATGACCGCCTACATCATCATGGAGGAGCTGGAGGCAGGCCGGCTGACCCTGGACACCCAGGTGCCCATCAGCGCGAAGAACGCCGCGCTGTCCCGCAACAGCGCGTATCCCATGCCGGTACCCCTGCCCTCCGGCGGAACCGTCTCCGTGGAGGATCTGCTCAAGCTGATCCTCATCCCCTCCGCCAGCGCCAGCTGCGTGGTCATGGCGGAATACATCTCCGGCACCGAGGAGGCTTTTGTCCAGAGGATGAACGACACCGCGAAGCGTCTGGGCATGACCGCGGCGTATGAGAACCCCCACGGGGCGCAGATCCACTACATCACCGCCCGCTCCCAGGCGATTCTGGTGCGGGAGTGCATCCGCCGGTTCCCGGAGATGCTCAAGTACACCTCCATGACCTCCATGACCTTTAACGGCAAAACTGAGACCAACACCAACCGCCTGCTGCCCGGCTGCGACTTCGCCTATGAGGGCTGCGACGGCTTCAAGACCGGCACCATCACCGCCGCCGGCTACTGCCTGAGCGCCACCGCCGTCCGCAACGGCCACCGGCTCATCAGCGTGGTGATGAAGTCCTCCAACACCGACACCCGCCACACGGACAGCATCGCCCTGCTGGACTACGGCTTCAATGTTCTGGCGCAGAACGCCTCCTATCTGGATGTCGCGTACCACTGGTCCCGGAGCGCGGTGGACAGCCTGAACACCCTGGGTGTGGAGCTCCACCCCACGGACGGCCTCTATCATCCTGACGCGGCCATCACCAGAGGGGAGTTCGCCGCCATGCTCTGCTCCGCCCTGGAGAAGAGCGGCGCCATGCCCGCCGCCCAGGAGGGCGCGGAGCCCGTCATCAACGACATCGCCGGCCACTGGGCGGAGTCCTATATTCTGAAAGCCGCCCGCGCCGGTCTGCTCACCGGCTATGAGAACGGCACTTTCCGTCCCGACAGCACCATCACCAGGCAGGAGATCATGGTCATGCTGGATCAGGCGCTGGATCTGCCGGATCAGAACGGCCTGGGCTTCTCCGACGACGGAGACATCGCGTTCTGGGCGCTGAGCGCCGTATCCCGCGTGTGCGCGGCCGGCATCGTGGGCGGCTATGACGGAAAACTCGCCCCCAACGCCGAGACCACCCGCGGCGAGGCGGCCGTCATTGTGAACAGGGCCATCAGCCTGTTCCCCTCCGCCGCCGCGTAATCCCTCTTCCGCATAAGACAGTTCAGAGAGGAGTAAGAGAGTGCACACCCACCCCATTTTCCGGAGAGGACTGGCGCTGCTCTGTGTTCTCGCTCTGATATCCGGCCTGGCCGCCTGTTCCGGCGGCAGCGAACCGGATCCCCAGACCTCTCCCCCGCAGTCCGGTGACTCCTACCCGACCGCCTCGTTCCACACGCTCCTCCCTCATCCCACCGAGGATACGGAGGAGCCGGAGCCGGAGACCGCGGTCTGGGATGAGGAGCACACCCTTGATCTGGATATCCCCAAACTGAACCGGCAGGGCCTGGAGCTGCCGGTGGAGGGCGCCACGGGCTACGCGCCGGTGGAGCTGCCCGTCTGGCCGGAGATCCCGCCGGAGGAGCCGGAACCCACCGAGTCGCCGGAGGAGACGCCCACGGATTCGCCCTCCCCGACCGGAACCGTGCCGCCCGGCGAGCCGTCCCCGGAACCCTCCGCCCAGCCGTCTCCTGAGCCCGCTCCGGAGCCATCTCCGGAGCCATCCCCGGAACCGCCTCCCGCGCCGCCCGAGCCGCCGTCCCCGGAGCCCTCTCCGGAACCGCCTCCGGCTGACGCGCCGGCGGAATCCCCGGCTCCCGGCCCGGAGAACGCACCGCCCGCGGACAGCGCACCAGTTGTCTCCGATCCGGCAGAGGCGGCCCCGCCGGAGAGCGAGTCTGCCGCGCCGCCCCCGGAGACCGTCCCGTCCCCGGAGGCACCCGCGGAGAGCGCATCTTCCCCCCAGCCGTCCGGCGGCGGGGAACCCGCGGCTCCGGAACCCACCGGGAGCCAGGCGCCGGCGGAAAGTCCCCCCGGAGACAGCACCCCGCCACCCCCGGCCGCGCCGGAGCCCGAAGAGAGCGCCGCCGGCCCGGCCCCGTCCGGGCCGGAGCCCTCTGAATCCGGCAGCGAGGCGCCTTCCGAGAGCCCGGAGGAATCCGTGGATCCCTATGAGGGCGCGGTGGCCGTGCTGAAACCCGGCACGGCGTTCACCATCCAGAAAGAGAACGGAGACTGGTGGCAAATCACCGCGGGCGGCGACACCGGCTGGGTTAATCACCACTACTGTCTGATCAATCTTCCCGATGTCATCCCGTCCATCCTCTACAACGATACCAACGCGTACGCCTCCATCTTCGTCAGCTCGGGGGTTCCCCTGCCCGGTGTGACGGGCGAGGCGCTCTATCCGGGCAAGACCTACAACCCCAGGCTGGATCGGGACGAATTCATGATGGCAACCCTGTACGCCACCGCGAAGAAAATCTGCGCCGCGCAGCACGCCGCGCTGGCCCAGGGCAACAGCCTGATGCTCTATGAGGCATACCGCCCCCACAAGACCCAGCAGGCGGTCATCAAAGCCCTGCGCACCCTGGCTGAGGAGAATGAGACCGTCAGGGAGGGCATGTCCGCGCCCTGGAACATGGGCAACTTCATCGCCATGGGCTATTCCAACCACCAGCGCGGCTTCGCGGTGGATGTGAGCCTCGTGCAGGTGACGGGCGCGGAGCTGGGCAGCATCGGGTCACACCCCTATGTGAAAGTGACGGAATTCCTGCCATATGTCATGCCCTCCGACATACACGAACTGAGCAGCGCCGCGGCGACCACGGTGTCCCCCGGCAGCAGAGAGCTCGCGCAGACCATGAACGAGCCGGCTATCGGGCTGAGGGGCTATTTCGGCACCGCGGGCATGACGCCCCTGAACTCCGAGTGGTGGCACTTTAACGACTACGGTGCCAGAAACCTGGCCGGGGACAACCTCTCCATCGGCGACTTTGTCCTCACCCAGTGCCTCAGCCGTGCGCTGTCATAAACCCGCTGACCGGCGGCTCCCGGATCTGCATCCCCCGGGAGCCGCTTTCCCCGTTCCCGCCGCGATCCGGCAGCCGGAGGCGGCAAACACAGGCGCCCTGTCTGGCGCAGAGAAAACATGAGATTCTGGAGGAATGTACCATGGAAAAGATCGTACAGCATGCCGGCCGGGACTCCCTGGGGCAGTTCGCGCCGGAGTTCGCGCACTTTAACGACGATGTACTGTTTGGGGAGAACTGGAACAACACGGATCTCGACCTGAAGACCCGCTGCCTGATCACGGTGGTGGCCCTCATGTCCTCCGGCGTCACCGACTCCTCGCTGAAATACCACCTGGAGAACGCCAAAGCCCACGGCGTCACCCGTGCGGAGATCGCCGCCGCGGTCACGCATGTGGCGTTTTACGCCGGCTGGCCCAAAGCCTGGGCTGTGTTCAACATGGCAAAAGAAGTCTGGTCTGAACCCGCGGATCCGAGCGACGCGAAAGCGGCCCACGCCGCCTCCATGGTCTTTCCCATCGGGGCCCCCAACGAGAGCTTCGCCCGCTACTTCACCGGACAGAGCTACCTCGCGCCCATCTCCACCATCCAGGTGGGCGTATTCAATGTGACTTTCGAGCCGGGCTGCCGGAACAACTGGCATATCCACCATGCCAACAGCGGCGGCGGCCAGATCCTCATCTGCGTCGCTGGCCGCGGATATTACCAGGAGTGGGAAAAGGAGCCCGTTGAGATGAAGCCCGGCGACTGCGTGAACATCCCGGCAGGCGTGAAGCACTGGCACGGCGCCGCGCCGGACAGCTGGTTCTCCCATCTGGCCATCGAGGTGCCCGGCGATAACCCGTCCAATGAGTGGCTGGAGTCGGTGGACGATATCCAGTACAGCCGGGTGAAATGACCAGGCCGCGGCGGCGGATCGGCAGGGCGCCTGTCTCTGACCGGCGATAATCCCGCCCCGGCCGATCCTGTCCCCGGATCCATCTGCGCCGCGCCGCAAAACAGGGCGGCACCGCTGCCCGGTTCCGGGACAGTTCCGATATCAGGGCCTGAGGGCGTCACAGAACCATAAGCGGAGAAGAGAATCTGCGGTTGAACCGCATTTTCTCTTCTCCGCTTTTCCCTCAACAAGTCCGAACCGGAGGCAGTCTGACCCGGGAGCCGGGGACATTCCTGCCCTCCCCTCTCGTTTCTCCGGCATGAGATCCGGCCAGCCCCGGGGCCGCCCAGACGGGCCATGCCCCTACCGGGTATTTTTGCCTCCAAGGCAAAGCGCGATTGCCTTTTGCCCGGGAGGCAACAACGCGGCAAACTGCGGTCTGGATTCCCCCGGCTGGCTCCGCCGGCCGGGAGCTTACCGTGCCAGTTCCGCACCTCCTTCTGAATTCTTCCGGCGGACACGGCGTTAATCCCAATCCTGAACCCGGCGTCATCCGGCGGGGCAGCAGACTCAGACCGGTAGGCGTCCGGCGCTCCACAGGATGATCACGCTCCGCCGCAACACTGGCAGGCAGTCCCCGTTCATGCCGGCCTCTTTCCCCTGCCCCGGAGGCAAAAGCGGATCTCCCGGTTTGCCTTTAAGGCAATCACGACTGTTCCACCGCGCATATCCCGTGTTCGGATTTACGCACGGAGCACAGAGGACGCAGAGGTCAGTGGAAACCGAACCGTAGATGGTGATTTGGGGCCTCGAGACGCAAATCGCCACAGGGCCCTTTTCTCACGCCTGTGGATTTGACGCTTACAAAAAAAGCGCCCCGATTCCCTGATCAGAAAATGAAAAGGGAACCGGGGCACTTTCAGGTTTATCCCCGCCTGAGAAAGGAAGCCGCCACTCTGTCGCGCCATCATTCTCAGGGCGAAGCACACGCATGATCATGCCGCTTTTCGGTATCCATGACGCAAATACACAGCGGAGCCGGGCGCGGCGGGGGAGAGGACGGCAGACAATGTGAAACAACCATTCCAACCCGGCCGTCCCTGTTCGCACATCCTCCTGGAGACAGGGTACTCTGACTACAGGTGAAAAACACCGCCGCCTCCTGACGATGTTTCCAATCAGGCATGCATACGCATCAGGCAGTCTATTTCGGCGGCCTCTGGACTTCTCTCTCCGGGTGTTTCTTAAAGTACAGAGTCATCGCCTCGTCGAAAATCTCCTTTGCCTCAGAATAATATTCCCTGCGGAGTCTGGACTTGATCACGCCTTTTGCGGATTTCGCGGCGTAGGAGAGAGACGGCACGACCGGAGTTTCATCAGACCTGTCCAGCTGCAGGATCCTGCGTATATTGTCCTCAGACCAGCTCATGCCGGGGATTCTGCCGTTTGCCAGCTTTTCCAGGGCGTCCGCGTTAGACTCCGTTCTGATGCGGTCTTTATATTTCAGGAGCTCTGTCTGGCGTTCCTTCGAGATTCCCGCGATGTGCTCCCCGGCATTGACATTCAGTTTCTTCTCCTCGATCAGGTCGATATACTCATCCAGAAGGCTGTGCATTCTGGCGTAACGGTAGGATGTTCTGGACACCCGGCTGAGATCCGGAGACACGATACCGGATTCGATGAGTTCGTTTACATTCACACTCGCGTCCCCGGAGTTCACCGTCTCAAAGTACAGCCACCAGCCATTGATCCTGTCCCGGATTGTGTTGTCCCTGCGCAGGGTATTGGTCACGGTGAAAATGAACCGTGCGGTTTTATCGTTGCACTCGCGCATAATGCGGGCAGGCACTGTCGCGAGGCCTGCCGCCTCCGAAGCCTTCCAGCGGTGCCAGCCGGCAAGGACTTCATACTGGCCGTTGGTACCGTAGGGGCGCACAATGATCGCCTCAATCACGCCATGCTCCCGAATGGAGTCAACCAGGGTTTCAAACCGATCTTCCGGCCAGGGACGGAAGAACCGGCTGTTTCCCTCCTTGTACTCCACCAGCATCTCACAGGGGATTTCCATGTAATCTAAAATCGGGCTCAAACCGCCCGAGATGTCACCCGGAAGCTTTGAGGAGGATCCCGCGACAGGAGACACATCAATCTCGTAGTCGTCGTCCATCGGAATGAGATTCTTCTTAGCCATTCTTCCACCCCTCCTTGATCTGCTCAATTCGGCCTAAAAGCTCATCCACAAAACGGGAATAGTCCTGGCTGGTCGCGCAGTTCGGATCATAACGCACGATATCCATTTTCGCCTCAACATATTCCGCTGCACGGGCCGACGCCCGGATTTTCGTCTGGAACAGATAGATACCCAGACTGTTTGCGAGTTTTGCATATTTCATCACATGGCGCCTGCCGGCCCTTGTCCTCTGATCGTACTTCGTCATCAGGATACCGGCAATCTCCAGTTTCAGGCCGGCGTTATAATACCTGATATCGCGGATAGTCTCGTACATCTCGACCACTGCCTCCGCGGAACTCTTCTCACTGAACGCGGGGATGACCACATACTGCGACGCGAAGAACGCGTTAAGGGTCAGCAGGGTCAGCGTCGGGTTGGTGTCAATGAGGATATAGTCGTAATCATTCAGAACCGGCCTGATCCGGTTTCTCAGCAGGTTGACATCCGAAACCCCGCCGATGGTCTCAAACCGCTGTTCCAGGAATGAGACCAGCCTCTCCGGATCCTCCTTCAGTCTGTTGAACTCATCTTTCGTCAGGACGGCGGGCGGCGTCCAGCCGTAGAGCTGGTTTGTCGCCCGAACCAGATCTCCGATCTCTGTCCTGACAATCGCGTCCCGAATCTCGCATTCCCCGTTCAGAACCGTCAGGATACTCGGTGAGGTCGTGTCAGACCGGGAAATCGCCACATTCGCACCCGCCACCATATCCAGATTGCGCTGGGCGTCCTGGTCGATCAGAAGCACCCGGTAACCTCGCCTGGTCAGGATGGAAGCCGTCGCGGAGATTGTGATGGTCTTTCCGACTCCGCCTTTTTGGTTCGCAAATGTGATCACATCAGCCACGATGGTTCCCTCCTGTCCCTTTGAATCCTGACGCATCCTGCACATCGAACCGGATTCTCTGCTTTCAACCGGGTCAGAGCAATCTCCATGCGCCAACTCTATTTCGCCGGTTCGCAATAATCTTGGGCGGTTTTCCTGAGAAATCTACACTGAGTATAATGGATAGCTTTCAAAATGTAAATTCTTTTTTCGGAAATCCAACTCGTTTTCCCTTTCAAATTCGAGAACAGCCGCTTTCCCGTGACCGCGCAGTACACTGGGGATTACAATAGACGATGCGCTGGCGTCTGATTCCGGGCATGCCAAACCTGCACCGTAAATACCGTCATCAGGCGCCCCATCTCCACCTCCGGTTCTACTCACTCAGCCGATTTACCTGATCCCGGGCAAATGTCTGCCTCCAGGGCAACACTCTGGTTTCAATCCTGCCTTCAAGGCAATTATCTCTGTATGGCGCTGCCCTCAAGGCAAACCGGTTAACCAGCTTTGCCCTGGAGGCAAAGTATCTCCACAGTCCCTGCCTCCAAGGCAAAATGGTTCTTTTTCCGGGACTTTCGATTTTCAACATACAATCCATGCTCCCTGCGGAATGACTCAGCGTGAACCTGATTGAGATCTTCCCGCGATCTGTTTTGCCTTCAGGGCAAACAGGACAGATTGACCCTGCCAGTGTCGAACATCCTGTTCCCGGCTGTGCACTGGATGCAATGTTCTGCGGGTACCCCTGTCTCCCCTGCCAGCGCACTTTCTTACTGATCTGTTCTTGTTTCTTTCGTCATCACCTGTTCTATCCCGGGCCTGACCAGTATGTCTGAGGAAGAGATCCCTCTGCTTTCATCGGGAAACTCAGACAGTATTTCTGCCTTCAAGGCAATCAGATCGGGTTTGCTCTGCCTTCAAGGCAATGCTTCTTATCCGGTTGTGCCCTGAAGGCAATCCTCTGGAACTGCCCCCGCCTTTCAGGCAACCGGATCCGTTTTCTCAGGTGATTCTTCTTTTCTCCTGCATCTCATGCCCGCAGACGACTCTTTTGATTGACCGGGCACCGGGGACATCACGCGAGTTCGGAGGTAGACTTCAGGCCATGGTATCCACAGAACCCCCAGGGTAGAGTCGCCTTTGCCCCCAGGGTAGAGTCGCCTTTGCCCTCAAGGCAATGTATCGGCTAAAATCCATCCGGTGGGCAAATCAGCATTCATTACTTTGCCTCAGAGGCACTGCCTGGCGCAACTGACTCTGCCTCCAAGGCAATCAGCCCTTTGTCATGGGACAGTCCCGCGTTCTGCCAGCTTGTCCCAAACCGGTGTCTCAGCCGACCTTCAGATACTGTATGCTGTCTATGCCTACTGGGCAATATCCAGGCATGGAACTTGAGCTTCTGAAATCATGGAAGAAAGCCTGTGCCCTTGAGGTACACTTCAATCAGGGCTTTACTCTGGAAGCAATGCCCTGAGCCTGCACTTTGCCTCCAAGGCAAATCACATCCTATCCGGAATCATACCGTCTGCACCTGTGTCTCCTGTACGGATAATTGATGCCTGTTTGCACACGGTGGGAAACAGTTTCCGCTTCCTTGTATGGAACAATCACAGGTCTTGCCCTCAAGGCAAACATAGCGACTTTAATTTTTTCGCATGGCGAAGCCGTATTTCCACCCCTACACGGAGGCAGCGGCTCACACTTTCCTTTGCCTCCAGGGCAAAACGATTCAGTTTATCGGATTACATCGAATACAACCGGTTTGCCTGAACAGAATTGGACTCGGCCGATTTTCAGTGCCTGGAGAAAGTGTCTGCCTTACGGGCAACATTCAGCCATTGGACTTACCATCAAATCGTGCAGGTGAAGATTGTAGTCTGTTTAGATGGCTACCATTCCTTGCTTTGCCTTAGAGGCAATACCTTCCTGCTGGCCTTTGCCTCCAAGGCAAATAGACTATCGCCGCTCTCACCTGCATCATTCTTTCGCAAAATGTCACTGCCATTTTCTATGAAAGGGAAGACTGAATTCGCCCCAGGGCAATGCTTGATCA
>CAYRAG010000055.1:0-3954 GCA_964422185.1 uncultured Oscillospiraceae bacterium
GCGGTATGATGTCGGAAAAGGAGGATTTCACATGAAAAGATTGCTGGCTTTGTTGGTTTCCCTGGCACTGGCGTTCACTCTCGCCGCGTGCGGAGGCTCGTCAGATGAGGGGAGCAGCCCGTCCGGCAGCGACTCGCCGGCGGAGAGTGAGACGGACGCCCCGGAGGGCGGCGGCGGGGGATCCCTCGGGGAGATGCCCGAGTTTCAGGAGGTCACCGCGGTGGACAACGACCAGTGCGCCGTCCGGATCACGGGCATCGAGGAGGATTCCATCTGGGGGCTCCAGCTGAACGCTGAGCTGGAGAACCGATCCTCGGACAAGACCTACATGTTCTCCGTGGAGGACTCCTCCATCAACGGGGTGGAGTGCTCCGCGCTGCTGGCCGCGGAGGTCACGGCGGGCAACAAGGCGAGGGAGGATATCACTTTCACCACGGACGCCCTGGAGAAGAACGGCGTGGGGGATTTTACGGACATCGAGCTCGACCTGCGCGTCTATGACAGCGGGGACTGGTCTGCGGATCCTGTCGCCCGGGAGACGGTGCATGTGTATCCCTACGGACAGGACAAGGCGTCCGTCTTCGTCCGGGAGCCCCAGCCGTCGGACACGGTACTGGCGGACAACGACCAGTGCTCGGTCATCGTCACGGGGTACGGGCACGATGACATCTGGGGGTACATGGTCAACCTGTACCTGCTGAACAAGTCGGACGAGCCGGTGATGTTCTCCGTGGAGGACGCCGCCCTCAACGGCTACATGGCGGATCCGTTCTTCGCGTACAGCGTGAGCCCGGGCAAATGCGCGTTCTCCTCGCTCACCTGGTATGACAGCACCCTGGAGGAGAACGGCATCACGGAGGTGGAGACCATCGGCTTCACCCTCACGGCCCACAGCACGGAGGACTACACGGCGCCCTACTATGTCAACGAGCAGATCACCCTGAATCCGTAGCTCAGCCGGCAGATCGCCGGACGGCGCCGGACAGGCGGCAGCGCACCATGACAGGCACGGAGCGGTGCGCGATCCCGGGGATCCGGTTGCGGCGCACGGCGGATATGATACACAGCGGGACTCGGGCCCCGGGGCGCCGGACGGCGCTCCGGGGTCTTGTGATCGTCTCCCGGCACCTGCCCGGCAGCCGTTCCGGGAGCGCTGGAACGGGAAGTTTTTCAGCAGAATCCCGCAATCCCTTGCGCGGCAGTGTGTTCCGGAATCCCTCTCCCTGTGTTGCCCCCTGCGGCGGCGGCCGGATGGCGGCAGGGGGAGATCGCCCGGGAACGGCAGCGCGGATCCGGGGCGCCGCGGACAGGGGAAACCGGGAGAGCCGGGCGGACGAGGGGGAGGAAAACCGGCGGCAGTGTGGCCCGGCGCACTCGCGGATTTTGCGCAGATCGCTTGACACAGACCCGGGTTTAGGATAGACTACAGACAGCGCCGGGGGGTGCGCGTTCCAGGGGATAGGCCGGGTGCGGCGGGTGTGCGGCACACGGTTTGCCGTCAGGTTTCCTGTATCGGAGGGGAACCTGAGGCGGCGCCCGGGGAGGGCGGATGCCCCGGGGAAAATTACATCTCGTTTCTTTCGGAACAAAAGGGTGGACGAGCCTTTTTGCTTTGAGCGGCGGCGCCCGGCGGGCGCCCGGATTCTCGGGGCGAAAACGGCTCTTTTTTGTTATCTGCGGCCTTTCCGCGCCGGCGCCGGCCCGCGGGGAGAGGGCGCGGCCCACGGACAAAAGGGAGAAAGGGGGAAATGGCGCGGGGAGACACGCGCCGACACCAATGAGAGGGAACCAGAAGGCGCTCGCCGCGCTCCTGGCGGCTGTGCTGCTCCTCACCGCCTGCGGCGGGGGCGGCTCAACCGCGGCGGGGAACGAGGCGGAGATCGACAACAGCGCCATTGACTTCGCGGCATCGGAATACAAGCACATCAACAACGGCGGCGTGACGGACGACGACCAGCTGCCGTACAATGTGGACGCCATCACCGGCGCCACCCTCACGGTGGAGGGCCCGGGCGTGGTGTCCAGCATCCCGCTGTCGGTGCGGGAGCTGGAGAACCGCAACACCGGGCTGTTCCGGGGGATCTACGAGGACAGCACCGGCCGGTTTATCTACGAGGGCGTGGATCTGTACTATATGCTCCACGAGATGACGGACGGGGACAACGGGATCTTCCTCACGGACGCGTCGTACAAGGTGCAGCTGAAAGACAGCAACCGCGCCACCCAGGCGGAGCTCACCCTGGCGGATATCACCGCGGCCCACGAGGCGGGGCGGCCGGTTCTCATCGCGTACGGCAAGGGGAAAGCGGACGGAAGCCTGTCCGCGCCGTTCGTCTTTGACGCCAAGGCGGAGGGGGAGCACTCCCTGGGCTATGTGGACGACCTGACCAACGACGACGGCTGCCTGCGCCTGGTCTATGACCTGGATAGCTACGGCGCCGGCAATGACTATGACACTTTCTCCAATGTGGCGTATATCTATGTCTGCGAGGAGACGGAGCCCGGGTTCAAGCACTCCGGGGCCGCGGACAGCCCCTATGACAACCCGGATCTCACCGAGTACCTCATCACTTTCCGGGGCGCCGCGCTGGGCGCGGAGCTGGATCTGACGCTCTCCCAGCTGGAGGCGCTGGTGCACACACAGCCGGACGGCACGCTGCCGGAGGACGGCCTGGGGTACCGGGACTTCTACAGCCTGTCCAACAACGCGTACTGGTATGTCAACGAGTACGAGGGGCTGGATCTCTACAAGCTGCTGTGCTACCTGGGCATGGATACCGCGGAGGATATGGGCCGGGCGGGGGCCCGGACCACCATCGTCACCTTCAACGCCGCGGACGGCCGGCAGTCCTCCGAGGCGTTCTCCGTGGAGGCGCTCTCGTATCCGGACGCCTACGGCTTCTACAATAAAAACGCCGCGGATCAGGGGGACGGCACCTACGCGCCCACCAACGCGGATCTGGTGGATACCGGGTATCCGGTGCTGCTGGCCTACGGCGTGAACCGCTACCCGTACACGGTGGACCGCAGCGACCCGGGATACCTGTCCGGGCTGTCCAACAGCGGGGGTCCGGTGCGGGTAGTGTTTGGAAAGACCCAGTACAACCACGCCAACGGCTCTAACCAGGTGCAGCTGCTCAGCGAGGTCATCGCGGGGGACGATGTGCTCACCCAGACCCACGCGTACACGGACGACCCGGACCGGCACGCCCTGGCGGAGGACACGCTGAGCCTGTCCGTCACAGACCCCCAGGGCCGGAGTCTGCTGGACACGCAGATGACGGTGGGGGAGATTGAGGATCTCCTCTACGGCGCCGGGACGGCACCGGCGGATAAGGCCCGGGCGAAAGTCAAGCAGCTCTATGAGCTGGAGGGCGGCGGCAGCGCCGTGCTGGAGGGCGTGGATCTCTACTACCTGCTCATGGAGGTGGCCGGCATCCCCGGCACCATCGGGACGGCGACCTTCACCGCACAGTCCGGGGAGACGGTGTCCGTGGATCTGGAGGATCTGTTCAGCCCCGGCACCAACCCGGGCAGCGGCAAAACCGGCCTGAGCGCCATCCTCGCCTTCGCGAAGAACGGCTCGCCCCTGGTGCCGGACCGCCAGGCCCCGGGCTATGTGGATGCCCTGGCGCTCCACCCGTTCTCCCCGGAGGATCCCGCGGAGTATCCGGTGGACAACGCCGGCGGCCCGCTTCTGCTCGTGCTGCCGGGGACGGAGGGCTCCGCCGCGAGGGTGCTGGAGAATGTGGTCTCCGTGTCCGTGGCGCTGCAGCCGGACAGCTATGCCCACCTGGAGGGGGACGCCGCCGCGCTGGCCGGCTCCACCGTGACCTTCTCCGGGGACGGTCTGGAGCGGGAGGCGGTCTACACGGTGTCGGATCTGGAGAGCCGCCAGACCCAGGCCGCCACGCTGGACTACAGCATGTCGGACGGGTCGTCCCAGACCCAGGC
>CAYRAG010000055.1:4054-8874 GCA_964422185.1 uncultured Oscillospiraceae bacterium
CTCACCCGGGAGGACGGCGGGCCGCTGCGCCTCATTGTCCCCATGCGCCAGGAGGGGGAGAACAACCTGGCCTCCTGTCTGAATGATGTGGTCTCCATCGAGGTGTCCGCCAACGACATCGACACCTGGGCGCACACCATGAGCGATGTGTACAGCGAGTTTCTGGACTACGAGATGACCCTCACCCTGCGCAACGACGACCACGAGTGGACGCACCAGTTCACCGTGGGGCAGCTGGAGTCCCTGGAGGATCTGGTGGTGCGCGCGGACTACGATGTGCTGGAGCTGGGCACCTGCGAGGGCCTGGATCTGTGGAAGTTTGTCAAACGCATCGCGGGGGATGTGCCCGGACTGGACAACCCCGTGTCCGTCACCGCCTACGCGGAGGACGGCTATAAGAACGACCTGCTCAGCCTGTTCTACCTGGACGGCCTGGAGAACGGCGTGGAGAACGCGGACGGCGAGCGCCGGCCGCTGATCATCGCGTACGCGTTCAACGGCGTGCCCCTGGTGGACGACGAGAACCACGAGGGCTACACCGGCCTGGCCGGCAACACCTCCGGCCCGCTGCGGATTGTGGCGGAGACGAATCAGGGCGCGTCCGTGAAGTACTTCAACAAGCTGGTGGTGACGCTGCCCGGCGCCGGGCCCATTGACATCACCGTGGACGAGAGCATGTTCGGGGATTGACGCCCCGGGCGGACATGCGCAAGGAGCTGACAGCCCATGAAGACAAAACTGACCGCCCTGTGCCTGGCGCTGGCCATGCTGTTTCTCACCGCCTGCGGCGGCGGGGGCGCCGATCCGGCCGGCAGCCCGGCCCCGGAGGGGCCCACCGTCACGGACGGCGCCGGACGGGTGCTGCCGGTGCCGGAGGACGGCGGCGCGGAGCGCATCGCCTCCGTCTACGCCGCCTCGGTGCCGTTCCTGGTGGCCCTGGGCATCACGGATCAGGTGGCGGCCATCAACTGCAAGTCCGCGTTCTGGACCACTGCGGATCCCAATCTGGACGCCGCGGGCACGGTGGGCCGGGGCGTGGTGGATCTGGAGGCGCTGGCCGCCTGCGGCGCCACGGTGCTCGTCCACCGCGCCAATGACAGCGCTACCCTGGAGGCGGTGGAGAAGCTGGATCTGGATGTGGTGTGCATCTCCGCGGAAGACATGGACGGGATCTACAGCACCCTGGATCTGCTGGGCACCTACTTCGGGGCGGAGGACCGCGCCGCGGAGGTGAAAGCGTGGATGGACGGGAAGTTTGCGCGCATGGATGAGATCACCGCGCAGATCCCGGAGGAGGAGCGGCCCACCGCCCTCGTCATGGGCGGCGAGCTGGGCCGGGTGGCCGGCGGGGATATGCTCCAGTCCTGGATGATCGAGAAGGCGGGCGGCATCCCCGTGGCCGCGGGGACGGAGAACGACCACAACTGGCTCACGGTGGGCGTGGAGACCGTCTTTGACTGGAATCCGGACTACCTGTTCTGCACCAGCTCCACCGCCCTGGACTACACCGTGGACGATGTGCTCCAGGGGGACGCCTGGAGCGCGGTGCAGGCGGTGGTGGACGGCCGGGTCTATGTCATCCCCGCGAAGATCGACACCTGGGACATGCCGGGCATCGCCTGCGTGCTTGGCACTTTCTGGATGCTCCACATGATGCACCCGGACCGGTTCTCCAAAGAGGATCTGGAGGCGGAGATCGAGGACTACTACACTTTTATGTTCGGGAGAACCTTTGACGCGGACTATCTGGGCTATACGCTCACCTGAGCGGCCGCGGAACGGGCCCGGACGGGGCAGACCGCACGGCGGCACGGCCGGGCGCGGGCGGGAGAGGAGGCGGAACACGGATGGCCCGGGACAGAAACCAGGGGCGATCGCCGGCGCCGGAGCGGCGCCGGGGCGGTCTGTACACCGCCGCCCTGATCCTCCTGCTGGCGGTGCTGCTCCTGCTGGCGGCGGTGGTGGCGGTGTGCGTGGGCAAGTACCGGGTCACGCCCTGGGAGTGCGTCCAGGTGATCTGGCAGACCATGTGGGGGCTGGAGAGCACCTTCCCGGAGATGACGGTGAATGTGATCACCGGCCTGCGGCTGCCCCGGATCCTCGCCAGCATCCTGGTGGGCGCGGCGCTCTCCCTGTCCGGCGCGTCCTACCAGGGGGTGTTCTCCAACCCGCTCATCTCCCCGGATCTGCTGGGGGTGTCCAGCGGCGCGTGCATCGGGGCGGCGGCGGCGATTCTGCTGGCGCTGCCGTCCGGATACATCCAGCTGTTCGCGTTCGCCGGCGGCATCGCGGCGGTGGCCATGACCGTGGCCCTGCCCGCCCTGCTGGGCAACCGCTCCAATATCATGCTGGTGCTCTCCGGCGTGATTGTGGGCTCCGCCATGTCCTCCATTCTGGGCTTTCTCAAGTACACCGCGGATCCCAACGAGGAGCTGGCCGCCATCACCTACTGGACCATGGGCGACTTCACCTATATCACCATGGACACCCTGCTGCCGGTTCTGCCCCTGATTATCCTGTCCGCAGCCGGGCTGCTGCTGCTCTCCTGGCGCATTGATGTGCTGTCCCTGGGGGAGGAGGAGGCCCGGGCGCTGGGCGTGGATGTGCGGGTGGTGCGCGGCATCGTGATCCTGTGCTCCACGCTGCTCACCGCCAGCTCCGTGTGCATCGCGGGCACCATCGGGTGGGTGGGTCTGGTGATCCCCCATCTGGGCAGAATGCTGGTGGGGCCGGGCAACACGAAGCTGCTGCCCGTCTCGGCGCTGCTGGGCGGACTGTTCCTGCTGGTGGTGGACACCCTCACCCGGACCATCGGGGCGGCGGAGATGCCCATCAGCATCCTCACCGGCATTGTGGGCGCGCCGTTCTACGCGTGGCTCCTGTGGCGCCAGAGGGGGCGGACGGGATGAGCGGCGCGATCTACGACATCCGGGATCTGTCCTTCGCCTATCCCGGGGGGCCCACGGTTCTGGACCGGGTGTCCCTGGAGATCCGGCAGGGGGAGATCTGGTCCATTCTCGGCCCCAACGGCGCGGGGAAGAGCACCCTGATGAGCGTCATGATGGGGCTTCTGCCCTCGGAGGAGGGCGCTGTCTCGCTGGACGGCCGCCCCGTGACCCGGATGAAGCCCCGGGAGATCGCCCGGCTGGTCAGCTTCGTGCCGCAGACGCTCAACACGGTGTTCGGGTACACGGTGTTCGAGTTTGTGCTCATGGGCCGGGCCAGTCTCATCCCCACGCTGTCCCGGCCGGGCGCGGCGGATCGGGCGGCGGCGGAGGAGGCGCTGGAGCGGATGGGAATCCTGCGCCTGCGGGATCGGCCGTACACGGAGATCTCCGGCGGCGAGCGCCAGCAGGCGGCCATCGCCAGGGCCATTGTGCGCCAGCCCCGGGTCATTCTCTTCGACGAGCCCACCGCCCATCTGGACTTTGGCAACCAGCTGGCGACGCTGCGGATTTTGAAGCACCTGTCCGATCAGGGCTTCACCGTGGCGGTGACCACCCACAACCCGGATCACGCCATTCTGCTGGGCGGCAACGCCGCCGTGCTGGACCGGCACGGCCATCTGACCGCCGGCGGCACGGAGGAGATTTTGCGGGAGGACTTCCTGTGCGAGATCTACCAGACGGATCTGAAGCTGCGCTATGTCCCGGAGCTGGGGCGGACGGTGTGTCTGCTCCCCAGCCTCTGACCGGTTTTCCCCGGGCCGGACGGCCCGTCACGATAACAGGATCCAGCGAGAATCGAAGAAAAAGGAGAGGATTTGTACGATGAAAAAGTTATCCGTGCTTCTGCTCGCCGCCGCCATGGCACTGTCCCTGGCGGCCTGCGGAGGAGGGGACGATAGCGGCACCTCCACGGTCGTCAGCCCGTCGCCCTCGCCCAGTGCGTCGGAATCCGCGCAGCCGGAAAGCCCGGCGTCCGGCGATCTGGAGATCAGGGAGGTTGTGGTGACGGTACCCGCTTTCTCCATCCAGGTCAACGGGGTGGAGATCACCAACGAGTCCATGGCGGACTACGCCGTCTATGAGATCCAGACCTCCACGGTCAACAGCGCCGGCACGGCGTCCACCGCCACCTACGCCGGCTTCGCCCTCTCGGATGTGCTCGCCGCCGCCGGCGTCACGGACTATGAGAGCGTCACTGCCACCGCGGACGACGGGTACGCCGTGGAGGTGAGCGCGGAAGTGGCCGCGGCGCCCTCCACGCTGGTCGCTGTCACGAAAGACGGCGCCCAGTTCTCCGGCTCGCCCTGGTTCGCGCCCTGCTCCTCCGGCACCACCGGGGACTATCTGAAGGGCATGGTCGCCATCACCCTGGACGGCGCCCCCGCCCAGCTGCCGGCGGAGCCCGCGGAGAGCGGGGAGCCCTCAGGCGGCGGAGAAAGCGCACCGGAGATCCAGGACAAAACGGACAAGGTGACCTTTGAGGCGTTCAGCTTCAAGGTCAACGGCGCCGAGGTGACCAACGAGACCCTGGACGGCCTGCACATCTACAAGATTGACGCCACCGCCACAAACAGCAAGGGCGAGAGTTCCACCTCCACCTACACCGGGTACCGGCTGAGCGATGTGCTCGCCGCCGCCGGCGTCACGGATTACACCACGGTGAAGGCGGTGGCCAACGACGGGTATGAGACGGAGCTGGCGCTGGAGAGCGCCAACAGCGAGTACACCCTCGTGGCCATTGAGAAAGACAAGGAGCTGGGGGAGGACGGCACCATCTGGGTGGCGCCCTGCCTGGAGGAGAGCAGCAGCGCCTACTGCAAGCTGGTGGTGGAGATCGTCGCTGAATAAGTGTCGCTCCGCGAATCCCGGGCG
>CAYRAG010000055.1:8974-10962 GCA_964422185.1 uncultured Oscillospiraceae bacterium
TTAAGTCCGTGCCGGATGTGATTTTGAAAGGGGGGTGGCGCGTCCCTCCCGTGACGGGATGTCGCGGGACAGCGCACAGTGTATGAAACAACGATTGGGTCTGCCGGTCATCCTGCTCGCCCTGCTTCTGACCGCCTGCTCCGGCGGGGGGACGAAAGCCCTGCCCGCCCCGGAGCCGGATCTGGACAGCCAGTTCGGCGTGGACGCCAACATCAACATGAGCACCATCGACGATTACCTGGACCGGGAGGATGTGGTCTACCGGGACATGCGGATGCTCTTCGACCCGGCGGACTACGCCGCCATCGGGGGCGACGCGGATCTGTCCCGCACCATCCGGGGCTTCAAGATTGTGCCCTATCCCTACATCGCCACCCTGTCCGAGCTGCCGGTCTCCGGCGCCTATGACGGTGATTCCCTCTTCACCGTGGAGTGGGCGGAAGACGGCACCATCCTCTCGACGCAGGCCAACTACGAGGAGTCCATGATGATCCTGGAGGAGCTCTTCCCGAAAGATAAAGCGATCTTCCTCATGTGCGGCGGAGGCGGCTACTCCGGGATGATGAAATCCCTCCTGATCCATCTGGGCTGGGACGCCGGGAAGCTGTACAACATCGGGGGCAACTGGACCTATGAGGGGGACAACGGCCTGGAGCTGATTGTCTATCCGGAGGACGCGACCGGGGAGAAGATCTACGCCACCTGGCGGGCGGACTACGCGTTCCTGGACTTCTCCCGGCTCCATCCGCGCGGGGTGTCGCCGTGAGACGCCATCCCGTCGTGCTGTGCGCCGTCGCCGCGGCGGCCGCGCTGGCGCTGGGCTTTTTCGCGGGCCGTGTCTCCGCGCCGGCGGCGGAGAGCCCCTATCCCACCTTCCCGTTCACCCACTATTCCTCCGGCGGCACGCCGGAGGAGTATCAGGCGGTGATCCTGTTTGAGCAGAGCAACTCCACCTTCACCTGCTACCAGGTGGGGTTCTCCTCCTGCACCTGCCGGGATCCGCTGGTCAACTACTACCAGGTGGCCTATGTGGAGCTGCTCAACAACAAGGCCTCCGCGGACGATGCGGCGATCCGCTCCATCACTTTCCTGGAGAACCGGGGCCTGTGGGGAGACAGCAACCCCAACTACTACATCGCGGACTACACCCAGGAGTACATGGACGAGCACTTCGTGCAGTCCCTGGTGCACGCCACCAAGGCGGATCTGGACGCCTGGGGCGGCTACGGCACCCAGGTGGCCGGCGTGGACGCGGACGCCGTCACCGGCGCCACGGTGTCCACCAGCAACATCACCTCCATGCTCCAGGGCCTGTTCGCGTACCACACCTCCCGCTACTACAGCGGCTGAACGAAAGCGGCCCGTACGAAGCCCCCCTGCCGGGGCCCCGTGCGGGCCGCTTTTCTTTTTTTGGCTGATCCGGGAACCGCCGCCGCTCCGCACGCGTCCGTTCGAAAGCGTCAAATCCACAGGTGCGAAAAGTTTCGCCCGGCCCGCCGCGCTGCGGGACGCCGGCGACCCGGTGGAGCCGGCCCGGTACTGCTCCGACCAGGGCGCGGACGAGACTGTCTTTCCGGCTATCACCGCCACCAGCGACGCCCGGGACACCGCGGCCCGGGTGTTCGTCCCCCTGACGGTGGGCGGCGGAGCGGTTTGGCAGCCAGTGCCTCGCGCCGGCCATCGACGCCTGGAAGCGCCGGACGGCTTGTATGAGGTGGAGGTGGCCGGCGGCCGCACCCCCACAGGCATCGACGCCAGCCGGCGGCCAGGCGCCGGGCGCGGGCGGGATCCTGCCGACCTTCCGCTGCAGTTTCTTCCTGTGCAGTTTCTCGAAAGCTTCCTGCGCTGTGCCTTTCGCAAAACCCGGCGCAGGTACCGGCAGATCCCCGCCTCATTCTCATCCGCTGTTTTTCCGTGGCTGTGCTACACCGCATCGCCTCAGGTCACGCCGGTCGTGTTCGCGAAGCGGAGAGATGGTGCGCCATCTG
>CAYRAG010000056.1:0-10599 GCA_964422185.1 uncultured Oscillospiraceae bacterium
CGGCCAGCTTGGCCAGCCGCTCCTGCAGCTTCTCCCGGTCGTAGTCGGAGGTGGTAACCTCAATCTGCGCACGGATCTGAGCCACACGGGAGGCGATATCCGCGGGATTGCCGCTGCCGTCCACGATGATGGTGTTCTCCTTCGTCACCTTGACCTGGCGGGCATGGCCCAGCATATTGATGGTGGCGTCCTTCAGCTCAAGGCCCAGGTCGCTGGTCACGACCGTGCCGCCGGTGAGGACGGCGATATCCTCGAGCATCTCCTTGCGGCGGTCGCCGAAGCCGGGGGCCTTGACGCAGACCACATTCAGGGTGCCGCGCAGCTTGTTCAGAATCAGGGTGGACAGCGCGTCGCCCTCCACATCCTCGGCGATGATCAGCAGCTTCTTGCTGGACTGAAGCACCTGCTCCAGCAGGGGCAGCAGCTCCTGGATGCTGGAGATCTTCTTATCGGTGATCAGGATGCTGGCGTCGTCCAGGACGGCCTCCATCTTCTCGGTGTCGGTGACCATATAAGGCGTGATATAGCCGCGGTCAAACTGCATGCCTTCCACGACCTCGGAGTAGGTCTCGGCGGTCTTGGACTCCTCTACGGTGATGACGCCGTCGTGGCCGACCTTCTCCATCGCCTCGGAAATCAGCTTGCCGATGAGCTCCTCGCCGGAGGACACGGTGCCTACGCGGGCGATGTCGTCGGAGCCGCTGACTTTCTGGCTGTTGGCCTTGATCGCGTCAATCGCGGCGGTGGTGGCCTTGGCGATACCCTTCTTCATGACCATGGGGTTCGCGCCGGCGGCCAGGTTCTTCAGGCCCTCGTGAATGATGGCCTGAGCCAGCAGGGTGGCGGTGGTGGTGCCGTCGCCGGCCACATCATTGGTCTTGGTGGAAACTTCCTTGACCAGCTGCGCGCCCATGTTCTCGAACGGATCCTCCAGCTCGATCTCCTTGGCGATGGTCACGCCGTCGTTCGTGACGAGGGGCGTGCCGTACTTCTTGTCCAGCACCACATTGCGGCCCTTGGGGCCCAGGGTGATCTTTACGGTATCGGCCAGCTGATCCACGCCCCGCTCCATGGCGTGGCGGGCTTCCTCACCGTAGCAAATAATCTTGGCCATGACAATTACCTCCTGGTTGAATATGAAAATTTTAATTATGACCCAATGACAGGGGACTTAAATTCTGACCGTCCCGGCGCCTGCCGGCTGCCCGCGGGGAGTTTCAGGTCTCCCCCTTCTCCCCGCAAACATTTGTCAGTCTCACTCGACGATTGCCAGAATATCGCCCTGCTTCACAATCGTGTACTCCTCGCCGTCAACTTTCACGGTGGTGCCGGAATACTTGCCGGTGATCACTCTCTGGCCGGGTTTGACCGTCATGACGACCTCGTGGCCGTCCACCATGCCGCCCGGGCCTACCGCAATGACATCAGCCACTTCCGGCTTTTCCTGGGAGGCGGAAGTCAGGTACAGACCGCTCTTGGTTTTCTCCTCCGCTTCGATCGTCTTCAGGATCACGCGGTCGGCCAAAGGTTTCAGATTCATAGTTGGTTCCTCCTTATGTCTTTGTTTTTACACATGAATTACTCTTGTCCGGGTTAGCACTCAAAACCCCGGAGTGCTAACCTGTGGTAATGATAACCTCTCGCGATCAAAAAATCAACCCCCAATTTCAAAAAAATTCGCCGCAGTCTGCAAAATTCATTTTCTGTTCACAAATCGGCCTCTTCCTCCCTCCCGGTTCTCCCGCATGAGGAAGCGGCAAACCCGTTGCGCCGCAGAGGTTTCAGACGATTTTTCCGTGTGTCCCGCCGGGGATCCGTTCCCCGGCGGTTCCAGGCCGTCCGGCACAGGCGGAGGGATGCGGCGATTCTTTCTTTCCGGCCCCCGCGTGTCCCCTTTTGGGGACATAAGCGGCGGATCGCCGTCCCGGGCGGGGTTTTGGCTGATTTTCCTGTGGAATTCTCCCCGGCTTTGTGCTATACTGTGGCCGTCACGGGATCCCGTTCTTCCCGCCGGCCGGGTACGCCGGTTCGGCACACTCACAGAAAGGAGCATGCGCTATGCCCATGCCCGCACTCTGGTTTATCCTTCTGGTCATCTTCGGCATCATTGAGGCGGCGACGGTCGGCCTGACTTCCATCTGGTTTGCCGCGGGCGCTCTGGTGGCGATGATTTCCGCGTTCTTCCAGGCGCCCATCTGGCTTCAGATTGCCCTGTTTCTGGGCGTCTCCCTTATCGCGCTCGGGCTGGTGCGTCCCATTGTCCGGAAGTTTATCCTCCCGGGCTACACGCCCACCAACGCGGACCGCATTCTGGGGAAAGACGCGGTGGTCACCGAGGCCATCGACAACCTGTCCGGGAAAGGCCTGGTCTCCGTCGCGGGCAGCGTGTGGACCGCCCGGTCGGAGGACAGCCGCGTCATTCCCGCCGGCACGGTGGTGCGCATCCTGCGCATTGAGGGCGTAAAGGTGTTCGTGGCGCCGGCGGAGGTCGGAGCCGCGGCGCCGCAGGAATAAAACGATACAGATTTGAATAGGAGGCTGTGCATATGGTCCTGGTTATCATTCTCGTCATCTTCTTTCTCCTGGTGATTCTCATTCTGGGCCGCTGCATCAGGATTGTGCAGCAGTCCCAGGCCTATGTGGTCGAGCGGCTGGGCGCGTTCCGCGAGGTGTGGGGCGTCGGGATCCACTTCCTGCTCCCCTTTATTGACCGGGTGGCCAGGATCGTCTCCCTGAAGGAACAGGTGGTGGACTTCGCGCCGCAGCCCGTCATCACCAAGGACAATGTCACCATGCAGATTGACACGGTCATCTATTTCCAGATCACCGACCCCAAGCTGTTCACCTACGGGGTGGAGCACCCCATGTCCGCCATCGAGAACCTGACCGCCACCACCCTGCGCAACATCATCGGCGATCTGGAACTGGATCAGACCCTGACCAGCCGCGACCACATCAATACGAAGATGCGCGCCCTGCTGGACGAGGCCACCGACCCCTGGGGCATCAAGGTCAACCGCGTGGAGCTGAAGAACATCCTCCCGCCGGCGGAGATCCAGGACGCCATGGAGAAGCAGATGAAGGCGGAGCGGGAGCGCCGCGAGGCCATTCTCCAGGCTGAGGGCCAGAAGCAGTCCCAGATCCTGGTGGCCGAGGGCGAAAAGCAGGCGGCGATTCTCCGCGCCGACGCCGCCAAACAGGCCGCCGTTCTCCAGGCAGAGGGCGACAGGCAGGCCAGGATCCTCCAGGCGGAGGCGGAGGCCCAGGCCATCCTGACCGTGCAGCAGGCCACCGCGGACGCCATCAAGCTCATCAACGAGGCGAATCCCGGCGAGGGCGTGCTGAAGATCCGCGCGCTGGAGGCGTTCCAGGCGGCCGCCGACGGCAAGGCCACGAAGATCATCATCCCCAGCGAGATCCAGGGTCTCGCCGGCCTGTGCGCCAGCGCCAAGGCGGTATTCGACGGGATGGACGACAAGAAGCAGTAAAGACGGAAAAACGCATTCCCCCGCCTGAGCAGTGAGGGAATGCGTTTCCTTTTTGCCGGGTGTCATTTCCCGCCCCCCGGCGCTGCCTCATGGCCGGGCAGGTAGTGGTTGTTGTACCAGAAAGTCAGTGCGCCCATGCCGATGATCAGCGCGTAGCCGATGAAACTGAATCCATCCGGCCTGTCCCCGAACAGGAAGAAGCCGATCACCGCGGCGAAGATGACCTGGGAGTAATCATAGACGGATATCTCCCGGGCGGGGGCGCAGCAGTAGGCGGCGGTAATGCCGAACTGGCCGCCCGCGCCGCACAGGCCGGCGCCGATGAGCCACAGCACCTGGCTGAGCGTCATGGGCGCGTGAACCACCAGGGCGTACGGCAGGGTGACCAGGCAGGAGAACGCGGAGAACACAAAGACGATGTACGATCCCCGCTCCCCTTTCTGCCCCAGCAGCCGGACAATGGAGTAGGCAACGCCCGCGCCGAACCCGCCCACCAGGCCGACCAGAGACGGCACCAGATCCATGTTGGACAATGTGGGTTTGATGATGAACAGAGCCCCCACAAAGGCGCCCGCCACTGTGCCCGCCTGCACCGGGGTCAGCCGCTCTTTCAGCAGGACGACGGAGGCCAGGATGGCGAAGAACGGGGACATCTTGTTGAGCATGGAGGCGTCAGACAGCAGCAGCCGGTCCACCGCGTAGAAGTTGCACAGGATCCCGACGGTGCCGAAGGCCGCCCGGGCCAGCAGGTATTTCCAGTTTGACGGACTGGCGGGGCGGAACCCTTTTCCCTCCCGGATCAGGATCGCCGCCGAGACCGCCAGGGCCACGATGTTGCGGAACAGGCTCTTCTGGATGCTGGGCACATCCCCCGCCATGCGCACGCAGGCGTTCATGCAGGCGAAGCAGAACGCCGACAGGATGATATACAAAATGCCTTTGTACTTTGGATTGAGTCTGGACACGCCGCCCGCCTCCCGCTTCGCGTCTTCGCCCCCCATCATAGCACAAAGCGGGGGAAGAGGGAAGAGCGCCGCCGGTTCGGGGTTCATCACTTTTTTCTATCGGTTGACATAATACGGCGCAACCTCCCGCACGGGCAATGCCGGAACCGGGGATCGCGATCCCCGCCGGGGCGCTCCGCCCGGGGGCTTGAAATGCGCCCCGCACTGTTGTATGATCCGTGCGGGCGGATACCCCCCGAATCAGACGGATTTCAGAGAGGAGCGGTGACCGGATGCTCACTTTTAACGAGGCCGCGCAGCTGCTGGACGACATCGCGATGGAGTTTCCCGAGGCGTTCTACCGGGATCTCCATGGCGGGATCCAATTTGAGGAGGATCCCCTGCCGGATCCCCGGTTCCCGGAGGGCGAGATGTACATCATGGGCGAGTATGTCCAGGATCTGACGGGCAACTTCATCGTCCTGTACTACGGCTCGTTCGCCGCCCTGCTGAAAGACGAGCCGGACGAGGTGTGGGAGGACGAGCTGTTCGCCACCCTGGCCCACGAGTTCACCCACCACCTGGAGACGATGGGCGGTCTCCACGACCTGGACGACAAGGACGCGGAGTTTCTCCGCCAGGCGCTCGCCCGCGGGGAGGAAGAGGAGGAGTGCCCCGCGCCGGCGGGTCCGCCCTGAGGAGGCGCCTGACATGCCATACCATATTATTGATCTGTTCTCCGGCGCGGGCGGGCTGAGCTACGGCTTCGCGAAACTGCCGGAGTACCGGATCCTGGCCGCCAACGAGATTGACCCGGACATCGCAGACGCCTACTCCCTCAACCACCCGGAGGTGCCCATGCTCGTCATGGACATCCGGGATCTGGACGGGGAGACCCTCCGGGGCGTCCTGGGCGATCGGAGCGTGGATCTGGTGGTGGGCGGTCCCCCCTGCCAGTCCTACTCCACCGTGGGCAAACGCAGGCTGGACGACCGGGCGGGCCTGTTTCAGGAGTACTGCCGGATCGTGGCCATGCTGGCGCCCCGGGCCTTTGTCTTTGAGAATGTCACGGGCATTCTCAGCATGGAGCGTGGGGATCTGTTCCGCCGCGTGCAGCGCGGGTTCGCGGATCTCGGCTACGAGCTGCGGGCGGATGTGCTGGATGCCGCGGACTACGGCGTCCCGCAGCACCGGGAGCGGGTCTTTCTGGTGGGCACGCTGGGAGAGAACCGCTTTACCCCTCCCCCGCCGACCCACGGGCCCGGCCGACTGCCCTGGCTCACGCTGAGAGACGCCATCGGGGACCTGCCCCCCATTCAAAGCGGCGGGACGGGAACTTCCTATCTGTACGAACCGGACAGCGAATTTCTCCGTTTCGTCCGGGACACGGACACGCTCACGGAGCACACCGCGCCCCGGAACGCCCCGCACCTCATCCGCCTGATGGAGGCTCTGGAGGACGGCCAGGGCCGGGACGACCTCCCGGAGGATCTGCGGCCGGCCAGCGGCTACCCCAACACCTACGCCAAGCTGTGGTGGGATCGGCCCGCCACCACCATCACCCGGAACTTCGCGTGCCCCTCCTCCTCCCGCTGCATCCATCCCCGGGATTCCCGGGCCATGTCCATCCGGGAGGGCGCCAGGCTCCAGAGCTTTCCGGACAGCTACCGCTTCAGCGGCGCCGCCGGGAAGAAGCGCCTGGAGATCGGCAACGCGGTTCCTCCCCTGCTCTCCCTCGCCCTGGCCCGGCAGATGCGGATGGTCCTCGGCGATCCGGGGGACGCGTGAGACCATAAGATTTTTTCTCCCATTCGAGTCCCCGGCGGATTTCAGACCTGGAGCCCGCCGGGGATTTGTTTTGCCTTCCGGGCCGCGCCCTGGCGGAGAAAAAAATCCGCGGATTTCGGGTTGACAAATCCCGGGTATCGCTGTATCATATGAGCAGTTGTTCATATGTTAATTGTTAAGGAGGCGGAACCCATGGAAGACATCCCCGGCTGCGAGCAGCAGTTCATCCATGAGGACGCGGTCCGTGCGGTGGCGGCGGAGCTGCCCGAGGACGAGGTGCTGTACGATCTGGCGGAGCTGTTTAAGATGTTCGGGGACTCCACCCGCATCAAAATCCTGTACGCGCTGTTCACCCGGGAGCTGTGCGTGTGCGACATCGCCGAGCTGCTGGGCCTGACGCAGTCGGCCATCTCCCACCAGCTTCGCATCCTGAAGATGGGAAAACTGGTGAAGTACCGCCGCGAGGGCAAGGTCGTCTACTACTCCCTGGCCGACGACCATGTCCGGTCCATCATCGGCCAGGGCAAGGAACATGTGTGCGAATAGAACCGGCGAAAGGAGAGATATCCCATGAGGAAGACCTACAGGCTCATCGATCTGGACTGCGCCAGCTGCGCCGCCAGGATGGAAGACGCCATCCGGGCGCTGCCCGGCGTCACGGATGTCTCCGTGAACTTCCTGACGCAGAAGATGACCGTCGAGGCGGAGGACATCGCCAGCGTGATGCCCGCCGTGGTGAAGTGCGTAAAGAAAGTGGAGCCGGACTGCGAGGTTGTTCTGAGGTAGCGGCCGTGCGTACCGGAACACGAGAGGGAGGCGGTGCCCCGTGACGAAGAAACAGAAGAAAGACCTGCGCACCATCCTCATCGCGGCCGCGATGTTTCTCGTCCTCGGCATCCTGGATCACAGCGGCGTCAGGCTGTGGCTGCCTGACGGGGTGCGTCTCCCCTTTGCCCCGGGCGTCCCGGGGGAGGACGGCACGACGGCGTACTACCTGCCCGTCACCTGGCTGTATCTGATCCCCTACCTGACCGTCGGCTGGAGCGTGCTGTGGAAAGCCATCCGCAACATCTCCCACGGCCAGGTGTTCGACGAGAACTTTCTCATGTCCGTCGCCTCGCTGGGCGCGTTCGGCTGCGGGGAGGCCGCCGAGGCGGTGGCGGTCATGCTGTTCTACCAGGTGGGCGAGCTGTTCCAGTCCGTCGCGGTCTCCCGATCCCGCCAGTCCATCTCGGATCTCATGGATATCCGGCCGGACTACGCCAACATCGAGCGCGGCGGCGCGCTGGAGCAGGTGGATCCGGAGGAGGTGGCGCCGGGCGATGTCATCGTGGTCAAGCCCGGGGAGCGGATCCCGCTGGACGGCGTGGTCACGGAGGGCGCCTCCGCGCTGGACACCTCCGCGCTCACCGGGGAGTCTCTTCCCCGGGATGTGGCGGCGGGGTCGGACGCGCTCAGCGGCTGCGTCAATCTGACCGGTCTGCTGCGGGTTCGCGTCACCAGGCCGTTTGGCGAGTCCACCGTCTCCCGCATCCTGGATCTGGTGGAAAACTCCTCCGCGAAAAAGGCGAAAGCGGAAAATTTCACCACGAAGTTCGCCAGATACTACACCCCGGCGGTGGTGTTCGCGGCGCTGGCGCTGGCGGTCATCCCCCCGCTGGCCGGGCTGGGGCCCTTCCGCACCTGGCTGCACCGGGCGCTGGTGTTTCTGGTCGTCTCCTGCCCCTGCGCCCTGGTCATCTCCATCCCGCTGAGTTTCTTCGGGGGCATCGGCGGGGCCTCCCGGCAGGGCATCCTGGTCAAGGGCGGCAACTACCTGGAGGCGCTGGCGCAGGCGGGGGTCATGGTCTTTGACAAAACCGGCACCCTGACCCGGGGCGTCTTCACCGTGACCCGGGTGGAGCCGTCCGGCATGACGGAGCGGGAGCTTCTGGAGCTGGCCGCGCTGGCCGAGAGCTGGAGCGATCACCCCATCTCCAAATCCATCCGGGACGCCGCGCCGGAGCATCTGGATCCCGGCCGGGTCACCGGGGTGCAGGAACAGGCCGGCCGCGGCGTGAAGGCGGTGATTGACGGAAAAACCGTCCTGGCGGGCAATGCCCGGCTCATGGACTCCGCCGGCATCCCGGTGCCGGAGTGCGGCGCCGCCGGCACCGCGGTTCATGTGGCGGTGGACGGGGTCTACGCCGGTTACCTGCTCGTGTCTGACCAGATCAAAGACGGCGCCGCCCAGGCGCTCCGGGATCTGAAAGAAGCCGGCGTCCGGAAGACCGTCATGCTCACGGGCGACGCCCCCGAAGCCGCGCAGGCGGTCGCCGGGGAGCTCCCCCTGGACGAGGTGCACGCGGGCCTGCTCCCCGGGGACAAGGTGGACTGCGTGGAACACCTGCTGGAGGAAAAGCAGCCCCGGGAGACGCTGGTCTTTGTGGGGGACGGCATCAACGACGCGCCGGTTCTCTCCCGTGCGGATGTGGGGATCGCCATGGGCGCCATGGGCTCCGACGCCGCCATTGAGGCCGCGGACATCGTGCTCATGCACGACGACCTGACCAGGCTCCCCGTCGCCATCCGGATCGCCCGGAAGACGCTGCGCATCGTGCGGCAGAACATTGTCTTCGCGCTGACGGTGAAATTCCTGGTTCTGATCCTGTCCGCCATCGGCAGGGCCAATATGTGGATGGCGGTGTTCGCGGATGTGGGCGTGGCGATCCTCGCCATCCTCAACGCCATGAGAATGCTGAAAAAATGAGACACGGCGGAAGCAGGGGAGCCTCTCCCCCGCTTCCGCCGGTTGTCTGCCGATCTTTTTTTCGGTTCGCGTTATTTCTTCTCCGGGCCGGTGGACAGCACCGCACGGTCGCGCCGCCTGTACAGCAGGAAGCAGAACAGGCAGGAAAGCGCCGCGGTGGCCATGCCCATGACAAAGGTGGCGAAATAGCCGCCGGTCAGGTTGTGCAGCACATTCGAGATGGGGTTGAACACCACGGAGGAGATGCCCAGGAACAGCATCAGCACCCCGTAGTTCCGGCCGGCGTACTTCGGGCCGAAGAAATCGGTGCATGTGGTGGGGAAGACCGCGGACGGCCCGCCGTAGGCGAAGGCCGCCGCCAGAACCGCCACCACAAACAGGCCCGATCGGCTGAAGGTCAGCAGCAGGCCGGAGACAAAGGTGATGGCGCACAGGGTGTACAGAATGCGGAACCGGCCCACGGCGTCAGACAGGGAGGACATCACAATCCGCCCGGCAAAATTCGTGATGCCGGTCAGGGAGACGGTCATCACCGCCATCCCCTCCGCCAGGCCTCGGCTCATGCCCAGATCCTTGATCAGCGGGGTGAGCATGTTCCATGTCGCGTTGTAGAAGAACAGCGCCATGGCGAGAATCCAGAACTGCGGGCTGCGCACCGTCTGGCCCAGCGTCATGCTGGCGTCCGTCCCCGTGGCGGCCTCGGGCAGATTCAGGCTGTCCAGATACTTCTGATCCGGCAGACGCAGGAACAGGCAGGCGACCATGCTCACGACGAAGAAGACAATGGACAGAATCCGGAAAGTCGCGGCGACGGATCCGGTGGTGTCCAGCAGCCACTGGGAGACCGGACTGAACACCACGGTGGACAGCCCGAAGGTGGAGGCCGCCAGGCCGGAGGCCAGCCCTCTGCGGTGCGGCAGCCATTTCTGAATGGAGAACAGAATCGCCGCGTAGGCGAATCCGGAGCCCAGGCCGCCCATGCAGCAGTAGGTCACATAGATCAGGGAGATGGTTTCGCTCGTCAGCAGCGACGAGGCGAAGATACCTGCGCTGAACAGCACGCAGCCCAGTGTGGCCACCAGTCTCGGGTTGATGATATCCTGGAGATAGCCGCCCAGGAAGTTGCCCAGCACAAACGCGAACAGCATCACGGAAGCCACCAGGTTCGCCGCGTCCAGCGACCACTGGTACTGCTCCACGACCATCATCTTGAATACGCTCCAAAGGTAGAGAATCCCTACACAAAGCTGCACCACCAGACCGGCGCAGATCGGTTTGATGCAGCGTTTCCACTCGCTCATACCCTGTTCCTCCTCTTTGCGCGCCGCGGGGTCTGCCCGCTGCCGCTCCCCCCGATTATACCATCCGTGTTTTTTCCTGGCAAACAACAATTTGCCGCCGCTTACAAGGAATCTGTTGTCAAACCGCCGCGGATCTCCCCGGGAAACCGGCGGAGCCGCGCACTTCTGGAACCTGGGAAAACCGGCGGGTCTGGCGGAATCCGGGCGGTTTCCGGCCGGGACGCGGAAAACCGGCCGTCGGAATCTCTGAAAATGATACTTGACAGGAAAACCGGGAGCCGCTATAATACCTACAATACTGATAGGTATTGAGCGCGGCAGCCCCGCCG
>CAYRAG010000057.1:0-9595 GCA_964422185.1 uncultured Oscillospiraceae bacterium
GCAGCAGGCCCCTCTCGTACATGGTGTACAGCAGCTTGCGGTGGGAGGGCTTGAACCCGTCGATCTCCGGAATGGCCCGGGAGACGATGACGGTCATGGCGTACGGCATGTAGTTGAGTTCCAGCGTCTCGGTGATCGGCTGCTCCAGCACCTCGGCGCTCAGTCCGCGGACCAGGGAGGCGTCTGCCGCTTTGGCGGCGGGTTCGGTTTTCTTCTTTCTCGGCATGGTGTCAGCAGGGGGAATCCGCCGCCGCGGGGTTTCGCCCTGCCTGCCCTCCTCTCCGGTGCTTAAGTGCGCGGCGCGTTCGGGCCGGGTGTGCGCCTACGAGATATCCGCCAGTTCCAGGTATTTGTACCCGTTCTCCGCGATGTGATCTTTCCTGCCCTGGAGGTTGTCCCCCAGCAGGAGGTCGAAGACCTGGGCGGTGCGCTCCATGTCCTCGGGCAGAATCCGGATGAGGCGCCGGGTGTCCGGGTTCATGGTCGTCAGCGCCATCATCTCCGGGTCGTTCTCCCCCAGCCCCTTTGAGCGCTGGATGGAGCACTTTTTGCCCGCCAGCTCGCCGGAGAGGATGTCGTTCTTCTCCCGGTCGGAGTAGGCGAACCAGGTCATATCTTTCCCCTTGTCCTTATAGCTGATCTCATACAGGGGGGTCTCCGCGATATAGACATAGCCCTCCCGGATCAGCGTGGGAGTCAGGCGGTAGAGCATGGTCAGCACCAGGGTGCGGATCTGGAAGCCGTCCACATCGGCGTCCGTGCAGATGATGATCTTGTTCCAGCGCAGGTTGGACAGATCAAAGGCGTTGAGATCCTTGACATGTTTGTTCTGAACCTCCACCCCGCAGCCGATGACTTTCAGCAGATCCGTGATGATCTCCGACTTGAAGATGCGCTGGTAGTCCGCTTTCAGGCAGTTGAGGATCTTGCCCCGGATGGGCATGATCCCCTGGAACTCCGCGTTCCGGCTGAGTTTCACGCTGCCCAGGGCGGAGTCGCCCTCCACGATGTACAATTCCCGGCGGGAGACATCCCGGGAGCGGCAGTCCACGAACTTCTGCACCCGGTTGGAGATGTCGATGCTGCCGGAGAACTTCTTCCTGATGTTCAGCCTGGCTTTCTCCGCCGTCTCCCGGCTGCGCTTGTTGATGAGCACCTGCTCGGCGATCTTCTGGGCGTCCGCCGGGTTCTCAATGAAGTAGACCTCCAGCTGGGAGCGGAGGAAGTCGGTCATGGCCTCCTGGACGAACCGGTTGTTGATGGCCTTTTTCGTCTGGTTCTCATAGCTGGTCTGGGTGGAGAAATTATTGGAGACCAGGATCAGCGCGTCCTGGATGTCGTTGAAGGTGATTTTGCTCTCGTTCTTGTTGTATTTGTTCTGCTGCTTGAGCAGCGCGTCGATGGCGCTGACGAACGCGGAGCGCATGGCTTTCTCCGGCGAGCCGCCGTGCTCCAGCCACGACGAGTTGTGGTAGTGCTCAATGACCTGCACGGCGTTGGAGAAACAGAACGAGACGGACAGCTTCACCTTGTACTCCGGCTTGTCCTCCCGGTCTCTGCCCCGGCGCTCCGCCTGCCAGAACACGGGCCGGGTGAGGGGATTCTCCCCCGCCAGCTCGGTGACATAGTCCAGAATGCCGTTTTCATACCGGAACTGGGTGGTCTCAAACTTCCCCTCTGTCTGGTTGCGGAACCGGAAAGTGACCCCGGCGTTGACCACCGCCTGGCGCTTCATCACATCGGTGTAGTACTCCACCGGCACGGCGATGTCGGTGAAGACATCCAGATCCGGCCGCCAGCGGATGACGGTGCCGGTCTTCCGGCCCCGGTCCGTGGGCACCTTGGCCAGCCCGCCGATGTTCTCCCCTTTCTCGAAGTGGAGCGAGTACTTGTAGCCGTCCCGCCACACGGTGACATCCATGTACTCCGAGGCGTACTGGGTGGCGCAGGAGCCCAGCCCGTTGAGGCCCAGGGAGTACTCGTAGTTCTCCCCCTCGCCGCTGCCGTACTTGCCGCCGGCATACAGCTCGCAGAAGACCAGCTCCCAGTTGTACCGGTGCTCGCTCTCATTCCAGTCCAGCGGGCAGCCGCGCCCCTGATCCTCCACCTCGATGGATCCGTCCTCGAAGCGGGTGACGGTGATGAGGGAGCCGTGTCCCTCCCGCGCCTCGTCGATGGCGTTGGAGAGGATCTCAAACACGGCGTGCTCGCAGCCCTCCAGTCCGTCCGAGCCGAAGATGACACCCGGGCGCTTGCGCACCCGATCCGCCCCTTTCAGGGCGGAGATGGAGTCATTGCCGTAATTCCGTTTGCCTGTGGTTCTGGCCATAGTTACCCCGCCTGTTCCCTGCGCAGTCTGAACTTCACAGCCGACATTCTATCTCAATCCGGGAAGCACTGTCAACGGAAAAAAGGCCGCGGCGGCCGGGCCGGAAAAATCATCCCGAACCGGTGCAAAACGGGACAGACGGGTGTACAATAAGGTGAGACCGCGGCGCCGGATCGGATCCGCGGCACAGGAACAGATTGGAGGGATTGGTATGGTGTTCTCTTTTGTGGCCATCCAGACGAAGAGCGAGCAGGCGCTGGCGGACTCGCAGGAGTTCTACGCCCGGGTGGCGGGGATGCGTGTGACCCGGGACTTCACCGCCGGGCCCAGCCACATCGTCATGATGCAGGGGGAGGGCTGCAGTCTGGAGCTGATCTGCGGCCCGGAGGGCCCCACCGTCACCGCGGGGGAGCATCCGGTGCTGGGCTTCGATGTGGACGACCTGGATCAGGAGATCCGCAATCTGGGCGCCGCCGGAGTGCCGATTGAGGAGGGGCCCGTCTCGCCCAACCCGGGCGTGCGGTTTGTCATGATCCGGGATCCCAGCGGCATCAGGATAGAGCTTCTGGAACATCGGCAGTGACCCTGGCGGAGAAGAGCGGAGAGCCGGCGTGCTTCCCGCTCTTTTCTGCTGTTCCGGCGGACGGGGGCGGGGAAAACGGCGCGGGGAGCGGGACGCGGCCCCGGGGATCCCCTCCGGCCGAAATTTGTGGAAATTGCCGTTTATTTTATTCTTGACAGGAATTATGTCGCCCGATTCCGCCCCTCCAGGGCCCGCTTCCCGGAAAAATACCTGTGGAAAAACCTGTGGACAATGTGGAAAACTCTTCATTTTCAAGGGTTGTTAAAAATTTCCAGTCCCGTTTTTCCGGGCATTTGTCAAAGTTTTCACATGTCAAAAGACGCGGGCGGTCAACCGGGCCGGTGCGCCCCGGCGGCCGGATTCCGGGGAGGACAGCTGTCCGCGGGGAGCGGACGGCAGATCCGGTTTCGTGCAAAAACGGCCGGGAGCCGGGGATTTCTTTGGCAGGTTTCTCCATTGACCGGCGGGGAAAAACGCGGTATAATGCACGGAAAATGCCCGGAACGCCACCGGTTCGTACAGGCGGGGCAAATACCGCAGCCGGAGGAGGGATCCGGAGGACACAACGGCGTGTTTCCGTATCTGTGGGGGTAAAAAAGGAAGATGGCAATGTCGGTAGAAAACATAGAGCGGGATAACGCGTTCGTTCACAGCCTTTGCGGTGAATTTGAAAAGCACAACCAGATCGATCCCGTCAATTATCTGAAACTGGATGTGAAGCGCGGACTGCGCAACGCCGACGGCACCGGCGTCATGGCCGGCATCACGCAGGTGGGCAATGTGCAGGGCTACTATATGCAGGACGGCGAGAAGACGGCCATGAAAGGCCGCCTGCTCTACCGGGGCATCAATGTGGAGGATCTGATCCAGGGCTTCGTCAGCGAGGGCCGGTTCGGCTACGAGGAGACGGCGTATCTGCTGCTGCTCGGCGCCCTGCCCACCCGGGAGCAGCTGGAGGGGTTCACCCGGGCGCTGGCGGATTACCGCACGCTCCCGGACCGGTTCACGGAGGACATGATCCTGGCGGCGCCGAGCCACGATGTGATGAACAAACTGGCCCGGTCCGTGCTGGCTCTGTACTCCTACGACACCGACCCGGACAACAACTCCATCGAGAATGAGCTGCGCAACGCCATGCAGCTGATCGCCCGCTGCTCCACCATTGTGGCCCACGCGTTCGCGGTGAAACGGCACTATTTCGACAACGAGAGTCTGCACCTGCACCGGCCGCAGGACGACCTGTCCATGGCGCAGAATTTCCTCCACTCCATCCGGCCGGACAACCAGTACACCGAGGAGGAGGCGCGGCTGCTGGATCTGTGCCTGGTGCTGCACATGGAGCACGGCGGCGGCAACAACTCCGCGTTCGCGTGCCGTGTCCTGTCCTCCTCCGGGACGGACATCTACTCCGCCATCTCGGCGGCGGTGGGCTCCCTGAAAGGGCCCCGCCACGGCGGCGCGAATAAAAAGGTCATGGAGATGTTCTCGTACATCGAGAACGGCGTGTCCGACTGGAACGACGACGGGGAGATCCGGGATTTTCTGGCCAGGCTGCTCCGGGGAGAGGAAGGGGATCACTCCGGCCTGATCTACGGCATGGGACACGCCATCTACACCCTCTCCGATCCCCGTGCGACCACGCTGAAGCGGTTTGCCAGGCGGATGGCGGAGCGGGATCCGGAGATGCTGCGGGAGTTCGAGCTGTTCGAGTCGGTGGAGCGGCTGACGCCGGAGGTGTTCCACGAGGTCACCGGCAAGGACAAGGTCATGTGCGCCAATGTGGATATGTACTCCGGCCTCGTCTACAAGATGCTGAACATCCCCGTGGAGCTGTACACGCCGCTGTTCGCCATGGCGCGCATGGTGGGCTGGTGCGCCCACCGGGTGGAGGAGGTCTACAACCCCGGCAACAAGATCATCCGTCCCGCCTACAAGGCGGTGGCCCCCTCGCAGCACTTCATCCCCCTGGACGAGCGCGGATAGGGATCCGGCGAAAGACAGGGAAAAAACAGGGCAGCCCCGGTGACACGAGTGCACCGGGGCTGCCCTTTGCCGTTCTCCCCGCGGCAGATAAGAAAAACCCTCCCGCGGCACAGCCCGGGCCCCCGCGGCGCACAAGAGACTCTCACGGGAGAGTCCGGGGCAGCGCCTGGCGGGGAACCCGGGGAAGGTTCCGCAGGAGGGAATTTCACTTTTTCGATGCCGAAAGCAGATCAGACTTTCGGGCCGGCTTTCTTCTCCATCACATGGCGGACGGTGCGGGCCAGATCCTCCGGGGTGAGGCCGTAGGCGGCCAGAACGGCCCTGGCCTCGCCGGAGCGGCCGAACTGATCTTTCACCCCGTGGCGCAGAACCGGGACGGGGTAGTACTGGCACACCACATCGGTGACCGCGCTGCCCAGACCGCCGATCACCGTGGCCTCCTCGGCCGTGACGATGGCGCCGGTCTCTTTGGCGGCCTGGATGACGATGTCCCGGTCAAGGGGCTTGATGGTGTGCATGTCGATGACCCGGATGCTCAGACCCTCGCTCTTCAGAGCGTCTGAGGCCTGAACCGCCATCTGCACCATCATGCCGGTGGCGATGATGGTGGCGTCCGTGCCGTCCCGGAGCTGCACGCCCCTGCCCAGTTCAAACCGGTATCCGGGGGTCTCGTCCGTGACGGACTCCACCGCCAAACGGCCCAGTCTCATATAGGCGGGGCCCTCGTAGTCCAGCAGCGCCTTGACCGCCAGGCGCATCTCGGGGCCGTCGCAGGGGGAGACCACCGTCATGCCGGGGATGGCCCGCATGATGGCGTAGTCCTCAATGCACTGGTGGGTGGCGCCGTCCTCGCCCACGGACAGGCCGCCGTGGGATCCGATGACTTTCACATTCAGCCGGGGGTAGGCGATGGAGTTGCGCACCTGCTCCCAGGCGCGGCCGGCGGCGAACATGGCGAAGGAATTGACAAACGGCTTCTTGCCGCAGGCGGCCAGGCCGGCGGCGACGCTGGCCATGTTGCCCTCGGCGATGCCCATGTTGAAGAAGCGGTCGGGGTGCGCTTTCGCGAAGCCCTTGGTCATGGTGGAACCGGACAGATCCGCATCCAGAACCACCAGTTCGGGGTATTGGTCGGCCAGAGCTACCAGTGCCTCGCCGTATGCGGCGCGGGTTGCGATCTTTTCACTCATGTCAGTTCCCCTCCAGTCTGGCCAGGTTGGCCTCCAGCTCGGCTTTCGCCTGGGCGTACTGCTCGGCGTTGGGCGCCTTGCCGTGCCAGCCCGCCTCGTTCTCCATAAAGGAGACGCCCTTGCCCTTGACGGTCTTCGCCAGCAGAACCGTGGGCTGGCCCCTGGTCTGAGCGGCCGCGGCGAACGCCGCCTGCAGCGCGTCGTAATCGTGGCCGTCCACGGGGATCACATTCCACCCAAACGCGGCGAACTTCTTATCCAGCGGCCCGGAGGGCATCACATCGTCCGTGCGGCCGTCGATCTGCAGACCGTTCACATCCACGACGGCGCAGAGGTTGTCCAGCTTGAATTTGGCGGCGGCCATGGAGGCCTCCCACACCTGGCCCTCCTCCAGCTCGCCGTCGCCCAGAACGGCGTACACGCGGTAGGATTTCCCGTCCGCCTTGCCCGCCAGCGCCATGCCCACGGCAACGGAGATCCCCTGGCCGAGGGATCCGGTGGACATATCCACACCCCGGACATAGTGCATCTCCGCGTGGCCGGACATGTGCCCGTTGATGGAGCGGAACATCTTCAGATCCTCTACGGGGAAGTAGCCCCGCAGCGCCAGCGTGGGGTAGAGGCCGGGCGTGCAGTGGCCCTTGGACAGGACGAAGCGGTCACGATCCGGATCGTCGGGATGGGCGGGGTCGATGTTCATGACCCCGTTGTAGAGTGTGGTCAGGATATCCAGGGAGGAGTAAGAGCCCCCCAGGTGCCCGGAGTTCGCGCCGTATACCATGTCCAGGCCCAGCAGGCGGGCCTTCGCGGCAATGACGGCAAGAGTGTGGCTGTCCATTCCGAATATCATTCCTTTCATCTGAGTATTCTGGTTCCCGGGATCCATCATACAGGACGCACGGCGGCCTGTCAACCGGATTTCCGGCCCCGGCGGTCAGGGGGAGACGGAATACCGCTCCCCGGCCAGCCTGTCGTAGGAGATCAGTTCGTGCATATGGGCCAGCGCCGCGATGTCGGGCGTCTGCTCCAGTCCCAGCCGGATGTTGTAGTAGGGCACCCGCGTGTAGTAGTCCGCCAGAAGCTGCATGTAGGGCGTCTGGGGGATCCCTGTCATCTCCGCGATGATCTCCAGCAGATAGTAGCTGGAGATCCGGTTGTCCTGGCGGCCCGGCAGCATCCCGCTGACGGCGCCGGTGTTGGAGTAGATCAGAAACGGCGTGGAGTACAGGAAGTCGAGCTGCTGCTCCTCCGGGACATCATCGCCCAGTGCGCCGGTCTCGTAGTAGATGGCGCGGTTTGCGCCCAGCGAGGGGATGTGGTCGCCGAAGAACAGCAAAACGGTGGGCCGATCCCGCCGGTCAATATAGTCCACCAGATCGCCCAGCATCTGATCCGCCTCCGCCAAGCCCTGCGTGTAGGTCGTCAGGGCGGAGAGCGTCTCCGGATCCAGCGCGGGGGCATCCGGACGGATGGTGATCTCCTCCTCCGGCACGGGGTCATACGGCTGGTGGTTTCCCATGGTGATCGCCAGCAGGAAAGTGGGGCCGTCCGCATTTTCCAACACAAGCTTCATGGCGTCCAGCGTGGAGGAGTCCCGGACATGGCCGCCGCTGTTGTACTCCAGAGGCAGCATTTCCGCCAGGTCGTTCTCGCCGTAGAACTTGTCAAAGCCGATGTAGGGATAGGCCACGCTCCGGCGGTAGAATGTCTTGTCGTAGGGGTGAACCGCCACCGTGTCGTATCCCATGTCGTGGTAGTGGGACACAAAGGATTCCACCGGCGCGTCCACCAGCTCGTAGGGGCTGGGCACATCGTAGAGGTAATCCGTGGTCAGCCCGGTGAGGATGTCAAACTCGGGCCGGACGGTGCCGCCGCCGCTGGCGGTACTGTACATGGTGCCGCTGTAGGTTTCCTCCCGGCTGAGGATCTCGTCGTAGTTCGGCAGGGGATTCTCGGAGAAAGTCACCCCGTTCAGGGCACGGACATCGGTGAAGCTCTCGCTGAGCACCACAATCACATCGTACTCCGGCGCGTCCGGATCCGCGTCCCGGGCGGTGTAGCCCGCCATGAGGGACTGGATGGTCTCCTGGGAGTAGTCCTCCGGCTCCTGAATGTTGCCCATGAGGATGTTGATGGTGAACGCGCCCACAAAACCGTTGGCGCGGTAGTTGGAAGTCTGCAGCGCGGCATCCATGAAAGACATGCCGAACCGCTCCAGTACCCGGTTGCTGCGCTCAATGGTGGAGAACATCGACCACACGCCCAGGACACCCACCAGCAGCACCGGGATGCGCACAAACCAGCGCAGCGGGAGCTGGATATGGCAGGCGGCCAGGGTGGAGACCCAAAGGATCACGATGATCACGCTGAGGACGAACCAGTAGGGCACATCGCCGCTGATAAAGCCCATCAGGCCGTCCAGGGAGGAGATCATGGTCAGATCCCTGGGCTGGAAGTGATCCCCGTTCAGCGCGACCTTGATAAAATTGACATAGGCGAAGATAAGAGAGAACGCACCCAGAAATCCCGCGGCCCAGGAGGCTTTCCGGAACAGCAGAAGCAGCGCCAGAAAGAGAACCAGCATCACCAGACACTCAAACAGCAGGGATCGGGGATGCTCCGCGACGAACACGCGGTAGCCGGTCAGGCCGCCGAAGTTCATCAGATCCATCACCAGCAGGCAGAACAGCGGGAAAAACGGCAGGCTGAGGTAGCACAGCACATTCAGCACGCGCACCGCCCAGGGCGGGAGAAAATGGGCGAAGATGGATTTCTTTTCTGAGGGAGGGACAGTCAGTTTAGTAAGCCAGCTTTTCATCCAGCCAGGTCCTCAGGCCGCTGATGGGGATCCGGATCTGCTCCATGGTGTCCCGATCCCGGATGGTGACGGCGTCGTCACCGGCCTTCTCCTCGTTGCCCACGGTGTCAAAATCCACGGTGATGCACCAGGGGGTGCCGATCTCGTCCTGGCGGCGGTAGAGTTTGCCGATGGAACCGGCGTCGTCGCAGGAGACCATATAGGATTTGGACAGCTGATCGGCGAGCTCATGCGCCTTGCCCGCCAGCTTCCTGGACACGGGCAGCACCGCGCACTTGTAGGGCGCGAGGGCGGGGTGGAGGTGCAGGACGGTGCGGACATCGTTCTTCGCGGGATTGACAATTTCCTCGTCGTAGGCGTCGCACAGGAAGGCGAGCACCACGCGGTCCACGCCCAGCGACGGCTCAATGACATAGGGGATGTAGTGCTGATTCGTCTCCTGATCGTAGTAGGTCATGTCCTTGCCGGAGGTCTTCTGGTGGGCGGTCAGGTCGAAGTCCGTGCGGCTGGCCAGCCCCCACAGCTCGCCCCAGTCCGTGAACGGGAACGCGTACTCGAAGTCCGTGGTGGCGTTGGAGTAGTGGGACAGCTCCGCCTGCTCGTGGTCGCGCAGGCGCAGGTTCTCGTCTTTCATGCCCAGATCCAGCAGCCACTGGTGGCAGAACTGTTTCCAGTAGGCGAACCACTCCAGC
>CAYRAG010000058.1:0-9593 GCA_964422185.1 uncultured Oscillospiraceae bacterium
CGGAGTCCTCGGGCAAGACCACCCTGGCCCTGCACATTGTGGCGGAGGCCCAGAAGCTGGGCGGCGAGGTGGCGTTCATCGACGCGGAGCACGCCCTGGATCCCGGGTACGCCCGGGCGCTGGGTGTGGATATCGACTCCATGCTCATCTCCCAGCCGGATACCGGCGAGCAGGGCCTGGAGATCTGCGAGGCGCTGGTGCGCTCCGGCGCCATTGATGTGGTCGTGGTGGACTCCGTGGCGGCCCTCACCCCCCGGGCGGAGATTGAGGGCGATATGGGAGACAGCCATGTGGGACTGCTGGCCCGCCTGATGAGCCAGGCGCTGCGCAAGCTGGCCGGCTGCATCTCCAAGACCAACTGCATCGTCATTTTCATCAACCAGCTCCGGGAAAAGGTGGGCGTGGTCTACGGCAGCCCGGAGGTGACCACCGGCGGCCGGGCGCTGAAGTTCTACTCCACCATCCGCATGGATGTCCGGAAGGCGGATACGGTGAAGAACGGCACGGAGATCGTGGGCGCCCGCACCCGGGTCAAGATCGTCAAGAACAAGGTGGCGCCCCCCTTCCGGGAGGCGGAGTTTGACATCATGTACGGCGAGGGCATCTCCCACTGGGGCGAGCTTGTGGATCTGGCCGTGAAGCTGGATATCATCCAGAAGTCCGGCTCCTGGTTCTCCATGGGTGACATGCGCCTGGGCCAGGGCAGGGATGCGGTAAAGCAGTACCTGATGGATCACCCGGATCTGGCGGCGCAGATTGAGGCGGAGATCCGGGCCAACTCGTTCAAGCTGATGAGCCGGCAGGCGCAGATCGCCGCCGTGGCCGCCGGCCGCGTCTCAGAGGGGCAGCCGGAGGAGTCCGCGCAGGCTGCGGAAGAGGAAGTACAGACCGGTGAAGATCATTAAGCTGACGCCCAGCCAGCGCGTCCAGGGCCGCTGGCTGGCGCAGCTGGACGACGGCTCCATCCTCCGCCTGGGCGAGGCGGAAGTGCTGGACTTCGCCCTGTACGCCGGCATGGAGCTGGACGACGATACGCTGGAGGCGCTCACCGCCGCCGCCCGGAAGAGCCGGGTGCGCCACCGGGCCGTCAACATGGCCACCGCCCGTCCTCTGTCCAAAAAGGAACTGACGGAGAAACTCACCCGCAAGGGGGAGGATCGGGAGGACGCGCAGCAGGCGGCGGACTGGCTGGAGGAGCTGGGCCTGATCGACGAGCGGGAGTACGCCCTCTCCCTGGCCCGCCGCTGCGAGGCCAACGGATACGGGGTAAAGAAGCTCCGGGATGATCTGTTCCGCCGGGGCGTGCCCCGGGAGTACTGGGACGAGGCCACCGCCCTGCTGGACGATCCGTCCGAAACCCTGGACCGGCTCGTGCGCGAGCGCCTCCCCGACGGCAAACCGACGCCGGAGGTGTGGAAAAAAACCTACGACTACCTGATCCGGCGCGGCTTTTCCTGGCAGGATGTCTCCGACGCCCTGAACCGGTTCGGGGCGGAGTTCGAGGACTGAATGCGTCCGGCTGTTTTGAACCATCTTAAGGGGTGACTGTCTTGAACCGGTGTACCATCGCCTTTGTCTCGCTGGGCTGCGCCAAGAACCTGGTGAATACGGAGCAGATGATGGCGCTGTGCCGGCAGGCCGGCTACACGCTGGTCTCCGACCCGGCGCAGGCGCGGGTGGTCGTGCTCAATACCTGCGGCTTTATCGAGTCCGCCAAGGCGGAGGCCATTGACGCGATATTGGAGCTGGCCGCCCTGAAAGGCAACGGCGTCACGGAGAAGCTGCTGGTCACCGGCTGTCTGCCCCAGCGCTACCGGGAGGAGATCCTCCGGGAGCTTCCCGAGGTGGACGGCATTCTGGGCACGGGGAGCTACACGGACATCGTAAGCGCCGTTGAGGCGGTGCTCACGGGCGGTCACCCTGAGATCTTCGGGGACATCAACCGCACCGCGGAGGACGGCGCACGGATTCGCGCCACGCCGCCCTGGACCGCCTATCTGAAGATCGCGGAGGGCTGCGACAACCGCTGCGCCTACTGCGTCATCCCGTCCATCCGGGGCCGGTACCGCAGCCGGCCCATGGAGTCCCTGCTCTCGGAGGCGGCAGATCTGGCGGCCCACGGCGTGCGGGAGCTCATCGTCATCGCCCAGGACATCACGCGGTACGGGCTGGATCTCTACGGGAAACGCTGTCTGGCGGATCTGCTGGACGGGCTGTGCAAACTGGACTTTCACTGGATCCGCCTGCACTACCTCTACCCGGACGAATTTGACGATCGGCTCATCCGGACGATTGCGGAGCAGGAGAAGATCGTCAAGTACCTGGATATCCCCATCCAGCACATCAACGACGGCATCCTACAAGCCATGAACCGCCGGGGCACCGGCGAGGAGCTGCGGGAGCTGCTGCGCTGCCTGAAAGAGCGGATCCCGGGTCTGGTGCTGCGCACCTCCCTCATCTGCGGTCTGCCCGGAGAGGGCGAGGCGGAATTCGAGCAGCTGGCGGAGTTTCTCCGCGGCGCCGGCATCCAGCGCGCCGGCATTTTCCCGTACTCGCCGGAGGAGGGCACCCCGGCCGCGGAGATGGACGGCCAGGTGGATCCGGACACCGCCGCGCACCGGGTGGAGCTGCTGGAGGATGTGGAGTCCCGGGTGATCGACGCGTGGAATGAGAGCCGTCTGGGCCGTGTGGAGGAGATCCTGTGTGAGGGATACGACGAGTCCGAGCAGTGCTATACCGGGCGCAGCTACGGCGACTCGCCGGACATTGACGGCAGAGTGCTGTTTACCGCCGCCGGGGAGATCCCGGCAGGCACTTTCGTACAGGTGCGGCTCACCGGTGTCTCCGACGGGGACATGACCGGGGAGCTGGAGGAGTGGTAGGTACCATGAACACCGCGAATAAGCTGACCATGCTGCGGGTCGCGATGATCCCGGCGTTTCTCATCGTGCTGTATCTGGGCTTTCCCGGCAGCTCCTATGTGGCGCTGGCCATCTTCATCCTCGCCAGCCTCACGGATATGGCGGACGGGTATATCGCCCGGCATCACAACCAGATCACGGATTTCGGGAAGTTCATGGATCCCCTGGCGGACAAGTGCCTTGTGGTGGCGGCCATGCTCTGGTTTGTGGAGCGCGGCCGGATGCCGGCGTGGGCGCTGCTGATCGTCATCGTCCGGGAGTTCGGGGTGTCCGGACTGCGGATGGTGGCCGCGGAAAAGGGGCGCGTCATCGCCGCCGGCTGGTCCGGCAAGGTGAAGACGGCCTCCACCATGGTCTGCGTGTGTCTGATGCTCCTGCCGTTCCTGCCCGATCTCCTGAACACCGTGTGCGTGGCGGTGATTGTCGTCACCACCATCTACTCCGGCTGCGAGTACTTCTGGAAAAACCGGGACATCATCTCCGACGCCCGCTGATTCCTTTCGGGGACGGAGGCCGGAACCCGCCGGAAAAACGGCGAAAAGAGAGCCGGGGGCTTAAAAGCCCCCGGCTTTCTTTTTCGCGGTCCGCATTCCATGGCGGTTCCCGCGAGATCCTGGTACGGCTGAAGGGACTCGAACCCCCAACATTCAGAACCGGAATCTGACGCTCTATCCAATTGAACTACAGCCGCGCAAGTTCCGCGCTCTCCCCCGAGCGCACGGCTATTATACCCCTTTTCCCCGGGGATGTAAAGAGGCAAAATGAGAGGAACTTTGCCTCCCGGCCCGGCGGACTGCACCTGCGGTGCCGGAAAAATACCCGGGATTCTCTGCCCGGGCTCCGCCTCCGTGTCCGGGTTCGGCGAGGACAGCTCCATTTAAGGGCAGGCTTTCTGAATCACATGTTACGGCCGCCGGAGCATGCCCCGGCGGCCGTATGGTTTGTATGGGTTTCCGTGATAGTGGGGATCAGCCCTCCACGAGCGCCGCGGTATCCATGGCGATCATGAGCTCCTCGTTGGTGGGGATCAGCAGCACTTTCACCCTGGAATCCGGGGCGGAGATCACCGCCTCCTCGCCGCGGATTTTGTTCGCCTCGGCGTCCATCTTGATGCCCATGAACTCCAAGCCGGAGGCGATGGCCATGCGCTGGTCGGCGGAGTTCTCGCCCACGCCGGCGGTGAACACCACGGCGTCCACGCCGCCCATGGCGGCGGCATAGGAGCCGATGAGCTTCTTCACGCCGTAGTTGAACACATCCACAGCCAGGCCGGCCCGGGTGTTGCCCTTCTCCGCGGCCTCGCCCAGATCGCGGAAGTCCGAGGACACGCCGGAGATGCCCAGCACGCCGGACTTCTTGTTCAGGATGGAGACCATTTCGGTGATGTCATAGCCGTGCTTCCCCATCAGATACTCCAGGATGCCGGCGTCCAGGTCGCCGGACCGGGTGCCCATGGGAACGCCCGCCAGCGGCGTGAAGCCCATGGAGGTGTCCACGCTCTTGCCGCCGTCCACGGCGGTGACGGAGGATCCGTTGCCCAGATGGCAGGTGATGAGCTTGAGCTCCTCAAGGGGTTTGCCCAGCATGGCGGCGGCGCGCTGGGAGACATACTTGTGGCTGGTGCCGTGGAAGCCGTAGCGGCGCACCTTGTCCTCCGTATAGAACTCGTAGGGCAGCGCGTAGGTGTAGGCCACGGGCGGCATCGTCTGGTGGAACGCGGTGTCGAACACCGCCACCATGGGCGTGCCGGGCATGAGCGCCTGGCAGGCCTTGATCCCGATGATATTGGCGGGGTTGTGCAGAGGGGCCAGGGGGTTGCACTCCTCAATCGCCGCCATGACCGTGTCGTCGATCAGGACGGATTTGGCGAATTTCTCGCCGCCGTGCACCACGCGGTGGCCCACCGCGTCGATCTCCTTCATGGAGCTGATCACACCGTTCTCGGGGTCAACCAGGGCGTTCAGCACAGCCTGAATCGCCTCGTTGTGTGTGGGCATGGCCACATCCGCGTCCTTAATGGCGGTCTTGCCCTCGGGTTTGTAGGTGAACTTGCCGTCGATGCCGATGCGCTCGCACAGGCCCTTGGCCAGTACTTCCCTGGTATCCGGGTTGAGAAGCTGATACTTCAGGGAGGAACTACCCGCGTTGATGACGAGAATATTCATGAAACCGACTCCTTTAATTTATATTTGTTGCTTTTCCCGGGACATGGGGGTAAACTGTCTGTACCATTATTTTAATCCTTTCTGAACCCTGAGACAACAGTTTTTTGTCACGGGACGGAAAAATCGGCAGGAGAGGGAAAAATTGGCGGTCATCGGCATCGTATGCGAGTACAATCCGTTCCACACCGGCCACGCCTGGCAGATCCGGAAAAGCCGGGAGATGCTGGGCGGGGACGCCCCCGTGGTGTGCGTGATGAGCGGAAACTGGACACAGCAGGCGGAGTGCGCCATCGCGGACAAGTGGACGCGTGCGCATCTCGCGCTGCTGGGCGGCGCGGATCTGGTGCTGGAGCTGCCTACCCTGTGGGCGGTCTCCTCCGCGGAGTCCTTCGCCCGGGGCGCGGTGTCTCTGCTCCTGGACACCGGCGCCGTGGATACCCTGTCGTTTGGCAGCGAGTGCGGGGACATCGAGGCGCTCAAGCGTGCGGCGGACACGCTGGACAGTCCGCACTACCCCGCGGCGCTGCGCTCACACCTGTATGAGCGTCTCCCTTTCGCCACCGCACGCCAGCGTGCGGTGGAGGATCTGGCCGGGAGACAGACGGCCAGCCTGCTCCGGCAGCCCAACAACAACCTGGGCGTGGAGTATCTCCGGGCCCTGCGCACCCTGGACAGCGGCATCCGGGCCGTCACGGTGAAGCGCACCGGCGCCGGGCACGGGGAGAGCGAGCCCGCCGCCGCGGATCTCCCCGGGGACGCGGAGGGCCGGTTCCTGTCCGCCACCGCCATCCGGCAGCTGCTGCGGGACGGTGCCTGGGACGAGGCGGAGCCCTGCCTCCCGGCCGGCGGCCGCGAGATTCTGGAGGAGGCGCTGCCCTCTCCCGAGGCGCTGGAACATCTGCGCTGGTCCATGCTGGCCAGAGTCCGAACCATGACCGCGGAGGAGTGGGCCGCCCTGCCGGACTCCGGCGCGGCGGAGGGTCTGCCGGCGCGTCTGGCGCAGTGCGGCAGGAACTGCCGGGATCTGGAGGAGTTTTTCCTCCTGGCCAAGACGAAGCGGTATACCCGCGCCCGGCTGGCGCGTCTGGTTCTCTGGGCGTGGCTGAATCTCACCGCGGAAGAGGTGCCGGAGAAGCCGCCCTATCTCCGGGTACTCGGCTGCAATGAACGCGGCCGGGAGATCCTGCGGGGGATGAAACAGACCGCCCGGCTGCCTGTGGTGACCCGGCCGGCGCAGGCCAGATCCCTGGATCCGGACGCCCTGCGGGTCTTTCAGCTGGAGTCCGGGTGCACGGATCGGTACGGCCTGTGTTTCGAGCCCGCCCGTCCGGGCGGGGCGGAGTGGTACACCAGCGCCGTGGTGCTCTGACCATCCGCATTTCCGGACGGCAGGATCTTTCTCCGGGGCAGCGACCCGGGAATTCAAACCCGCCTGCAGGCGCTCCCGGCCGGGGCGGAACGGGAACGCGCAGCGGCGGACAGGAGGTACGGCATATGCCAGGTCAGTTTTCCAGAACGGAGATGCTCCTGGGCGCGAAAGCCATGGAGATTCTCGCCCATGCGCATGTCGCGATCTTCGGGATCGGGGGCGTGGGCGGCCACACCGCGGAGGCGCTGGTGCGCAGCGGTCTGGGCGCCCTGGATCTCATCGACCCGGACAGGGTGGCGCTGTCCAATCTCAACCGGCAGATCTTCGCGCTGCACAGCACCCTGGGCCGGTACAAGGTGGACGCGGCCTCCGAGCGGCTGCTGGACATCAATCCGGATCTGAACCTCACCTGCCACAGGGTGTTCTATACCCCGGAGACGGCAGATCAGTTTGATTTCAAAAAATACGACTACATCGTGGACGCCATCGACACCGTCACCGGCAAGGTGTGTCTGGCGGAGCGGGCTCTGCAGGCGGGCACGCCCATCATCAGCTCCATGGGCACAGGCAACCGGATGAACCCCGCCGGCTTCGAGGTCGCCGATCTCTCCGAAACCTCCATGTGCCCCCTGGCCCGGGTGATGCGCAGAGAGCTGAAGAAGCGGGGAATCCGCCATTTGAAGGTCGTCTACTCCCGGGAGCCGGCCATCACTCCCCTGCCGGACACCAGCGGGGAGCCCTCCGTGCGCCGGCAGGTGCCCGGCAGCAACGCCTTTGCCCCGGCCGCCGCCGGGATGATCCTCGCGGGAGAGGTGATCCGGGATCTGACCGCCGGTGCGGAGCGCGTCTGAACGGTACCGCCGCACCCTTTTCAGGCGGTACCCGGCAGGACATCCCGAAAAGGCGCAAAAATCCCCCCGGTTCGGGCAGTCCCTTGCGATCTGCCCGGATCGGGGGGTATTCCTGTCATCTTTCAGGTTTCCTCTCCTCTGTCCGCCTGTTCCTGCCGCACCAGATCCGCCAGGGTGAAGCTCTCCAGATAGTCCCGGATCAGCCGGTCCAGACCCTGCCACATGGGCAGCGTCCGGCAGTCCGGCGCCCGGTGGCAGGGCGGCGCGCCCGGATTCAGGCAGGCCACGGGGGACAGGGACTCCTCCGTGAGGGCGAGGATCTCCGCCACGGTAAACGCGCCGGGCTCCCTGCTCAGCCGGTAGCCGCCTCCCTTGCCCCGCACCCCGATGAGCACGCCGGCTTTTACCAGGGTCTTGACGATGCTCTCCAGATATTTCTCGGAAATCTCCTGCCGCTGGGCGGTCTCTTTCAGCGGCACATACCGCTGCGCCTGGTGCTCCGCCATATCCACCAGCACCCGCAGGGCGTACCGCCCTCTCGTTGATATCAGCATGGCCCGGCTCCTCCCCCGTCTTTTAAACCTATTATAATACCGGGTTAATGGCATTTCAACCGGCAATCCTCCCAAATGCGCCCGCGGGATCTGCCCGGACTTTTGCTCTCCTGCGCGGTTCCGCCGCGCCGGCCGCGGAGAGAGGCTGAAAATGCGCACGGCTCTTGCAATCCGCGGGGGGTTCCTGTATAATGAACATGCGGATTTCCCGGGGAGAGCGGGAACGGAAGAATAAGTTGCCTGTTCTCTGGAAATTTACAATATTCTCCCCGAAACCGCGAGCTATCGTTGCAAATCTGCCGGATGAAGGCGGTTATCTGACCGAGCGGAAACGGCAGTTTTTCCCGGGAAATGTCCCATGCCCGGCAGGGCCGGTTCCGGGGCAGCGGTTCCCGGGGCAGGCGCAGTGCGCGTCTGCCCGTCCCGAATACACAGGAAAGCGTGACAGAATTTGAAGTACGATTTCGCCAGCATTGAGAAGAAGTGGCAGCAGCGCTGGGAGGAGGCCAAGGTTTTCTCCTGCGAGACCGGCTCGGAGAAGCCCAAGTTCTACGGGCTGATTGAGTTCCCCTACCCCTCCGGCGCCGGACTGCATGTGGGGCATCCCCGTCCGTTCACGGCCATGGACATCGTCACCCGGAAGAAGCGGATGGACGGATACAATGTGCTCTTCCCCATCGGCTTTGACGCGTTCGGACTGCCCACGGAGAACTACGCCATCCAGAACCATGTCCACCCCGCCGTGGTGACGAAGCAGAACATCGAGAACTTCACGCGGCAGCTGAAGATGCTCGGGTTCGGCTTTGACTGGGATCGGGTCGTGGACACCACGGATCCGAACTACTATAAGTGGACGCAGTGGATCTTCCTGCAGCTGTATAAACACGGACTGGCGTACAAGGCCACCATGCCCGTCAACTGGTGCACCTCCTGCAAGTGCGTGCTGGCCAACGAGGAGGTCGTGGAGGGGGTCTGCGAGCGCTGCGGCTCGCCCGTCATCCGCAAGGAGAAGTCCCAGTGGATGCTGCGCATCACCGCGTACGCCCAGCGGCTCATCGACGATCTGGACGATCTGGACTTCATCGAGCGGGTCAAGATCCAGCAGAAGAACTGGATCGGCCGCTCCACCGGCGCGGAGGTCACTTTCAAGGCCACCACCGGCGACGACCTCGTGGTGTTCACCACCCGGCCGGACACGCTGTTTGGCGCCACTTACATGGTGCTCTCCCCTGAGCACGCGCTCATCAAACAGTGGATGCCGATTCTGAAGAACGCGGACGCGGTGGCGGAGTACCAGCAGATGGCCGCCTCCAAGTCCGACCTGGAGCGCACGGATCTGAACAAGGAGAAGACCGGCGTGTGCCTGGACGGCGTGGCGGCGGTGAACCCGGTGAACGGCCGGGAGATCCCGATCTTCATCTCGGACTATGTCCTGGCCTCCTACGGCACCGGCGCCATCATGGCGGTTCCCGCCCACGACGACCGCGACTGGGAGTTTGCCATGAAGTTCGGGTGCGAGATCATTGAGGTCGTCAAGGGCGGCGATGTGACCAAAGGCGCGTTCACCCTGAAAGACGACACCGGGATCATGGTCAACTCGGGATTTCTGGACGGCATGACCGTGAAGCAGGCGATTCCCGCCATGATCCAGTGGCTGGAGGACAAGGGCATCGGCCAGGCCAAGGTCAACTACAAGCTGCGGGACTGGGTCTTCTCCCGCCAGCGCTACTGGG
>CAYRAG010000059.1:0-9138 GCA_964422185.1 uncultured Oscillospiraceae bacterium
ATTTGACATCCCCGCTGAAACGGTTGATCCGGCGCGTCCGGGCCGATCAGGGCCGGAAAACGAATCTGCGGGGCATGGTGAGGAATAGCGATGCTGAAAGCGGAGAGTATATACAAGAGGTTCAAGACCAGGGAAGTGCTGAAAGGCGCCACCCTGGTTCTGGCGCCCGGGATGTGCCTTGGGATTGTGGGAAGCAACGGCTGCGGCAAGACGACGCTTCTCTCCATCCTGGCCGGCGCTCAGAAAGCGGATCAGGGAAAGATCTGGTTCGAGGGGAAAGAGGCGGGATCGGACAAGACCCTGTTTCGCAGGTACGCGGCCTATGTGCCGCAGGAGAATCCCCTGTTTGAGGAACTGACGGTTCGGGACAATCTGAAGCTCTGGTACGGCGGGGATCGCGAGGCCATGGAGCGGGATCTGGAGAGCGGCCCGGCGGCCGTGCTCGGCGTGGGAGACATGCTGGGGATGACCGTGTCCAGGATTTCCGGCGGCATGAAAAAACGGCTGAGCATCGCGTGCTCCCTGGCGTCTCATGCGCCCTACCTGATTCTGGACGAGCCGGGGGCCGCGCTGGATATGGAGTGCAAGGCGGCCATCCGCAGATACCTGCAGGATTACACCCGGGAGGGCGGCGCGGTGCTGCTGACCTCCCACGAGGTGGACGAGCTGTCGGTATGCACGAACCTGGCGGTTCTGCGGGACGGGGTGCTGCATCCGATTCCCCTCCGGATTGACGAAGAGGAACTGGTGGGCTATTTCCACTAAAGGGAAGTTTTTGTGTAGTTCAGGACGGCAGAGAGGTTCATGGGAACTGGGAGAGGATGTTGTTTTGAACATGCGCTTTACCTGTCTGAAACTGGAGCTGAAGCGGGCGCTGAAGAAGCTTCCGTATATGATCGCGGGCGCGATACCGCTGTTCCTGCTCGCCGCGGTTACCGCGTTTCTCGCCGCACGCCTGCTGTACGGCGACGAGGCGGTGGGGCGGATCCGCGTGGGCGTCTCCATCCCGGAGGGCGATGTGGCGGCGGAGCAGGTGATCCGCCTGCTGGAGTCGCTGGACAGTGTGAGCAGCGTCTGCGATTTCGTCTACCTGGATCTGGACGAGTGTATGGACGGACTGAGAGCCGGGGAGCTGTTCGCCGCGATAGAGGCCCCGGAGGGGTTTGTTCAGGGGATTATCAACGGGACGAATACCCCGGTGACGATCTGGCTGCCCAGGGGGAACGCCTTGGAGGGACAGCTGTTCTCTGCCCTGACGGACGCGGGCGCGCAGACGCTGTCCGCCAGTCAGGCCGGCATCTACGCGGGCAATGAGATATACGCCCTGACCGGCAATCAGAACCTGATCGCCGAGCTGGAGCGGGATTTAAACCAGTACTATATTGGGTTTAGCCTCGCCCGGCTGGACAACTTCCGCCGGTTCCAGATCAGCGGAACCGGGGATTTGGAGACCGGGCCGTTCTATATGGTCAGCGCGTTTACCCTGTTTCTGTTCTTCGCCGCCGTACCGGCCGGGGAATACCTGCTGCCGCATTCCAGATCCATGCGCTCGAAGCTGGAGATCGCGGGGCTGGGGAGCGGATGGCGGGAGTTCTGCCGGGTGTTCGGGCTGACCCTGCTTCTGATGATTCTGTCCGTGCCGGTTCTCGTGGCGGGCCTCGCGACGGGAGTTCTGGGGATGTCCTGGTACCTCATCCCGATCCTGTTCCTGGTCTGCATGGCGGTGGCTTCTCTGGTGATTCTCATCTACCATGTCAGCGGCTCCCTGCTGGGCGGCCTGATGTTTCTCTTCCTGGTCGTGGCCGTGCAGCATTTCATCGCCGGCGGAATTCTGCCGGAGGTGTTCCTCCCGGATACGCTGAGACATCTCGCGCCGTGGATGCCGTCCGGCATCCTTATGGGAGCCATGAAGACGGCGGTTCTGGGACAGCCGCAGCCGAGCGCGTTCGCGGCGGTCTGCGGGATCATCCTCGTGGCCATGGTCCTTGACACCCTGCTGGAAAGGGCCGGAAAATGAGACAGATGTGCGTGTGGTTCCTCCTCTCGTGCAAGCGCCATCTGAAACGGCCGTCCTTTGTCCTGATTCTGCTGCTGCTTCCGCTCCTGTGCGGGTTTCTCCACAGCAGACAGGCGGAGGAGAGCCAGCAGGTGCGCGTCGCGGTATGCGCCCTGACGGAGGATCCGGGGCCGGACGGGGCCGGTCTGGAGGATCTCGGGGCGGCCCTGGTGAACGAGCTGACGGAGAGCCAGCAGGAGGACAGTATTTTCCAGTTCTACCTCTGCGAGGATGAGACGGCGGTGCGGGAGGATGTGGCCTCCCGGCAGGCGGAGTGCGGCTATGTGGTGGAGGCGGATCTGCGCGGGAGACTGGAGCGGGACGAGGCGGAGCGGAGTATCCGCGTCTACTGTGCGCCGTCCACCGTGCTGGACGGGCTGGCGGACGAGGTCGTGTCCGCCGCCCTGGCCCGGCTCTACGACCGGGAGATCTTCATTAACTACATCGACGAAAAAGGCCACGCGGACGGCCGTGTCGACCCGGGCGAGGTCTACGACAAATGGCTGGACGGCGGCGCCACATTCCACTTCGAGTACCGCTATCTGGACAGCGGCGCCGGCGCGGGTCAGACGGAGCAGCCGACGGAGGATCTGTTCCCCATCCGGGGCATCGCGGCGGTGATGCTGTTTCTCATCGGGGTCTACAGTATGGTGATTCTGGGGCTGGATGAGGAGAAAGGCGTATTCCTGAGCCTGGTCGCCCGGGAGCGGTACACCTGCAGAGTGGCGGCTGCCACGGCGCCGGTGGCGCTGGCGGCGGTGTCGTGCCTCGCCGCGCTGTGGGCCGGCGGCTGCATCGCCAACTGGGGGAAAGAGACCCTGGTGATGCTGGTCTATATTCTGGCGGTCACGGCGTACGGCCTGCTCCTGAAAGCGATACTGCGCAGCCCGCGCCTGATCGGCTGCCTGATTCCGCTGCTGCTTGTGGCGTCGTTTATCTTCTGCCCGGTATTTCTGGACATCGGCAGGTACTTCCCCGCCCTGCGTGCGGCGGGAATGCTCCTGCCCCCGTGGTATTATCTGAGGGCGTTTTAGGCCATCCTGTGCGCGGGATATCCATCAGACGCAATCCCTTTCCCGTCCGCCCGGACGGAGCGCGGAGACCGTGCGGAAAGCCCGGCGGAGCGGGATGCGTATCCATTTTCCAGGTGATTTTTGGAAAGACATCGTTAGACTCATGAGGAGGAATGGGAATGAAGTGCGCAAAATGCGGCGCAGAATTGCCGGAAGGGTCTCTGTTCTGCTTTAACTGTGGAGCGCGGGTGGAACAGAGCGAAGAGGAGAAGAAGCAGGCGCCCGGGACGGAGGAAGTCAGCGCGGAACCCGCCGGCGGCGGAGAAAGCGCGCAGGAGCCCACCGGGACAGAGGGCGCGGAGAATCCGGCCCCGGAGGAGAGTGCGCAGGAGCAGGCCCCCGGGGAGGACAGCGCAGCGGGCGCGGCACCGGAGACAGGAGACGCGGAGAGCCGGCCGCCGGAGGAGAGCGGCGCGGAGGAGCCGGCCCCCGAGCCGGAAAAGACGGAAGACCAGCCTCAGGCGGCGAGCGCCCCCGCGGAGGGGCCGGGAGCGGCGGAGACCGGAAGCGGTTTCAATCAGGGTGCGCCGGCCCCGCAGGAGCCGCCCGCCGCGGCCGCCAGAAAGTCCGGGAAGATGAAGATCATCCTCCCCATTGTGATTGTGGCGGTGGTGGTCGTGGCGGCCGTTGCGGTGTTCCTGAACATGGGCAACCCGAAAGAGACGGTAAAGAAGAGCCTGAACAGCACGATCACCGCAATCAAAGAGGAGAAGACCGGCCTGAGCGGCTACCTCGGCCTGCCTGAGGTTCTGGAGAGCATCAAGACCGGCAAGACCCGCCAGGAGCTGTCCGCCGGCGTCGGGATCGGGCCGCTGATGGGCGTCCCCATTGACGGCGATGTCGGCCTGAGCGCGGTGGTGGATCGGGACGCGGAGACAGGAACCTATGGCACGGTGTCCCTCACACTGTTCGGAATGGATGAGCACCTGGCGGAGTTTTACGGCGATGCGGAGCAGTGGCTGGTGTCCGTTCCCCTGTTCTTTGAAGACAGCCTGTATGTGGACCGGGCGCAGCTGAAAGAGATGGCGGAGAGCGGAGAGCTCTTCACCCGGCTGGAGAGCAGCCTCGGCGTGGAGCTGGACGACATGATGAAAGACGCCCTCCGCCTGCTGGCCGGTGTGGAGACGGAGGACGGGCAGTCCCTCATCAGCCTCAATCTGATCGCCGAGTACATGGACTACTCCGCGCAGGTTCGGGAGACCCTGATCGACCACACCGAGGTCAAAAAAGCGGAGAAGAAGTCTTTCCAGATCGGCGGGAGCGACACCGACTGCAACGGCTATCTCATCACCATCCCGGAGGAGGACTGCAGGGCCCTCACCGCGAATTTCGGCGAGTTTTACAGGCTCAGACTCATCCCGTTCCTGGATGAAATCGACAGGGTGCTCGGCCACAATGAGTATGACTACGAGAGCGACATCGACGCCGTCCTGGCCGCGGTGGACAATCTGTGCACCGGCGGCCTGGAGCTGACGGCCTATGTGGGGCCGCAGAGCCGCCTGGTGAGTGTGGAACTGACCAGAGACTTCACCGTGGACGGAGCGCCCAGCAACCTGACCGTCGTCCTGAACCTGCTCGGCGAGAAGAATCCCGCGGATGACATGGCGCTGACCGCCGACCTGTCCAGCGGCGATACCACGCTGGCCATCGGCCTTGACCGGAACCTGACGGAGACGGACACGGACATCCACAGCGATCTGATACTGCACCTGCAGGACGACCAGGGATACAACATGGATGCCAGCCTCGAGAGCGCGCTGAACAAGGAGAGCGGAGACTGCTCCGTGAAAGTCGCGCTGGAGGATGAATCCGGCGTGGCCTCCGCCGCCCTGAGCGGGATCCTGGAAAATATGGAACAGGGCAGGAGCTTCACCCTCGCGTTCGATACACTGGAGCTCGTCTCGGATGGCGAGACCATCCCCATTGATCTCCAGGCGAAGTACGCCGTCAGCCCGATCGAGGGCGTGGATGCCGGGAGCATCGAGGGCATCACGGCGAGAGACAGGCTGAATGTCCTGGAGGCCAGCCAGTCAGACTGGACGGCCCTCAGCGAGGAGGCCAACGACAACCTGGTGGAACTGGAGAACCAGATCTTCAGCCTCCTCCTCGGCGGAATTTTCGGCGGAACCGACTTCGATGTTGACAGCGAGCCCTCGGTGGAGGAGCTCCTCTATGTGCAGGACACCCCGCTTGCCGACCTGATGGGCATGAGCGAGGCGGAGATTCTGAACTAGGAGATTCTGAACTACATGGGCACGCCGGACAGGTACATCGAGGGAACCTCCGCGTCCTACGGGGACGAGTCTGAGTATGTGGACTTCTCGTTCGATTCGTACGGCAATGTGGAGGCAATCTACGGCAGCCCGTGGCTCTTCTCCTGTGACGACCAGAGCCTGTATGAGGAATCTGATGCCGTCTCCGCCATCTTCGGCGTGGAGGACTATCCGCTGGGCGGCGCCGGGCAAATGTTCCAGACCGAGTGGGATGTGGGAGACTACGCGTTTATCTTCAACTACCCGAAGTTCGCGGACGAGACCGGACACTTCTATCCCATTGAGATCATGGTGAGCTACTTCTAAAAGCTCAGGCCTGGGTTGCAGAGTTTGCCTTTAAGGCAGAAGAAAGAAAACAGGGGGCAGCGGCGTAACGCCGCTGCCCCCTGTTGTCCGTTTCAGTCGAATACGAACCCTATGGTTCCGTCCGGCTTGAGCTGGAGCCGCGCCCAGCCCTTTTTCCCGCTTTTCCAGGTGAATTCCTTTTTGCCGGAGGGCCGGCCCTGGAGGAGCGCCTCCATGTCGTCCGGTGTAATCTCCGCGCCGAGCACCACCTTGCTCTGCACAAAGGGGCATCCCTCGTCTTTCCGGGAGCAGAGGTAGTAGTTGGGCCCCTCATGGATGATGCCTTTAAGGCAAAGAGGGCATGCCCCCAGATCCCGGGTGCTCTCCGGGGTCTTCTGGAGATCGAGGCGGCCCCGGCTGTCCAGGACGAGCAGCCTGCGCACCCGGAACCCGTCTTTCAGGGTGAGGGTCTTCGGGCCGGCGGGCGACCCGGACAGAAGCAGCGCCAGATCCTCCTCCGTCACGGCCGTCCCCGCCAACTCCTGCGGAATGCAGAATGTGCAGGGATCCGTGTCCGCCTTGTAGCGCTCGCAGACATAGAACGCTTTCTTTTTGAGGACGCTGCCGCCGCACAGGGGGCACCTGCCCACCGCCGGATAGCGCCGCGCACCCGCCGCGCCGCCCAGCAGGCTCCGGACCTCCCGGCGGATGTATGCCTCGATCTCCGCCCGGATGTCTCCGGAGCAGGTGCCCTTTTCCAGACCCTGGAGCTTCTCCTCCCAGACCGCCGTGAGCACCGGGGAGGTGAAGTCCCGATCCTGATACCGCGCAATGAGCTCGATGGCGTATTCGGACGGGGCGTACTGGTTCTTCTCCAGCGTGAGGTAGCCCCGGGTGACCATCTCGGAAAGGATCCCGGACCGGGTGGCGGGGGTGCCGAGCCCCGCGGCCTCCCGGAGGATCATCCGGTAGTTCGCCTCCGGCACCATCTTCCCGGCGGACTCCATGGCCGCCAGCAGCGTGGACGGCGTGTACCGCGGAGGCGGCTTTGTGGCGCTCTCCCGCAGCTCGGTGCGGTCCAGGGTGACACGCTGGCCCTCCGCCAGCTTCGGGAGAAGGACATCGTCGGCTTTGGCGTCGTAGAGCGCCGCGTAGCCCCGATCCAGCAGCACTGTGCCGTCCGCACGGAACAGGGGCTTCCCCGCACGCACCAGGACGGAGGTCTTCAGGGTGACGAAGGGCGGCAGGAAGATGGAGACAAACCGTTTGGCGATGAGCAGGTAGATGTCCCGCTGCCGCGCCGTGAGCCGATCCCACAGCACCGGCGTCTCCGTGGGGATGATGGCGTGGTGATCCTCGATCCTGCCGTCGTCCACATAGGTCTTCCCCGCCGTGGCCCGCTCGATCTCCGCCCGGCTGACTTTCGCGGCGTACGGCCCCACCACGGGGACGCCGGCCAGGGCGGCCAGGTGTTTCGGCAGCTCCGGAACCAGCTGCGTGGGCAGGTACCGGGACTGGGTTCGGGGATAGGTGATATACCCGGCCTCGTAGAGCTCCTGGGCCACGGAATCCACCGCCGCCGGCTTCATCTGAAACGCCTTGTTCGCCGCTTTCTGCAGCTCCGTGGTGGAGAAGAGCGTGGGCGGTTTCGTCTCCTTCCGCTCCTGCTTCACCCGGACGACGGTTCCCTCCCGGCCCAGGCTCCGCCGTACGGCCTCCGCGGCGTCTTTGTCCGTGTACCGGCTGGTCTTGAAGTCCGGCGCCGCGAGACAGACGGCGTCAAAACGATCGCCGCCCTCCGTCTGAAACGACGCCTTCAGCTCCCAGAACGGCTCGGCCCTGAAGTTGCGAATCTCCAGCTCCCGATCCACCACCATTTTCAGGGTGGGGGTCTGCACCCGCCCGATGGCCGTGTTCCGGTTCATCGCCAGGGTGACAGCCCGGCTGAAGTTCATGCCCACCAGCCAGTCCAGCTGCGCCCGGAGTTTCGCCGCCTGCCGCATGCCGTCAAAGTGCTCTGCGGGGTAGAGACCGGCCAGCGCGCCGGAGATGGCGGCCGGGGCGTTGCTGTTGGCCCAGTAGCGCTTCACCGGCACCGTGAAGCCGTAGGTCTCGTAGAAGGACCAGAAGATGTGCTCCCCCTCCCTGCCGGCGTCGCAGGCGTTGACGACGAAGTCGTAGTTCCCGCCGCGGATGGCCTCCGCGATGGTGTCCGCGCTCTTCTGATCCACCGTCTTGTACTCAAACCGATCCGGGATCATCGGCAGCTGCTCCGCACGCCAGGGACTGCCCCAGTCCGCCCGGATCTCCGCCGGCTCCTTCAGGCCCATCAGGTGGCCGTGGAATGCCATAAAGTCCAGCGTGTAGGGGTACCTCCCCTTTTTGTACTCCGCCTGGATGGCCCGCATGACGCTGGGCTTCTCCGCAATCAGAAGTCCGCGCATCGTATCCGCCCCTTTCTCTGGTTTTCTCCGCTGAGTTCCGGGATATTCTATGCCAACCGGCCCGGATTTATTATGTCCGGAGCCGGCGGGCCGGGATCATCCGCGGGGGAAAACCGGAACGGCGGCCGTCCGTGCGCCGGGAGGATCGGGATTCGCGCCCCGCCGGAGCGGAAGCGGCGCCGCGGGCGCTACAGCCCGATGGCCTTTCTGGCCAGGCGGTCTGCCATGTTGTGGTACTCGTTGCCGCTGTGGCTCTTCACCCGGCACAGGCTGATGCTGATCTTCCTGCTGGCCTCCTCGTAGTACGCCTTGTACCACCTGCCGATGTCGGACTTCGCTTTCCAGGTGCCGTCCACCCAGGCCTGGATGCCCTCGTAGTCGAAGAAGATCCGGATGGCGCTGTACCCGGCCCGGATGGCCTCGTCCAGGGCGCGCACCACGCCGTGCAGCTCCCCGGAGATGTTCCGGTTGTTCAGAAACTCCTTGCCGGAGCCGCTGAAGGTCTGGATCTCCTCCGGGCTGCTGTCCGGCACCATGACCACGCCGTAGCCCCATTTCCAGATGTTGTCATTGAAGCTGCCGTCGGTGTAGGCGGTCACTGTCCCCTTTCCGGCGGATTTCTCTTTCTTCTTTTCCTTCTTCCTGTCTTTCTTCTTCTTTTTCTTCTTCCCCGCCAGACCGGCGGCGATGGTCTTCCTGCAGTGCTTGGACCGCAGATACGAGAGCATCTCCTCGATCTCCCGGTCCGCGCTCTCCTGCTTGATCTGGAACTTCGCCCCGATCTTCTGGAAGCTCATGCCTTCCCGGTACCTGGCGAACAGGAGATCCGCCTGAGATTCGTTCTGCCGGTACGCGAGATAGTAGAGCGTCGCGAGGAGATCCGGGGGGAGCGTCTCCGGCACGCCGTCCGGAAAGATCTCCGCCAGGAGATTGGCGGGGAACAGACTGTTCCTGTCTTTGGGCATGGGATATCTCACCTCCTCTCGGTTCGTTTCGCGCACGCCGGG
>CAYRAG010000060.1:0-9086 GCA_964422185.1 uncultured Oscillospiraceae bacterium
CTCATCCGCGGATCGCATCCGGAGGGTTCGCCGGCCGGCGGGTGTTCCGGTGCCCAGGGGCGGATCCGGCCGGGCAGGGAAAAAATCTCTTGACAAACCCGGCGTATGGGGCTATAATCCACGCAAATTCAACTTTGACGAAACGCGTTGAGGAAGACAAGTACCGGCGGAAACGGTCCGCAGCGAGCGGGGGAGGATGGGAGCCCCGCGGCAGGCCCGGCGGGAATAACACTTCGGAGCGGCAGGCTGAACCCCGCGGGAACCGCGGGCAGTAGGTGAGACGGAAAGCGACCGTTAGAGCGCAAGAGCCTGACTGGGCTCGAAAAGGAGACTGAGGGTCAAAGGCGATCGGATCGGTAACTTAGGTGGCACCGCGGATTGGCAGCGATTCGTCCTAAAGTATGGGACGGAGCGCTGCGTTTATTTTTTCCGGAGGTGTCATTTATGTGTTCGATTATCGGATTCAGCCGCAGAAGCGTGAGCAGGGAGAAACTGGAGGAGTGCTTTGCGCGCAGCAAGTCCCGGGGCCCTGATATGACCCGGATCGTGGAGACGGAAAAGGGCTATCTGGGATTCCACCGCCTGGCGATTATGGGCCTGCAGCCGGAGGGCATGCAGCCGTTCGAGCTGGACGGGGACATGGTGGTCTGCAACGGCGAGCTGTACGGGTTCCGGCCGCTGAAGAAAGAGCTGCTGAGTATGGGATATCATTTCCAGAGCGGCTCGGACTGCGAGATCATTCTGCCGATGTACCGGGAGTTCGGGCTGGGGATGTTCGCCATGCTGGACGCGGAGTTTGCCATGGTGATCTGCGACGGCAGGACGGGGGAGCTGGTGGCCGCCCGGGATCCCATCGGGATCCGGCCGCTGTACTACGGCTACTGCGCGGACGGGGCCATCGCGTTCGCCAGCGAGCCCAAGTGCCTGACCGGCCTGTGCGACCGGATTTTGCCGTTCCCGCCCGGCTGCTACTACGCGGACGGGAAATTTGTCCGGTACTGCGACCCGACGGAGGTGACCGCGTACCACGGGGAGGATCTGGAGACCACCTGCACCCATATCCGGCGCATTCTCATCGACGCCATTGACAAGCGCCTGGATTCGGACGCCCCTCTGGGCTTCCTGCTCTCCGGCGGCCTGGACTCCAGCCTGGTCTGCGCCGTGGCCGCCAGGCTCATGAACAGGCCGATCCGCACTTTCGCCATCGGGATGGACACGGATCCCATCGACCTGAAGTACGCCAGGCAGGTGGCGGAGTACCTGGGCGCGGAACACACCGAGGTGATCATGACCCGGCAGGAGGTGCTGGACAGCCTGGAGCCTGTCATTGCGGCCCTGGGGACCTGGGATATCACCACCATCCGGGCGAGCATCGGGATGTATCTGTGCTGCCGGGCGATCCACGAGCACACGGATATCCGGGTGCTGCTCACCGGGGAGATCAGCGATGAGCTGTTCGGGTACAAGTACACGGATTTCGCGCCCGGCGCCGAGGCGTTTCAGGCGGAGTCCGTCAAACGGATCCGGGAGCTTCACATGTACGATGTGCTGCGGGCGGACCGCTGCATCAGCGTCAACTCCCTGGAGGCGCGGGTGCCGTTCGGGGATCTGGATTTCGTGCGCTATGTCATGGCCATTGACCCGGCCATGAAGATGAACACCTACCACAAGGGCAAGTACCTGCTGCGCCACGCGTTTGAGGGGGACTGGCTGCCGCGGGACATCCTGTACCGGGAGAAAGCCGCGTTCTCGGACGCCGTGGGACACTCCATGGTGGACGATCTGAAGGAGTACGCGGAGGAGCGGTACACGGACGCCGAGTTTGAACAGAAGCGCGGGGCGTACACCTACTGCCCGCCCTTTACGAAAGAGAGCCTGCTCTACCGGGAGATCTTCGAGAAGTACTACCCCGGACAGGCGCATATGATCAAGGATTTCTGGATGCCCAACCGGGAGTGGGAGGGCTGCGATGTCCAGGATCCCTCCGCCCGGGTGCTGTCCAACTACGGCGAGAGCGGCGTCTGACCGCCCTTTCCGGCAACCGCGGGGAAGAGGCACGCGCACGGAACAGAAAAACAGGGGGCGGGGAACCTTTCGGCTCCCCGCCCCCTGTTTTTCACGGCGGGATAAGGTCAGGATTTCTCCTCCGGGCGGGGCTTCTCCTCAAACGCGGTCTGGATGAAGTCCTCCACGCCGTCCATGGTGTCGTAGCACGCGATGCACACCTGGTTGCCCATGGTGCCGGCCAGGGCCTCCGGCATCCGGGTGAACAGCCGGGCGTGTTTGCCGCAGTACGCCTGGAGCTGGGTCATGGTCAGGGTGTAGTCCGTCTCATCCCGGCGGCCGGCATAGACGCAGTAGCTCTTCTCGCCGTCGTAGCTGTGGCGGCACTCGTCAAAGGCCACCATGTCTGCCCAGATCTGGTACACATCCGCGCTCTGGCTGAAGTTGAGCATGTCCGGGGTGTAGCCGCCCGCGGGGCGCATGTTGACCTCCAGCGCCACGATGTCGCCCTTTTTGCCAAGGCCCTCCTTGTCCTGCGTGAGGCGGAAGAACTCCAGGTGGAAGAACCGGCTGGTGGCGTGGAACGCTTTCAGGGTTGCTTTGCCCGCGGCCTCCACATCCGCGGGAACCTCCTTGTCCACATAGTAGAAAGTGGGGACATGCTCGTTGACCATGTCCATGATGGAGTTTCTCGTGATGTGGCTGGCGGCGAACAGCACCTCGCCTCTGGAGTTGCACACGCCGTCATAGGTCGTGACCGCGCCGGGGACATACTCCTCCATGAGGTAGGGCACATCCGGGGGATCCAGGAAGAACTCGCCCATCTCCTCGTCACTCTGCAGCTTCCAGGTGGCGATGGCCCCCACGCCGTTGTCCGGCTTGACCACAATGGGGTAGCCCACCTCCTCCGCGAAAGCCAGGCCGTCCTCCAGATTGGTCACGGGGGCGCACCGGGCGCAGGGGAGACCGGCCTTTTTGTAGAAGTCCTTCATGGCCAGCTTGCTCTTGAAGCGCCAGATCTCATCCGCCTTCAGGCCGGTGGTGATGTTGAAATCCGTGCGCAGCTGGGCATCCAGCTCCAGCCAGTACTCGTTGTTGCTCTCCAGCCAGTCGATCTTGCCGTACCGGCCCGTGAAATAGCCCACCGCCCGGAGCACCTGGTCGTAATCCTCCAGGCTGTCCACCCGGTAGTACTCCGTGAGCGCCCACTTCAGATCCGGGTGCAGGGAGTCGTAGGCGGTGTCTCCCACACCCAGCACATTGACGCCGTTCTCATGCAGACGGATGCAGAACCAGCGGTACGACTCGGGGAAGTTTGGGGAGATAAACACAAAATTCATCCCGATCCCTCCTTGTTTCTTTTGGCAAAAGTATAATCCGGGGCGGGAAAAATTGCAATAGCCTGGAAGGCGGCCCGCGCCTGTTTTGCCGTCTTGTCATTCCTCCCGGGTCGTAGTATAATGCCGATGTCGCGAAAGCCGCCCGGGTCGCACGGCCGGAACAGGCCGCGCCGGGGTTCGGCGTACGCGGGAAACAATTTTGGAGGAATCTGAGTGCGTATCGAATACTACAAAGAATACAGCGGGCATCTGGGACGGGAGATGGAATTCAAGGTGTACGGCCATACCGGAAAGCCGGTGCTGGCCGTGCCGTGCCAGAACGGACGCTTTTATGACTGGGAGGGCTTCGGCATGCTGGAGACCCTCGGGGACTATCTGGAGGGCGGCGTGCTGCAGCTGTTCACGCTGGATACCATTGACGGCGAGACGGTGTCCCGGATCGGGGGAGAGCCCCGGGAGCGGGTGCGCCGCCACGAGGCGTGGTTCCAGTATGTGACGGACGAGCTGGTACCCATGATCCGGGAGATCAACGGCACCGGACAGGACATCCTGTCCACCGGGTTCTCCATGGGCGCGTACCACGCGGCGAATTTCTTCTACCGCCGCCCGGATCTCTTTGACCGCCTCATCGCCCTGTCCGGGGTGTACGACACCCACGACATGTACGGGGGCTACATGGACGAGGTGGTCTATCTCAACGATCCGTGCGCCAGCATCGCCAACATGCCGGCGGATCACCCGTATCTGCGCATGTACAACGAGAGGAAGAGCGTCATCTGCGTCGGGCAGGGCGCCTGGGAGGATATGCTCCTGGCGGGAACCCGCCGCTTTGACGCGGTGCTCAAGGCAAAAGGGGTCAACACCTGGGTGGACTACTGGGGCTACGATGTCAACCACGACTGGCCGTGGTGGAAAAGGCAGATCCGGTATTTCCTGCCGTATGTTCTGAACTGAGACAGAAAAAGAGGGCGGCGCACGCACCGCTCTCTTTTTTCAGCAGTGGACAAAACATTGTCCCGCCGCGGATCCGGGTTTTAGATCTCGATGGTCTCCGCCACATCTTTCAGGTGGGACTTCGTGTACAGAATGACCTTGTCCTCCGCCTGGAGAACCATGTCCCCGTTGGGGATCAGCGTCCGCTTTCCCCGCCGGACCATGACGATAATGGTCTGCCGGGAGATGTCCAGATCCCGGATGGCCGTGCCGTTCCAGGGATGCTGCTCCCCCAGCACGATCTCCTTCAGCTCGATATGGCCCTCGTTGCCCACGGACTCCGCGCCCAGCACCAGGGTGTCCCCCGCACGGAGGATCACATCGCCCCGGGGGATGACAATCTCCTTCCCGCGCTGGATGACCGCCACAATGACGCCGGAGGGCAGGCCCAGATCCACGATCTTCTGCTCCACCCAGCGGTCTCCGGGCGCCAGGGTGAATTTGATGAAGTGGATGTCCTCCTCCCGGCCGTACTCGCTCAGGCGCTTGATCCGGGAGTACTGATCGACGAATCCGGCGGAGATGATACCGGTGGGAATGGCCACCATGCCCACCCCCAGGAAAGTGAGCACGATGCTGAAGATCTGGCCCATGGGGGTGATGGGGTAGATATCCCCGTAGCCCACGGTGAGCAGCGTGGACACCGCCCACCAGATGCCGGAGAATGCGCTGGTGAACACATCCGGCTGCGCATCGTGCTCCAGGCTGTACATGCAAAGGCTGGAGGCCAGCATCAGCACGAGAATGATGAACACGGAGGAGATCAGCTGCTGTTTCTTGCTGCTGATGACCTCGGCGATGACATTCAGGGAGTCGTAGTACGCGTTGATACGGAACAGCCGGAAGATGCGCACGACCCGGAACATGCGGAACGCCACCGCGCCGGCGGGGAAGAAGATGGGCAGGAAATAGGGCAGGAAAGACAGCAGGTCTACAATGCCCGTGAACGAGAGGACATACTTCAAAACCGCCTTTTTGGGCGGCAGCTTCGGATAGAGGTACCTGGCGGTACACACCCGCAGCACATAGTCCACGGCGAAGAACATCACCGTGACGGCCTCCACGATCAGCAGCAGGTGCTGGCAGGCGGCCCGGATGGACTCGAAGGTGTACAGCACGCTGACTACCAGGTTGACCACGATGGCGATGGTGTTGAGCAGGTCGTAGCCCCGGCTGACGCGATCCGTGGCCGCGCCGACATTCACGATCTCCGCCAGCCGTTTGCCTCTGCGCTCCCAGGTACGCTTGTCCGCCATACACAACCCCGCCTGTCCGCTCCCGGCCGCGAAGACCGGGAAGATTCGCCCCTATTCTACAACGGGCCGGACAGGATTGCAATCACTCCTTTGTGCCCCGGGCCTCCGGGCCCCCCGCGGGGACACCGGACGGATCCTGTTTCTGGAGGAGGATAGTCCCATGCCAAAACTGATCTCAGACCTGGCGCTCATGCTGCTCACCGCGGGCATTGTGGCCGTGGTGTTCCGGCGGTTCAATCAGCCGCTGGTGCTGGGCTATATTCTGGCCGGCTTTCTTGTGGGCCCCTACATGCCGTTCTTCTTCACCGTGGGGGATGAGGCGTCCATTGAGACCTGGAGCGAGATCGGCATCATTGTGCTGATGTTCGGGCTGGGTCTGGAGTTCAATCTGCACAAGCTGATCAGCGTGGGCAGGGCCGCGATGATCACGGCGGTCACCGGGGTGTTCGGCATGCTGGTCACCGGGTACCTGGTGGGGCAGGCCATGGGCTGGTCGAGTATGGACAGCATCTTCCTGGGCGGCATGCTCTCCATGAGCTCCACCATTATCGTGATCAAGGTCTTTGACGAGCTGGGCGTGTCCTCCGCCCGGTACGCCCAGCTGTGCTGCGGGACGCTGGTGATCCAGGATATCGCCGGGGTCTTCATGATGATTGTCCTGTCCACCATCTCCGTCAGCCGGAATATCTCCGGCGGCGAGCTGGTGATCCAGATGGGCATGCTGGTGCTGTTTCTCGTGATGTGGCTGGTGCTGGGGATCTACATCCTGCCCACCGTGCTGCGGCGTGCGGAGAAGTTCATGACGGACGAGACGCTGCTGCTCGTCTCCCTGGGGATCTGCTTCGGCATGGTGCTTCTGGCGGACTTTCTGGGCTTCTCCTCCGCGCTGGGCGCGTTCCTGGCCGGCTCCCTGCTGGCGGGCACGGTGCACGCGGAGCGGGTGGAGCGCCTGACCAGCGGGATCAAGGATCTGTTCGGCTCCGTGTTCTTCCTGTCCGTGGGCATGATGATCGAGCCGGCGATGATCGTCAGGTACATCGTGCCCATCCTCATTATCACCGCGGTGACGCTGGTGTTCAAGCTGGTGTTCAACGCCATGGGCGTGCTGCTGTCCGGCCAGTCGCTGGAGACCGCCGTGTACAGCGGCTGCGCCCTGTCCCAGATCGGCGAGTTCGCGTTTATCATCGCCTCCCTGGGCGTGTCCCTCGGGGTGACCTCGGACTACCTGTACCCCATTATCGTGGCGGTGTCCGTGATCACCACCCTGACCACCCCCATCTCCATCAGGAACTCAGGGAAGATCTACGCCCTGTGCCGGCGGCTGCTGCCGGACAAACTGCTCGCCGCCCTGGATCGGTACACCGGGGACGATGACAGCGATGTCCGGGAGGAGCAGGACAGCGACTGGGCGAATTTCCTGCGGCGGTTTATCAAGCGCACGGCGCTCTACGGCGCCCTGATGGCCGGTGTCTCGCTGCTGGGCTGGCTTGTGGTCTATCCGCTTCTGCTGCGTACGCCGCTGTCTCCGTGGCTGGTGCGCATCCTCAGCGCCGTGCTGTGCGTGGCGGGGATCGCCCTGTTTATCCGGCCCATGCTGGATCTGCACTCCACGGAATTCACCACCCTGTGGGTGAAAGACCGCCGGTTCCGGCTGCCGCTGATCACCCTGACGGTGCTGCGCTTCCTGCTCATTGTGGCCCTGGTGTTCACACCGCTGAAGGTCATGCTGGACATCAACAGCCTGTGGCTGCTGCTCATGGTGGCGGCGGCGATCCTGATTATCTATAAGAGCGGCTGGATGTCCTCCGCCTATATCTCCGCGGAGGCGCGGTTCATGGCGAACCTCAACGAGCGCAGCCTGCACCGGGATCAGGACGGGGACGCCACGGAGTGGCTGGATGAGGAGCTGGTGGTGTGCGAGACGGTGTGCACCCGCCTGATCGCGGACAGATCCCTCAAGCAGCTCAACTGGGGCCATCTATACAGCGTCAGCGTCATCCGGGTCGTCCGGGGCCGGCACCACTACAACATGCCTGCCGCGGACATGGTGCTGCGGGAGGGGGATCAGCTGCTCCTGCTGGGCCTGCCGGAGGATCTGCGTGCGCTGCATCTCGGCCTGGGCAGGGAGGAGCCGGAGTCCTGCCAGACGCTGCGGCAGTTCATGGAGAGCCAGGGCGGGGAGTCGACGGATCTGTTCGTCTACGCCCTGCCGGTGAGCCGGAAATCCGCACTTCAGGGCCGGACGATCCGCACCAGCGGTCTGAAAGAGACCTATCACTGCATGGTGCTGGGGCTTCAGCGGGACAAACTGCCCATCCTGCAGCCGGATGTGAATATGACCATCCAGACCGGGGATCGGGTGTGGATCCTGGGCGCCCGGAAGATGGCGGAAAAGCTGCTGGCCGCGGACTTCTCGGACGACTGAACCGGGCAGAGGATGCCGCGGGGCCCGTTCTCCCGCGCCGCATCGGATCTGCGGCCCGGCCGCCGGAGTGCGCCGGTTCGCGCTGCGCGGGCAGGTTGTGACTCGGGCGGCCGCCGAGGCAGCCCGGATCAGTCTGAACCGCGGTGGAGTACTTGAGATTCTCACAGGCCGCGGTTCGATCACGGAGGAAGGGGCCTGTGTCTCAGCCGGACGGTCAGCCGGGGGAGGGGCGGATAGAATAAATTCCCCGCTGTACCGGCAGTCACGCTGTGCGTTGCGGGATGCGCAGAAGACACGCTGACCGGACGGGAAGACAGAGAAGGAAACGCAATCTGTTGGTTTAAGAGGCGCGGGACGGGGCGGAACAGAACAGGGTGGATCCCCGCAGATACCTGATCCGGGTTTTGCAAAAGTCGTTGCACCGCGGGCCACCGGGGGGACCGATCCCGTGGAGGTTTGCGGAAACGGGCCGTAGAATCGTGATTGGGGGTTCTGAGACGCAAATCGCCTCAGGGCTCCTTTTTCACACCTGCGGATGAAACGCTTACCCCGGGTCTGCAACCCTTTCTCTGACCGCGTGTTCAGACCGGGCGCGGGCGGTACCGCTTTCGCGGCAGGTCCGGCCGAACCGGGAAAGAGCAGGATCAGAAAAACCGGAGAGCCGCATGGAAGCAGCCCTCCGGTTTCTTCTGTATCATACCCTCATCCCAGCATGACCCTGCAGCTTTTCCTTTCGCACGCGATGCCGTATTTCAGGATAGTTTCCATCCCCTTTTTTTCCAGTTCTTTCGTATACCGGCGGCTTTCTATCTGCTCCAGCGCTTCCCGGCACGACCGTTCCAGATTCCCGTCTCCCGCGTATTTCAGCTCGATGACGAACCCTGTCTGCCCTTCTTTCATCCTCGCCTGGATGTCCGGGTAGCCGTCCCCGCTTTCCCGGTTGGACTCGACATCCAGGCCGTTGCATAACTTCAGAATGGTGAGCAGAGTGGCGTGGTAAAACACTTCTTTTCCCTGACCCGGCGCCGCCGGATCCCGGACGCTGATGGCATTTTCCAGATACTGTGT
>CAYRAG010000061.1:0-2842 GCA_964422185.1 uncultured Oscillospiraceae bacterium
CCCGCGATGAGCTTGGCCAGGAACATGGGCAGGATATACCGGGGATTGGTGGTGGCGGCGAAGCCCAGATGGGCCCCCAGGGCGTTGGACATTGACGCACTGAACGCGCCCATAACCACCTTGCCCCGGACATTCATGTTCTTAAACTCCGCGAACGCGGGCACCACGCTGGACAGGGAGATGAACATGCAGGTCACGGTGACGCCGTTGACCCCGATCAGGTTCCCCAGGCGATCCAGCAGCTTTCCCGCCACCTTTGAGATGAACCACACCAGGGGGATGGAGCCGGCCAGAGTCAGGGTGACGGAGCCCACGGTCTGGAAGCCGTCCGTGATGGGGTTGGTGCCCTCCACGATCTTCCATCCGGTCATCTTCTCCACGGCGCCCAGCACCAGCCCGATCATGATGATGATGATCAGCACCCGGGAGAAGATCTGAAACCCCTTAATCATCTTGTCCGGGATCAGCGCCAGGCCCAGCACAATGAGCAGCGCGATAATCGCCACCGGCACGAGGTTGCGCAGCACCGTGATCGGCGGCAGGCCGGCCGCCAGGCCCCCGAAGAAGCAGCCGATGGGATCCACCATGAACCCGGACAGCACGCCCACGGCGAAGAACCGGGTGTCCTCTTTCTCAATGATCCCGCAGGCGGTGGGGATGGTGAACGAGATCACCCCGCCCATGGCGGCGGCCACCACCAGACCGCCGAAGTAGGCGATCTCCGGGTCTTCCGCCAGCTCCGCGCCGATGAAGTAGCCACCGGAGTCCGGCGCCAGGAAAGTGCCGGAGAACATGGCCGGATCCGCGCCCAGAAAGCGGTAGACCGGCACGATCACCGGGGCGAGGAGATCCCCCAGCACCGGGGCGATGCACACCAGACCCATGATGCTCAGGGCGATCTTGCCCATGAGGCCGAAGCCCTTCTCAAACTCCGGCCCGAACCCCAGGCGATTGCCCAGACACCGGTCCAGTGCGCCCAGGGTGAAGAAGACGGCGATGACGATCATCATGCCCTGATGGAAACTCATGCCGGACTCTCCTCTTTCTCAAACAGGCGCTTACAGAAGAACAGCGCCACCGGCAGGCCGATGCAGGCGGAGACCACTTTCGCCACCATCATGGGGATGATGTACTCCTGATTCGTGGAGGCGATAAAGCCCAGATGGGGGCCCAGAATGTTGGCGGAGGTGGCGGTGAACGCGGACACCAGCACCTTTCCCCGGACATTCATGTCCTTCATGTTGGCGTACGCCGGCACAATGCTGGCCAGGGCCACGAAGAAGCCCGCGATGGTGGGGGGATTCACCCCCAGTCTGTTCCCCACGCGCTCCAGGGGGCCCCGGAACACCCGGGTGATGAGCCAGATAAGGGGCAGCGCACCGCCCAGCGTCAGCCCGATGGTGCCCACGGTGAGAAACGCCTGGTCGATGGGCTGGATGTTCTTCAGGATGGAGAACCCGGTCATCTTCTGCACCGCGCCGCAGACCAGGCCGAACATGATGATCACCTGCAGGATTTTGGAGAAGACCTGGAACACCCGGATCGTCTGGCGCGGAAACAGCGCCAGGCCGAAGATCACCACCACGGCGATGAGGATCACGGGGATGAGATTGTGGAAGATCACCACAGGCTCCAGGCCCGCCGCCAGACCGCCGGCGAAGCCGCCCAGCGGCACCCCGATGAACCCGGAGAGCATGCCCACGGCCAGATACCGGGTGTCCTCCTTCGGGATCATGCCGTAGGCGATGGGGATCGCCATGGTGATGGCCGCCCCGAAGATGGAGCCCACCACCATGGCGGAGAAGTACGCCATCTCCGGATCCTCCGCCAGCTGTGCCGCCACGGCGTAGCCGCCGGCGTCCGGGGAGAAGAAAGTCCCGGCGAACATGGCGGCGTCCGCCCCGAAGAGGTGGTAGACGGGCACAATGACTCTCCGGAGCACATCCGCCAGCGCCGGGGCGATACAGTTCAGCCCCAGCAGGCTCAGCGCGATGGTGCCCATCAGGCCAAAGCCCCGCTCAAACTCCTTCCCGAACCCGATCTTATTGCCCAGGCAGCGATCCAGTGCGCCCAGGACAAAGAAGACGGCCAGAATGATCATGACGACCTGATTCGCGTTCACTTTCCCGTCTCCGCCTCCTTCTGCAAGCCCGCAAGCAGGTTCCCCCGCGGCGACTGTCACGGGTCTCTCCCCCCGGTGCGAAACCTCCCGCCTCCCGGGGCTCACCGGCCGCCGCACGGTGTGAAGCAGGCCCTTGATAAAAGCCTCTCTGCTCCCGTGCCCCCGCGGCGCCGGACGCCTCCCGGCGATTCCACTGCGCCGGTACGCCCGGACACACTCTCAAATTCCCCGGCGCCCGCAAACCGGCGCCGAGCCGAAAGGCCGGAAGCCCCGGGGCGTCCCCGGAAACCGGGCCGCCGGAAGCCGTGCCGGGCTTTCATTGATATATTATGTAAACCTAATGAGATACCTGCTCCGCCTGCCCCACCGGGATCCGGCGGATCCGGCCTCCAGGCGGTTCCGGCGCCTCCTGCCGTGGACGCACACCAGACCGGAGACCGATCTTCGGAAAGTCCGGGATCCCGCAGCCCACCGGGTTCTGTCCCGCACGGCGCGTCCCGCGGACGGGAGACGGCGGATCAGAACCCCACCGGGCGCGAAGCCGCACCCGGGCGGTTTTGCTCAGTTGAGTTTCCGCAGATACGCCCGGGCGGCTTTGAGCATGAGTTTCCTCGTGCCCACCTCGTCAAAGGCGATCTCCACCAGCTCGTCCCCGCCCATGGGGAGGGAGGAGAGCACCATGCCTTTCCCGAACGCCTTGTGCTGTACCATGTCCCCGGG
>CAYRAG010000061.1:2942-8459 GCA_964422185.1 uncultured Oscillospiraceae bacterium
AGATCGTCCCAGTCGTCCTCATCGCCGGGATCCCCCAGGCCGTCCCAGTCCGACCCCGCGCCGGCGCGATCCGTCAGCTCCTCCGGGATCTCGTCCAGGAACCGGGACGGCATGTTGGTCTTCGTGTAGCCGAAGAGCATCCGGCTGCGGGCGCAGGTCAGGTAGAGGCGCTCTCTGGCGCGGGTCATGGCCACATAGCACAGCCTGCGCTCCTCCTCCATCGCCTCCGTGTTGTCCGTGTTCCGGCTGTCCGGGAAGATCCCCTCCTCGACCCCGATGACGAAGACCACGGGGAATTCCAGCCCCTTGGCGGCGTGCATGGTCATGAGGGCGACACAGTCCTCGCTGTCGTCCCGGCTGTCCATGTCCGTGTACAGTGCGACCTCGTACAGATAGCCGGCGAGAGAGGCTTTGTCCCCGGCGCTGCCCACATAGTCCCGGATGGAGGTCATCAGCTCCTGCACATTCTCCAGGCGGCTGCGGTCCTCCGTGGTGTTCTTCTCCTCCAGCATCCGGGCGTAGCCGGTGCGGCTCATCACCTCGCGGTAGAAGTCCGGCAGGGGAATCTGCTCGGAGAGGGCCCGGAGATCCTCGATGAGATCCGCAAACTGCAGCAGTCTGGGCGCGGCGCGCAGCAAATCCGGGTACTGCCGGGCGTTCCGGATGATCTCCCACAGCGGCACGCCCCGCTCCGTCGCCAGCGCCTGGGCCCGCGCCACCGTCGTTCCCCCGATGCCCCGGGGCGGGTTGTTGATGATCCGCACCAGGCGCAGATTGTCCTGGGGGTTGTTCACGACGCTGAGGTAGGCGAGCATGTCTTTCACCTCGGCGCGGTCATAGAACCGCATGCCCCCGAAGACACGGTAGGGGATAGCGCTGCTGCGCAGCGCGGTCTCCACGCTGTTGGACATGGCGTTCATCCGGTAGAGCACCGCGTAATCCTTCCACGGCCGGCCGCTCCGGTACCCCCTGAGGATCTCGTCCGCCACAAAGGAGGCCTCGTCCATCTGATCCCGGGCGGTGTAAATCTGCAGTCTGTCCCCGCCGGACTGCTTCGTCCACAGCTCTTTCCCCTTGCGTCCCTTGTTGTTCCGGATCACGGCGTTGGCGGCGTCCAGGATGTTCTGGGTGGAGCGGTAGTTCTGCTCCAGCCGGATGACCCGGCAGTCCGGATACTGCTCCTCAAACGAGAGGATATTCTCAATGGTGGCCCCCCGGAAGCGGTAGATGGACTGATCGTCGTCCCCCACCACGCACAGGTTTTCATATCCGCCCGCCAGCAGGGAGACCAGCAGGTACTGCAGATGGTTCGTGTCCTGGTACTCGTCCACCAGCACATACCGGAACTTTCTCTGGTAGAACGAGCGGACATCCTCAAACTCCTGCAGCAGCCGGACGGTGTGGAGGATCAGGTCGTCAAAATCCAGGGCGCCGGCGTCCCAGAGCCGGCGCTGGTACTCCGCGTAGAGCTCGCCGATTTTTCTCAGCCGGTGATCCGATTTGACCGCGGGATCTGCCCGGTAGTCCTCCGCCAGCAGCCCCTCATCCTTGGCCCGGGAGATCTTCCGCAGCACGGAACGGGGCTCGAACAGTTTATCGTCCAGGTTGAAATCCCGGAGGATCCCCCTCATCACCCGCGTGGAGTCGTCCGTGTCATAGATGGTGAACGACCTGGGGAAGCCCAGCCTGTCGATATCCCGGCGCAGGATCCGCACGCAGGCGGAGTGAAAGGTGGACGCCCAGATGTCCCGGGCCTCCTGTCCCAGCATCCGCTCCAGCCGGTCTTTCAGCTCCCCGGCCGCCTTGTTCGTAAAAGTGATGGCGAGAATGGACCAGGGCACCGCGGGATCCAGACAGCACAGGCTCTCCGCCCGCGCCCTGCCCGACTCGTCCGGGTGCTGCGCGTACCGCTCCAGAAATTCCAGATCCTCCCGGGTCACCCGGGTAGGCACCTCGCTGCTGTCCGAACCCCGCCCGTATTTCATGAGGTTCGCGATGCGGTGGATCAGCACGGTGGTCTTCCCGCTGCCCGCGCCCGCCAGCAGGAGCAGCGGCCCCTCCGTGGCCAGCACCCCCGAGCGCTGCTGCGGATTCAGCCGGGAAAACTCCTGCGCAATGACGGCTCTGCGCGCCCTGCAGAATCTCAGTTCCTCGTCTCGTTCCAACTCTGCCGCTCTCCTGTCTTTTTTGAGATCAATCTGCCTTATTTTACCGTTTTCTCCCCGGCCGGTCAATGATTTTCACCAGGCGCGTCCCCCGCCGGGAAGCACAGGCGGAGCGCGGACGGGGTTCATTCCGCCTCCCCGCGGCGCGGAGGCAGCGGGAAAGGGGAATGCCCGGAATCCCCGCGGGGCAACAAAAAAGAGGCCGGAGGCCTCTCTTTTGTCAAATGAATTCAGTTACTCTCTCCGTCCGGCTGCTCCGGCTGCGCGGGCTCCTCCGCCGGGGCGGCTTCCTCCGCGGCAGGCTCCTCCGCTTCTTCGGCCTGGACTTCGTCCGCCGGCTCGTCGTCCTCGTCCTTTTCGCCGGTCTTCTCCTTCAGCTCGGCAATCCGGGCGTTGTTCGCCTCGATGTTCGCCTTCGCGTCCGTGATCTTCTGGCAGCCCGCGATATAGGCGGCCTCAGGGGAGTCGCCCCGCTCCGCGTAGTACAGCTTGCCCAGCTCTACATAGGCTTTCTTTATGGTATCCTCTTCGGCCATGTTCGAGGCTTTCAGCCTGGAGATCTCCGCGACCTGTTTGGCCTTGGCGACACCGGCATGAGCCAGATCGGAAACAGTCTCCTTCAGAGAATCAATGTTCGGCATAAGTGTGACCTCCTCATGTGATGTGGTTGCGCCGCGGGCGCTCATCCGTTCCCGCGGATCTATTCTATTCCAATTCCCGGGAAAGTGCAAGGGGGCGCCGCGGGATTTGTGTGATTTTTTTAACGATCCCCCCGGGCGCGGGGCGTCTTCTCCGCCGCCGGATCCGTCTTCTCCCCCGGTTCGCAACCCGCCCGGCGCACGGCCGGTCTGAGACGGGGCGGCTGTTCCGGCGCGGCCTGCGCGGGCAGATCCGTCCCCCCGCGCAGACCGCCGCGTTTCGACGGTTACGGCTCCGCGTCCGGGGCCGGTTCCCCCGGGACTTCTCCGTCTCCGGGGCCGGCGCATTCCCCCGGCTGCTCCGCGATCTCCGGCTCGTCCGGCTCCTCCGGGGCGCCGGTTTCCTCCTGCTCTTCCTCCGCTTCGCACTGCGGCTCCGCCTGCGCACAGGCGTCCGCGTTCACGATCCGTACCGCGCCGTCCTCCACGAGGAACGCGACGCAGTCTCCTTTGGACACGCCCAGCGCCCTGCGCACCTTTTTGGGAAGTTTCAGCTTCCCCTTTCCGCCCAGTTTGACCTGTTCCACGAGCAACTCAGCCGACATGGGATACCCTCCTCCTCAAAGTATATCGAAACACTGGGTTTTGCTCTGTGTCCATCTTAGCAGAGTCCCCGGGGGAATTGCAATCTTTTTTTCACTTTTCCGGGCGGTTTCCCTCCCCGCTGTCCCGAAAACCGGACACAGCCCCCGGCGGCGGAGAAACGGCCCGTGACCTCATCCGGCGCGCCCGGCGACGAACCGTCCGGATCGGGAGAGGGCGGAAGAAACCGATCCGGGGCGCCGCACGGCGGCCGCCGGTCTGTGCGTCCCGCGTCTCCTCCGGGCATGCCGGCGCGGCGTGTCCTGACCGTCCCCGGCCGCCGCCCGGACGAAACCCACAGAGGGCGCCCCGGCCGCCGGGGCGAAAAAAAGCAGGCAGGAAACCGGTTCCTGCCCGCTCGTTTTTGATGTTTAGCCTACAATGTTTCTGGCGGCCGCATACACTCTGGTGTAATAGTCGCTGTACAGGTCGCTGATGATGACGCCGGTCCGGGAGGTGGAGGCGTGGATAAATTTGCCCCCGCCGATATACAGCCCCGCATGGGTGGCAAGCTTCGCGCCGCCGGAGTTGAACAACAACAGGTCTCCGGGCTGCAGCTCCCCTTTGGAAATGGCTGTCCCGTCATACCACTGATCCCCGGCGGAGCGGTGGAGGGAGTACCCGAAGTGGGAGAACACAAATCTCGTAAAGCCGGAGCAGTCAAAGGATCTGGGGCCGGAGGCGCCGTACACATAGGGGCAGCCCTTGTACTGCATGGCAAAATCCACAATCTGCTGGCGCAGAGAGGAGGAGTTGCTGTCCGTAATCTCGGCGTAGTCCGCGCTGACGAAGCCCCGTACGCCGTCCTTATCCACCTCGTACCAGCCTTCCACGCTGTCATCCACCAGCGTGGCAGCGGCGCCCGTCGAGAGCCGGCCCACGATCTCGCTCTCGGTGCTGGCCTGCGCACGGATGTTCACGGTATCCGTGGCCCGGACATAGAACACGGTGGCGGCGGCGGGGTTGCCGTCCGTCTTCTCCGCGTAGTCCGCGCTGACAAAGCCCGTCTCGTCGCGGAAGAGCACCCTGTACCAGGTGCCGTCGTCCGTCTCGCTGATCAGCTCCAGCGTCGTGCCGCTGGGCACCGTGGCGAGCTTCTCCGCGTCCGTGCTGGCGCTGCTGCGCAGATTCACATTGTCCGTGGTCTTCACATAGGACTTCACGGCGGCGGTATCCAGATACTCCGCGGACATATAGCCGGTGCGGCCTGCGTAGTTCACTTTGTACCAGCCGTCACCTGCGTCCTCTACAATGGTCACCTGGGCGCCCTTGGGGGCGGTCGTGAGGATCTCCCCGGAGGCGTCCGCCTGCTCCCGCAGCCTGAGGCTGTCTGTGGTGACTGCGGTCTGCCCCGCGGCAAAGGCGGTGGTGAGGACACAGGTCACGGCCAAAGTGGCGGTGATCATCGCGATACGCAGGAATCGCCTGAACTGATCCATGATAAACAGCCTCCCAAATTATTCTGTGCGTCTCCCGGTTCCCCGCACGCCGTCGTGCGGTGCGCTTCCAGACCGCCGCAGGGTTATTTCCCCGCCAGCGCTCTCTCCAGCCAGACGGAAGCGAGATCCATCGCGGTATAGAGGTCGCCCTTCTCGCTCTTCTTCACCACTCTGTCCCGGGACTTCAAGTCCGGATCCGTGAGCTGAAGCTGCAGCGCGACCCTGGTCGCCACATCCAGGTCGTCCACCTTCCTGGTCTCCAGAACCTGCATCATGATAATGTACTTGTCCGCCATGCTCCCGTAGTAGATGAGGTTGTCTTTCCGGCGGAGCGGGCGGTTTCGGTAGGTGAGGGGGATATCCTGCTGTGCCATCGGTCTCAGGCCTTTCCAAAAATGTAACCGAATTGTAACACATTGTTTTCGGGCTGTCAACACTAAAGATCCGGTAAATTTTGCCGTTCCGCGGCAAAAGTCCCGTACCCGCTGCGGCAGAACAGGTTCCCGGATTTCGATTTTCGAAAAATCCCGGATGCGCCTGCTCCCGGTACGCCGCCGGGCAGGGCAGGCGCCAGGCGCCGGAGCCGCAGGCCCCTCCCGCAGGCGCGGCCGCGCCGCCGCCGGGAGATGCCGG
>CAYRAG010000062.1:0-8416 GCA_964422185.1 uncultured Oscillospiraceae bacterium
TTTTATAAAAAACAGCGCGGGAAAACCCACCATCTGTGATGGTGGGATGAAAGCGCTGAACACTGACATATGAGCCAGCGCCTGTAGCCATAACTGAACTTTACGGCTACATTTTAAAATTTTTTCCTCATATTCCGATACTTTTTTCCGAGTTTCACATCTACGACAGCTGCGCTAAAAATATATGAGATAATATGCGGAATCTCGACTATAATTGTTGCATATCTGGCCAGTCCGTGCTATAATATAATATGTCTCGGAGCAGGGGAGCCTGTAGATGAAAAGAAAGGATGTGCAGACCATGATGTTGACGATGCAACTTGGCCTGTTGCCCACGAATGCGCAAAAGGAGATTCTTGAGCAAACGACGCATTGCTTCATCAGTACCATAAATGAACTTCTGGACTGTGCGATTGCCGTGGACGATATGCCTGTGCTGTCCTCCCGTGACATGCGCGGAGTTCAACTCCCGTCCGCCTTGAAAGACCAGGCCGCCAGGGAGGCAATGTCCATATGGAAAAAGACGAATCAAAAGATCGTTGAGGTGGGGAAAGAAAACCGCCGTCTGGAGCAGTGGTACAAAGAGAAACTCGCCAACGGGGAGGATGCCAGAGAGCCTGAATATCAGACAGTAAAGTACCCCGTTCTCAGGAAGCCCGCCGCGATATGGGATAACCAGAGCTACGGCTTCAAAGAGAATAAATACCTCAGCATCCCCGTGCTGGAGGATGGCAGAACCACCAGAATCCAGGTGAAAATCAATCTCAGCGGCGGTTGTGATCCGGAGGAAATTTTCAATACGCTGAATTCCGTGAAACTCGGGACGCTCCGCATCACCAAAAAGAACGGGAAGTATGTAGCTCAGATTGCGTACAGTTCCACCAGTCCGCTGGAAGAAAAAGACTATGTCCCTTAAGACGGCCCTGTAATGGGCGTTGATTTGGGTATTAAATGCCCTGCCGTATCGGTGGACAGCAACGGGAACAGTAAACCTTAAATTCACAGCAAAGTAGCACTACACAGTATGCTTTGCTGTTCGAAGCAAAAGAAATCCAATAAAAATCAGGTTTCCATTGCATTTTGTATCAGCCTGCGGCGGGCATCCGTGTAGAAACAGTTGACCCCGCCTGTACAGGTCAGACCTGTCCGATCTGTGGCAGGAGGAATAAGGCAAAGGATCGAACCTATCGATGTTCCGCATGTGGCGTTAAAGGCCACCGCGATCTGGTTGGCGCAATCAATATAAGAGGTGCCCAGCCTGGGACAGCCGGCCGGCGGTCTTCCCGCTGAGGCTGTCTGCACGGGGGTTGCCGCCCGGCAGCGGCAGACCGGCCCCGTGAGGGCTCATGACATAGCCCCGGCCCGCATGTAGCAATCATACGGGCCAGAACCAGGCCTGTGTACGAATACCCGCGCCGATTGCTCGCCGGGAACAGACGAACTCCAATGAGCCTGGAATCCCACGATGTTTCATCGGGGGAGAATGTCAAACAGATGCGGCGTCCTCTTTTTGTGCGCTTTGGCGCATGACCGCGCCCCGCGTGCATGGCAGGACACAATCCGATGCGCGGGAGACCCGCGGATGGATATCCCGGGCGGTTCCGGCGCGAACAGAACAGAATCGGGGGTGGATGCGCGATGACCCGGGAAGAGATTGTTGCCATCATGCAGCGCAGCGTGGAGCAGCGGGTTCGGGTGCGGGAGACAGACGGTCTGGAGTGGACCGGCGTCGTGGACGAGTACGAGAGCGACTACGACAACGAAGACAACGACGATGTGCCGGATCACTCGATTCTCGCGACGAGAGACGACGGCTGCGGCGTGCTGGTCTACGCGGAAGAGATAGAGCACATCGAGATCCTGGAGTGAGGGCGGCGCCGGGGACTTCCCGGCGCTCCTTTTTTCTGCCCGGCGGCTCCGTCTGCCCCGGAATCTGTCCGTCAGGCGGAACGCCGCCGTTCCGGGAGAATTCGAAATGGATGCCAGGCCTTTTGCGCGTCCAGGGCCGGCGATCCGCGCCATCCACCAGGCGCCGCCGCTTCGGCCGGGCCGTACCCGGAGGCGGAAGATCACAATTCCCGCCCCGTCCTCTCCGGACGGGGCGGGAATTGTGTTTCGCTCTTGCGCCCTTTGCGGAAAGGGCTATATCAGGTCACAGATTGCAGTACCGCATAAGGATGGCGGCCATCTGAGCGCGGGTGGAAGTGCCCTGGGGCGCGAGCTGGTTATCGCCCACGCCGCCGATGATGCCCTGATCCACCGCCCAGCTCATGGCGTCCACCGCGCCGGCGGGCACCTGGGAGGCGTCGGCAAAGTCCAGTGTTCCGCTGGCCTCCGGGCTGCCGGCAAAGCGGTAGAGCATGAGAATCATCTCCTGGCGGCTCAGGAGGCCCTCAGGATCCGCCCCGTCGCTGATGCCCCTGGATTTTGCCCAGTCCACGGCGTTGGAGTACCAGGTCTGGCCGCCCTCGGCGCGCACGCCGTCCATATTCGCCAGGACGGTGAGGAACATGGCGCGGTTGATGTTCACATTGGGGTCAAAGCGGCCGCCGCCCACGCCCTCCATCAGACCCTCGGAGTGGGCGTACGCCACGGCACTGTAGAACCAGTCGGTGCTCTTCACATCGGTGTACGGGGTCATGGATTCCGCCACCACCACGGCCTGGGTGTCCGTGACGCTGACGCCGTCCCTGGACGCGGTGACCGAGACGGTGCAGACGCCGTTGCCCGCGGCGGATATGATGCCGTCCGCGCCCACCGCCGCCACGGCGGGATTGCTGGAGGAGTAGGAGAGGGTCACATCACCGGGGATGTCATGATACAGCGTGTCGTTGACCAGAGAGACGGAGACGGAGGTCTTCGCGCTCTCTCCGGGCTCCAGGATAAAGGCATCCGGGGTGAGGGTGACATGTTTCAGGTTGGGCGTGATGTCCCCGGTGACGGAGAGGTTCATCTCGCAGCCCGGGATCGCGCTCTCGCAGTCGGAGCCAAGGTAGAACCGGTAGGAGCCGGTCTCCAGGGTGAAGCGGTCGCCGGCCTCGTCCCACACGGACAGGTCGAACATCTCCACGGGAATGCTGGCGGTGACCGTCTGCCCGGCGGGCACAAAGACTTTCGTAAAGCCGGCCAGCTGTTTATCTGCCCGGTTGGGCCGCACGGCGTTGGGCCCCACCGCGTAGACCTGGAGGACATCGTAGGCGTCCACGGCACTGGTGTTCTTCACCCGGACGGTGAAAGTCAGCGTGTCGTCGCCGGTGACGCCGGCGGTCTTGCTGGCATGGAAGCCGGAGTAGTCAAAGGTGGCGTAGCTGAGGCCGTACCCGAAAGGATAGGACACATCGCCGGTGAAGTACATGTAGGTGCGGCCGTAGCTGCCGTCGCCGGGGTAGATACCGTAGTCGTGCTGGAGTTCGCCCAGTTGGCGGTCGTCCGCGTACCAGGTGGTGGTCAGGCGGCCGGAGGGGCTCGTCTTGCCAAAGAGCACATTGGCCAGGGCGGCGCCCTGTTTCTCGCCCAGGTAGGAGGCCCACAGCAGCGCGTCGGCGTCCTTTGCCCAGTCCACATCCGAGATGGACTGCGTGTGCAGCGCCACAATCAGGTTCGCGCAGCTGCCGACCAGCTGCACGCCCAGCTCCTCCTGGCCGCGGGGCAGCGCCAGGCTCTGGCGGTCGCTGCCCTCGCCAGCGTCAGCCCCGGACTCCATCATGGTGATGCGGGTGGCGGGGATGTAGATGGTGAGGGTCTTCTCGTCCGTGAAGATGCGGTTCCACCTCTGCCCGCCCTGGCCGTCGTCCGGTAGGGAGACCTTTCCGGTATCCGGATCTTCCGTGAGCACTATGGACTCCACCTGCACCTTTGTGCCGTTGGCCTGATTGTACTCCTCCACGGCGCCCCGGATGCCGTCCACAAAGGAGACGCTCACGCCGTTTTCATCGCGCCAGGTGTTGTTGGATTTGTAGTCGGAGTAGAGCAGCTCCTCAATGTACTGGCCCACCACGGCAATGGTGGTGTAGTCGCCGATGTCGGCGGGCAGGAAATTGTCTTTGTTCTCCAGCAGGACAATGGCCTGTTCGGCCACCTCTTCGGCCAGATCCTGGTGCGCCATGATGAAGCTGGCCACGGACTGGTAGCCATCGGTGTAGTCGCTGGCGCGGTCAAACTCGCCGGTGGCGAACCGGGTGGTGAAGATATCAAGCAGCGCCTCGTCCAGATCGGACTCGGCAATCAGCCCTTTCTGCACCGCCTGCACCATGTAGTACTGATATGCGTTGCCGGTGGGCGTCACGCCGGGCTTCAGATCCAGATCCACGCCGGCGTGCACCGTGGTGGCGATGCCGTCCAGCATGTCCTGCACATTCGCTTTCGCCAGGCCGGTGTCGTCCTCATCGCCGCCGTCCAGCACGGGGAACGCACTGCGGTCGGCGCGGTCGGGCTCCGTGGCGTTCGTGCCGTTGGCGCCGTAGTTGTTGTTCACATTCTCCACGCCGGTGTTGTCGGAGATCACCCAGCCGTCGAAGCCCCAGGTCTGCTCCAGAATCTCGGTGAGCAGCACATAGTTGGCATGGCAGGGGATGCCGTTGATGGCGTTGTAGGCGGCCATGACGATGGCGGGATCCGCCTGCTCGATCATGGTCTCAAAATGGCGCAGGTAGTACTCCCGCATCTCCGCCTCGCTCATGTTGGAGGATCCGTTGGATCGGGTGAGCTCCGCGTTGTTGGCAGCGAAGTGCTTCACGCAGGCCAGAGCTTTCAGGTACTCGCTGCTGTCGTCCAGATCGCCCTGGAAACCCTGGACAAACGAGGAGGCCATGGATCCGGAGAGCAGCGGGTCTTCCGTGAAGCTGTCTCCCGTGCGGCCCCAGCGCGGGTCGCGGGCCAGGTTCACGGAGGGGCCCCAGTGAGACAGGCCCTTGTTGGAGGTGTTGTAGAACGCCCGGGCCTCGTCGCCGATGGCGTCGGCCATCTCGCCGATCAGGCCGGGATTCCAGGTCGATCCCTGGGCGAGGGTGGAGGAGAACGCGGTGGCCGAGGACTGCGCGTCGCCCGCCTCATTCCCGTACCACAGGGAGATGTTGGCGATTCCGTTCAGGTTCTCGCCGGGGTACCAGTACTCCGCCACACCCAGTCGGGGAATGGCGGGCGCGGGATGGGAGCCCATCTGGGATGCCTTTTCCTCCAGCGTCATATGGGAGATCAGATCCGCGGCCCGCTCCTCATCGCTCAGGCTGGTGTCCCAGTAGGCATACTGTCTGGCGCTGCCGGAAATTTTGCTCTCGTCCACCGGAACCCGGGCGAACACCGGCTGCACCAGGATGGCGGCTGCCAGACTCAGGCAGAGCGCCATCTTCCAAACATGCTTTTTCATACTGTCCCTTCCTTTCTCTTTCCTTTTTCCAGGCGTCCGCACGGGTGCGCTGTCTCCCGCCGCGGTTTCCCTGGGAGAAACCGATTCACCGCCGCGTCGGCGGTCTGTGCCGGGAACTCCCTGTGTCCCAGCCGGAATCCGGGGATGGCATCCGCGCCGGTTCCCGGCCGCACGGGTGTCCTCCCTCCGGGTCTCTAATTAATTAATTAAATTAACTAATTAATTGCGTTTGTCATTCTAACCCCAGTTCCCGGCCTTGGCAAGCACAAAATGACCAAAGTTTGCCGGGGATTCTTGCACAGGATGCACAAACTTTTTCCACCCGCCCGGTACCCGCGCCGGGGCGCCGTGCGGGCGAGTGAGATCCGGACGGCGCGGATCCGGGACAGCCTGATTTTTCCCGGAACGCAAAAACCGCCCGCAGCCTGGAAAGGCCGCAGGCGATTTTAGATCCTGATTCCTGTGCGCCCTGTCCGGATCCGCCACGGGACTCCTGTTCCCGGACACGGGTTTGCCTGTCCGTTCCCGCTCCCGCACGGTGCGGGAGCGAACCAGGATGGAGTGCGGGAACCAGCGGGTGAACTGCTGCCACGGGGACACCCAGGCGCTACGCCCGGCGCGATCCGCTGTCCGGGCCGGGCGGCACTACGGCAGCAGATCCGTGCGCAGCAGGCTGTCCACCTGCTCGTCGGTCAGGTCGCACTGTTTGAAGTTGCGGTAGTAGTTTTTCGTCTCCTCATGGATGTCATAGCTGACCAGATCCGGATAGAGGACGGAGGCCGCCCACAGGGCCTGCAGGGGCGTGTCGCCGCACAGGCGGCCCCACCAGAAGCAGCCCTTGGGGATGCAGTAGATGGCGTTGTTCTTCACCGCCGTGACGCCCGCCCAGGCCGGATCCGCCTTCATCCTGTCCCGCAGCTCCGCGGCGTTGTCCCCGTCGATCATGACCACATCCGGGTTGGTGGCCAGAATCTGCTCGGCGGCCACATCCCGCAGACCCATGCCCCTGCCCAGCTCCGCGGTGGCCAGTTTGCCGCCGGCCAGGGTGATCCACTCGTCCATGATGCTGCCGGCGCCGCAGGTGCCGTACAGGTTGGATCCGTCCGAGGACATCAGGTAGTAGACTTTCGGCTTCTCCTCGTCTTTGACCTCTTTCAGATCCTCCGAGAGGGTCTCTGAGACCCAGTCCACATACTCGCCCAGCTCCTCCGCCCGGGCCTCGTATTCGCCGCCGAGAATCTGGCCCAGCAGCAGCGTGGACTTCTTAAAGTCCGCGTAGGTGGAGTACATGAGATTCACCGCGTTCAATCCGGCGTGGCGCAGCTCCTCCGCCTTGTCGTTGTTGCTGCAGATAATCAGATCCGGGTGCAGCTTCATCAGCTCCTCCGTGGTGGCCTGGGAGTAGTCCTCCAGGGTGGCAATCTCCGGGTAGACCAGCCGGGAGACCTCGGACACCGCGGCGGAGTGGGCGGACACCAGCAGATCCGCCGCGCCCAGGTTGAACAGGTTGTCCGTGGCGGCAGACCAGGTGTCCACGATGGTGCGGATCTCCGTGGGCAGGGTCACCTCCGTGCCGCCCATGTCCACGATGGTCTGCGTCTCCGGCTGCGCCGGGGCGGACTCGGAGGGGGACGCGCTCTCAGACGGCGCCGCGGAGGCCGGCTCCGAGGCGGACTCGGAGGGCGGGGGAGACGCGGTATCCCCGCCGCCGGAACACGCGCACAGCATGCCCAGCCCCAGGGTCAAAACGAGGAACAGGGAGATCAGACTCTTTTTCATACAGGTTCCTTCCTTTCCAAATTTCCAGCGGAGGAAGTCTCTCCGCCTGATTCCGCGTCGCGCCAGTGCAGCGCCCTGTCCACAGACGGCCGGCACTGATCCGGGAAGAGCCGGTCCTTGAGCACCACCACCGTGCAGGGCGCCCTGGAGTACTGGAAGAACAGGCTGTCATGGCCGACGCACAGGCCCGCCACCACATTGAACTGCGTGCCCTGTTCGTTGAGGAGCATGGCCTGCCCGATGGGGTTGCAGACGGCCCGGGGCGGTCTTGCGTCCCCGCGTCCTTCCGGCGGCGCCGGAGGGGGCGTGCCTGTCAGCTCCTCCGGGGAAAAGCCCCCCAGCTTGCACCCGACCGAGCAGACCTCAAAGCCCTCCCGCTCAAATACCTCGCTGACCGCCCTGCCGAACCGGAGCATGCCGCTGCAGTAGGCCACGCCGATTTTGCGGTAGCCCCGCAGCCGGCAGAACTCCACCGCCTCGATGATCCGCGGGTACCGCCCGAAAGACCGGCGCATGCTCTCCAGGGAGTCGGCGTAGAACGCACGGATCTCCTCCGGATCGTACTGCGCCGCCATCTCCTCGATACACCCCTCCGCCAGCATGGGGCAGCCCTCCGGCAGATCGTCCCGGATGCGCTTCTGGCAGTACTGCTCCTCGCACTGCGCACACTGTTTCTCCATCGATCTCTCTCCTCTCTTCCTGGAATAAACCCGGTTCTCCCGGGAATTTCATGGGAATCCGCCGCGCCGGCAGACGGCATGCCGCCCGGCGCGGGGAAAAAAGCAGAGTCCCCCCTGAGATCCTGCGCAGACACTCAGGAGGGACTCGTCCATCTCTCTTAAGGCGCGGATGGCACCCATCCGCCGGATATGAAACTGTCTGTCAACGGATTCGCGGACGGGATTCGTCCATCCCGCCGCGGGAAAAGACCCGCAACCCGCCTTTCCTTTCCCGCAGAGTCTATCACCGGGGGCGGGGGATGTCAAGACGCACGGCGGAAAGCGTGCGCAGGCGGATCCCGCCGGAAAAGTGGGAGAATCCGCCTCCGGGCGCAGCTTATCTGCCCCCGGGCGGGGGAGAAATTCCCCGAATTTTCCCCCGGCACTGGAGTCCCCGGGGCGGATGTGGTAGAATAGCGGGGACAGACAGGAAAACCGCGCCGCCGCGGGGGAGAGGCCGCCCCGCCGGGAATGTCCGCGAAGCGGAACTTTCCGGGAGACGGATCCCGGAACCGCCGGGTGCCTGCAAGGCAGACTCCGGCGCGCTCCCTCC
>CAYRAG010000063.1:0-8303 GCA_964422185.1 uncultured Oscillospiraceae bacterium
GTCAAATGTTCTCATTCCCTTAAAACGCCCGCCTTTCCCTTAAATTACAGCCCGTATTATAGGGATAATCAGGTTCTTTGTGGGCATTTTCCCTTAAAACATGTTTCGTTTTACGGTATTCATATGCGCCTCCTGAGATGTCCTGTCATGGACATCATATATTGCCCATGAGAAAAAGATCCCGAAAACCGGGACATTCGCAGGAAAGAGCGATGCCGCGGCCTGTCAGGCTGTCGTCTCTCACCGGAGCTTTCCGCTTTCCTCTGCTGCGCTGACCTACTCTGCCCTTGAAAGCAGCGCTACGCACTCCACATGATGCGTCCTGGGGAAGAGATCCACCGCGGCGGCCCGCTCCGGCTCGTAGCCGGACTCGCGAAACCGCTTCAGATCCCGGGCGAGCGTAGCGGGGTCGCAGGAGACATACACGACCCGGCGGGGTGACATCTGCGCGATAGTCTGGATGACCTCCGGCGCCAGGCCCTTGCGCGGGGGATCCACCGTGACCACATCGGGGCGCAGATTCTCGTCCAGCAGGCGCTTCGCGGCGCTGTCGGCGTCGCCGCACCAGAACTGTGCGTTGTCCATGCCGTTGCGCCTGGCGTTCTCCTCGGCGTCCTCCACCGCCTGGGGGACGATTTCCACCCCCAGGACACGCCCCGCGTGCCTGGCCATGACCAGGGAGATGGTTCCGGTTCCGCAGTATAGATCCAGCACGGTCTCCGTTCCGGTCAGGCCCGCATATTCCTCCACCAGATCGTAGAGAACCTCGGTCTGGGCCCGGTTTACCTGGAAGAACGAGGGGGCGGACAGGCGGAAGGTCAGACCGCACAGGGTCTCGTCCAGCCAGTCCTGGCCCCAGATGACCCGGCTCTCCCTGCCCAGCACCACATTGGTCCGTTCGCTGTTGTAGCTGACCATGATGCCAGTCAGCGCGGGGACGGCGGCGCGGAGGGAATAAACCAGATCCTCCTCCTGGGGAAGGCGTCTTCCCGGCTCCCCGTTAATGACCAGGCAGCAGAGAACGCCGGTCTGCGCGAAGCGGAGGAACAGGTGGCGCAAAAGGCCGCTGTGCCGTTTCTCGTCATACGCGCTGACGCCCCACCGGGCCATCCATTTCAGCAGGGCCCGGCGCAGCAGCGCGGCCTCCTCCGGCTGGAGCAGGCAGTCCTTCACCGGGATCACCTCATGGCTCCTGGCGCGGTAGAAGCCCACGCAGAACCTGCCGCTCGCGACGCGTGCGATGGGGAACTGAACCTTGTTGCGGTAGCGCAGGATGTCCGCGGCGCCGTGAATACTCTCTGTCCGCAGCTCCAGGCCGCCGATCCGCGACAGGGCGTCGTGCACCCGCGCCCGCTTGAAGCGCAGCTCCTCCTCATAGGTCATGTGCCGGAGCTGGCACCCGCCGCATCGGCCAAACCAGGGGCAGTCCGGGGCAATTCTGGCCGGGGAGGGCGTCAGAACCTCCTCCGGCTTTCCCCAGGCCGCGTTCCGATTTACTTTCTGCAACCGGATGAGACAGGTCTCGCCCGCCAGGGCGCCGGGCACAAAGACGATCATGCCGTCCTCCAGCCGCGCCACGCCCGCGCCCTCCGCTGTGTAGCCGGTGATGTCCACTGTGTGGACGGTATTCCTTTTCCACTTTTCCACGCGGCCGCGCCTCCCTGTTCCAGATTGATCCCGTGCGTCTCATTATACTATGGATCCGCCCCCGGCGCAAAGGATTTCCGGCGGGAGACCCCATTCGGGCAGCGGACGGAAAAAGTCGCATCCCGCCTCAATGTTCACAATTTGTCCTTTTTTCCCGGGGGCGATTGTGGTATACTTGGTAAGATATGTACGCGAATCCGGCCTGCGCCGGTAAGAAAACGGATTCTGACCGAGAGGTGTTTGTGCGATATGAGCCTGTTTACCAAGATTTTCGGAACCCCCTCCCAGCGCGAGCTGAAGTCCATCTACCCCATTGTGGATAAGATCGAGGCGCTGGAGGACGAGTACAAGGCGATGACGGACGCCCAGCTCCAGGCGAAAACGCCGGAGTTCAAGGAGCGCCTGGCCAACGGAGAGACGCTGGACGACATTCTGCCGGAGGCGTTCGCCACCTGCCGGGAGGCGGCGTGGCGCGTCATCGGGCTGCGGCCCTACCGGGTGCAGCTGGTGGGCGGCGTGGTGCTGCACCAGGGGCGCATCGCCGAGATGAAGACCGGCGAGGGCAAAACCCTGGTGGCCACCCTGCCGGCCTACCTGAACGCCCTGAACGGCAAGGGCGTCCATATCGTCACCGTCAACGACTACCTGGCCAAGCGCGACTCGGAGTGGATGGGCAAGATCTACCGCTTCCTGGGGCTGTCCGTGGGTCTGATTATCCACGGCGTCATGGGCGAGGCCAAGAAGGCGGCCTATCAGGCGGATATCACCTACGGCACCAACAACGAGTTCGGCTTTGACTACCTGCGGGACAATATGGCCATCTACTCCCAGGAGCTGGTGCAGCGGGGACATGTCTTCGCCATCGTGGACGAGGTGGACTCCATCCTCATCGACGAGGCCCGCACGCCCCTGATTATCTCCGGCCAGGGCGAGAAGTCCACGGAGCTCTACAGCATCACGGACCGCTTTGTCTCCGGCCTGAAGTGCCTGCGGGTCGCCTCTGTCGACGAGAAGCAGGAAGAGGACGAGAACATCGACGCCGACTATGTTGTGGTGGAGAAAGACCGCACGGCCACCCTGACCAGCCGGGGCATTCAGAAAGCGGAGGCGTTCTTCAATCTGGAGAACCTCGCCGACCCGGAGAACAGCACCATCTCCCACCACATCAACCAGGCCATCAAGGCCCGGGGCGTGATGAAGCGCGATATTGACTATGTGGTCAAGGACGGCGAGGTCATCATCGTGGATGAGTTCACCGGCCGCCTGATGTTCGGGCGCCGGTACTCGGAGGGCCTGCACCAGGCCATCGAGGCCAAGGAGCATGTGGAGGTCGCCCGGGAGAACAAGACCCTGGCCACCATCACTTTCCAGAACTACTTCCGCCTCTACGACAAGCTGTCCGGCATGACGGGCACCGCCATGACCGAGGCGGAGGAGTTCGGCTCGATCTACGAGCTGGATATCGTGGAGATCCCCACGAACAAGCCCATGATCCGCGAGGATCACACCGATGTGGTCTATAAAAACGAAAAAGGCAAGTACCACGCCATCATCCAGCAGGTAGTGGAGTGCCACAAGAAAGGCCAGCCTGTCCTGGTCGGCACCGTGTCCATCGAGAAGTCCGAGATACTCTCCAAGATGCTCTCCAGGGAGGGCATCCGGCACAATGTGCTCAACGCGAAGAACCACGAGAAGGAAGCGGAGATCGTGGCGCAGGCGGGCAAGCTGGGCGCCGTCACCGTGGCCACGAACATGGCCGGCCGCGGCACGGATATCATGCTGGGCGGCAACGCGGAGTTCCTGGCCCGCCGGGATCTGCGCAAGGCGGGCCTGTCGGACGAGATGATCGCGGAGGCCACCGGCTTTGCCGAGACGGACAACGAGGAGATCCTGGAGGCCCGGAAGATGTTCGCCGAGGCGGAGGCGAAGTACAAGGCGGATATCCAGGAGGAGGCGGAGCAGGTCAAGGCCGCCGGCGGCCTGTTCATCCTGGGCACCGAGCGCCACGAGTCCCGCCGCATCGACAACCAGCTGCGTGGCCGGTCCGGCCGCCAGGGCGACCCGGGCGAGTCCCGCTTCTTCCTGTCCCTTGAGGACGATATCATGCGGCTGTTCGGGTCGGAGCGCATCCAGAACATGATGGAGACGCTGAATATCGACGACGACACCCCCATTGACGCGAAGATGCTCTCCAACGCCATCGAGACCGCCCAGAAGCGGGTGGAGTCCAGAAACTTCCAGACCCGGAAAAATGTCCTTCAGTACGACGATGTGATGAACACCCAGCGCGAGGTCATCTACAAGCAGCGCCGCCAGGTGCTGGACGGCGAGGATCTCCAGCAGTCCATCCGCAATATGATTCACACCGTCATCAACAACGCCATCCAGGGCCACATGGGCGAGCAGCGCCACATGAGCTCCGAGGACTTCCAGGCCGCGGTTCAGCCGTTCCGCTCCATGTTCCTCGCGCCGGACGACCTGCGCCTGACCGAGGAGGAGCTGTCCACCAAATCCGCGGACGATCTGGTGAATCTGGTGGAGGAGAAAGCCACCGCCGTGTACGAGCGCCGGGAGCGGGAGTTCGGCAGTCCCCTGATGCGCGAGCTGGAGCGTGTGATCATGCTCCGGGTGGTGGACGAGTACTGGATGGATCACATCGACGCCATGACCGAACTGCGCCAGGGCATCGGCCTGCGGGCATACGCCCAGACCGATCCCGTTGTAGCCTACAAGACAGAGGGCTACGACATGTTCGAGGAGATGATCGCCGCCATCCAGGAGGAGACGGTGCGGCGGCTGTTTATCGTCCGGGTGCAGAACAACACCGTACAGCGCCAGCGGGTCGCCAAGATCACCGGGGAGTCCGCCGGAGACGACGGCTCCGTCAAAAAGCAGCCCGTGCGCAAGACCATCAAGATCGGCCGCAACGACCCCTGCCCCTGCGGCAGCGGCCTGAAATGGAAGAAGTGTACCTGCAAGGAGTACCACCCGGATCTCGTCAGTGTCGAATAACCGGGACGGCGCCGCTGTCCCGCACCAAAAACTCGCTGTGGAGGTTCCCTATGGCTTTTACAGAACATCGTGTGAATTCCGTCGTCTTCCGCACCGCGGACGGCCTCTCCTCCGCCGGCGGCGTGGTACACGCCTTTTCCACCCGGTACGGGGGCGTCTCCCGGGGCGTCTGGTCGTCCATGAATCTGGGCATCTCCCGCGGAGACAGCCCGGAGGATGTGGAGGAGAACTACCGCCGCTTCCGCTCCGCGGTGGGCGCGGAGCACGGCAAGCTGGTGAGAACCCGCCAGGTTCACAAGGATCGGGTGCGGGTGATCACGGGCGATGAGCCGGAGCTGGCGCTCTTTGAGCCGGCGCCGGAGGCGGACGCGCTGGTCACGGACAGGCCCGGTGTGGCGCTCATCGCCTATTCCGCGGACTGCATCCCGGTTCTGCTCTACGACCCGGTCCGGCGTGCGGCGGGTGTGGCCCACGCGGGCTGGCGCGGCACCAGTCTGGGCATTGCCGCCCGGACGGCGGAGACCATGGTTCACACCTACGGGTGCGATACGAAAGACATCCTGGCGGCCATCGGGCCGGGCATCGGCCCATGCTGCTTTGAGACGAACGGGGATGTGCCGGACGCCATGCGCACCGCCCTGGGCTCCGCCGCGGATCCCTACATGACAAAACAGGAGAACGGCAAGTGGCATGTGGATCTGAAGGAGATCAACGCCCACTTCCTACGCTCCGCCGGCGTGCAGGCCCACCATATTGAGATCGACCCGGACTGCACCTCCTGCAATCCGGACAAATACTGGTCCTACCGGGTGACGGGGGATGCCCGGGGCAGTACCGCCGCGCTGATCCAGCTGAAAGACTGACCATGAGAGCGAACCGGCTTTCCTGTCTTCTGCTGGCCGCGGCGCTGGCCGTCAGCCTCGCCGGCTGCGCGGGTCAGGACGAGACGCCTGAGGCGTCCCCGTCTGATTCGCCCGCACGGGAGACGGAGGTCTCGCCCTCCCCCGGCACGCAGGCGGTCTTCTCCCTGCCCGTGTTCCTCAACGCGTCGCTGCACCCCGTCCAGTGCGGCAACCGCGCCAATCTGGCGCTGCTGCCCCTGATGTACGAGGGGCTGTTCGAGCTGGACACGGCGTTCGAGCCGAAGCCGGTGCTCTGCCGAACCTGGCAGGTGGACGAGTCGGGCCTGACCTGGACTTTCACTCTGCACAGCGGGGTGACTTTCTCAGACGGCACGCCGCTCACCGCCTCCCAGGTGGTCTCCTCTCTGCAGGCGGCCGCCGCCGCGGGAACCCGGTTCGCAAACCGGCTGTCCCAGATCCAGAGTGTGTCCGCGGCCGGGGAGGACACCGTGACCGTGACGCTGCGCACGCCCAACGGCGCCCTGCCCGCCCTGCTGGATGTGCCGGTCTATCTGGAGCGGGACGGCGTGTGCTACGGCACCGGCCCCTATGTCCTGGACGAATCCGGCGCCGCGCCGGTGCTCCGGGGCAGATCCGACTGGCATGGGGGCACCGCGCTGCCCTCTGATGAGATCCGCCTGACCCCCGTGGAGCAGACGGAGGATCTCATCCACGCTTTCGACACCCGGGACGCCTCTCTGGTGCTCACCGATCTCACCGGCTCCGCCGCCCTGGGCTACTCCACCACCGGCAACGAGGTGTGGGACTACCCCACCTCCGACATGGTCTATCTGATCTTTCACACGGCCTCCGGCTCCTGCGCCAGCCAGACGCTGCGCCAGGCGCTGGCCCGGGGCGTGGATCGAACCAGTCTCGTCAACTTCGCGTTCTCCCGCCGGGTGACGGCGGCGGCGCTGCCGGTCTCCCCGGCCAGCGCCCTGTACGACCAGGATCTGGCGGCGGCGCAGGAGTATGACCTGACCGCCATGACCGACCTGCTGGACTCCGTACGCGTGAAAGGGCCCCTCCGGCTGCTGGTGAACAGTGAGAACAGCTTCAAGACCGCGGCCGCGGACTTTCTGGCCGAACAGTGGCAGGGCGTGGGCCTCGAGGTCTCCGTGGAGAAGCTGGCCTGGGATGACTATCTCGCCGCCCTGGCCCGGGGGGATTTCGACCTGTGTCTGGCGGAGATCTCCCTGACCGCCGACTTCGACCTCACTTCTCTGGTCGGCACCGGCGGCAGCCTGAACTACGGCGGCTGGCACAGCGCCGAGACCGACTCGCTGCTGTCCGTCCTCCGGGCGGCCCGGGGCGATGAGGCCCGGAAACAGGCGGCTTCCGCCCTGTACGCCCATCTGGCGGAGAAGTGCGTCCTGGTGCCCCTCTGCTTTAAGAACTACTCGGTGCTCACCCGCTGGGGAAGCATCACCGGCCTGACGCCCACCCAGAGCAATCCCTTTTTCGGCATGCTCTGGTCTCTCACCTGACCGGCGGCGTCCCGAATCCGACGGTTTATCCCGGCGCCCCGCCCCGTTCCGGGAGCCGCGCCGGGGGTAACCGGGCCACACCATCTCTTCCCACCTGACGGCAGGTTCGCCCGCTGTGCCGGGTGGGAAGTTCCATTCTGCCCCGGATGCACTGTCTCCAGGGCGATACCAGGCCTGAGAAAGGAGGAACGGCCCGGCTCCCGCGCGTTTTCCGCGGCGGGAAATCCGGGCCGGAACACAGTATGGAGGAAATGAGCCGGGTCTACCGGTGCTATGTGGAGAAAAAGCCCGCGTTCCGGGAGGAGAGCGGGCGGCTGCTGCGTGAGCTGCGCGATCAGCTGGGCATCCCGGGTCTGACCTGGGTTCGGGTGCTCAACCGCTACGATGTGGAGGGCGTCACGCAGGAACAGTATCTGGCCGCCCAGCCCGCCGTGTTCTGCGAGCCGCAGGTGGACGATCTCTACGAGGAGTCTCTGCCCCCCATTGAGGGCGTCCACCGCCGCCTCTCCGTTGAACCGCTGCCGGGCCAGTACGACCAGCGTGCGGACTCCGCCGCCCAGTGTATCCAGATGCTCACCGGCGGGGAACGCCCCCTGGTGGCCGCCGCCCGCGTCTACCTGCTGGGCGGGGAGATCTCGGACGAGGAGCTGGATCGGATCAGCCACTATCTTGTCAACCCCGTGGAGAGCCGCCTGTCCGCGCCGGCCAAGCCGGTCTCGCTGGCCGGCAGCTATCCGGTGCCCCCGGATGTGCCCGTGGTGGAGGGCTTTACCGCGCTGGACGACAAAGGCCTGGAGGAGATGCTGGCCTCTTACGGCCTGGCCATGGATCTGGCGGATCTGAAGTTCCTGCAGGACTACTTCCGGGATGAGGAGAAGCGGGATCCCACCGTCACGGAGGTGCGGGTGGTGGATACCTACTGGTCCGACCACTGCCGCCACACCACTTTCTCCACCCATATCGACAGCGTCCGCATTGACGACCCGGCCGTGGCGGCCGCCTACCAGCGGTATCTGGACGCCCGGATTGAGGTGTACGGGGAGGAGAAAGCCGCGAAGCGGCCTCAGACCCTGATGGACATCGCCACCATCGGGGCCAAAACCCTGAAAAAGCGCGGTGCGCTGCCGGAACTGGACGAGAGCGAGGAGATCAACGCCTGCTCCATCCATGTCCCCGCCGTCGTGGACGGCGAGGAGCAGGACTGGCTGCTCATGTTCAAGAACGAGACCCACAACCACCCCACGGAGATCGAGCC
>CAYRAG010000064.1:0-8049 GCA_964422185.1 uncultured Oscillospiraceae bacterium
GCCGCCGGATCCGGGGCAAAAACGCGACCTCCGGAATCCGGACGGTACGCAGGAGTGGAGAGGGCCGGCCGGCATGCTCGGGCAGCCCTGCCGGGAAAGCCGTGGCACTTCGTCATCAGGATCACCCGGGAGGATGCCTGATGACAAGCCGTTTCATTGTGCCCTGGCGGCTTTCCTGCGCTGTCTGGAGCGCGTCATGGATTACCCTGCTGCCGCCCCTCCGGGGAATTCCCGCGGGCAGTACCATGCCGTAGCTCAGGACATTTGCCGTGGGATTCTTCTGTCTTCCTCGAAAAGAAATCCGGATTTGCAACAGATTCGCCGGATGGAAGTTTTCCACTCCACGCATGATGGCTTAAACCCATCGAGACGGCCATTGCCTCCAGGGCAGTCAGACCGGGCAGAGTTTGCCTTGAAGGCAAAACGGAGCTTTCCGCCCGGAACCCCCGCGGATCACCGCGGGACTCCCCCGCTCCCTGTGCCGCGGGGGATTTCTCCATGCATTGCCGGCGCATGCCTGACGCCGGGATCCCCTTCGTCAGGAGGTGAGCTCGATCAGGTCGGAGGGGGCGGCGGCGCGGAACGGCGCGTCGATCTCCGGGTCGGACGCGCCCCAGAGGGCGACGCAGCCCGCGGCCCCGGCGGAGGCGGCGCACTGCATGTCAAATTTCGTGTCCCCCACATACATGGTCTGCTCCGGCGCCGCGCCGCAGAGCTCCATGAATTTCAGCATCGGCTGCGGATCCGGCTTGTGCTGCTCCGTCATCTCCGCCAGAACCACGCAGTGGAGATAAGGCTCGAGCTCGGAGAACAGGCTCCGGTTCACCTCGTATTCCTCCTGATTGCGGGAGGTGACGATCCCCATGACATGGCCGCGCCGGTTCAGCTCAAGCAGTGTCTCCTTCACGCCGTCAAAGAGGGTCACATGGCGGTAGGCCTCTTTCTGCATGACCATCCACCGGCGGATGAACTCCTCGGAGTACTCCAGGCCCAGCAGCGGGAAGGTGTCCTCGTTGGTGAGCCCCATGGACCTGAGCACAAGGTCTCTGGGGTACTCTCTCCCCGTCCACTGGCGCAGCAGCACCAGGTAGGCGTCCGCCGCGGCGGACAGCGTGTCGATGAGCGTGCCGTCCGCGTCAAACGCGATGTATTTGTATCTCACTCCAGCCTCTCCCCCTCGGGCGGTGTTCCGGTTTCCCTGTGCGCCGCCGGGCGACAGGGCGCGGATTCCCGAACGCAGGCGGCGAACCGCACCCCGGCGGCCCTGTTTCGGGAACCCCGGACGCGGCCGGTCAGATCTCCGGATCCGCGGCACGCAGGCCCTGGGTGGCCTCGATCTCGGCGATCATGTCAATTCTGGCCTGGTGGCGGCCGCCCTCGTATTCCGCGTCCAGCCACTCGTCCACGATCATCTTCGCCAGCTCGATGCCCACCACCCGGGCCCCGAACGCGATGATGTTGGCGTTGTTGTGCTGTTTGCTCAGGCGGGCGGTGTAGGGCTCGCTGCACACGCAGGCGCGGATGCCGTCCACCTTGTTGGCCGCCAGGCTGATGCCCACGCCGGTGCCGCAGATCAGCACGCCCCCGTCCACCTCGCCGGACGCCACCAGTCTGGCCACCCGGTACCCGCTGATGGGGTAGTCGAACCGATCCGGGGAGTCGGTGCCCACATCCACGACCTCAATGCCTCTCTCCTCCAGATGGGCCCGGATGGCCCGCTTCATGTCCACAGCCACATGGTCGTTCCCGATTGCCAGTTTCATGTCCGGTTCCGGCTCACTTGCCTCCCCTGCCCGGGGTTTCGCGGGGCGGTGTGAGCCGCGCCTCCTCTCAGATGATTTTGTTCCGCCCCGGCGGGACTCTCCCGGAATCCGGATGCCGCCCCGGGTTTCCGGTACGGCGGCAGCTGTTTTGCGAACCGCGTGTTCCCGGCGGCCGCGGATGGATGTCATGGATACGGACAGGTTTGCGCTGCCTATGGAAAAGAACCCGCCGGCCGACGGGTTCTTTTCCATAGGCAGGGGTCTGCCCGGCCGGGCAGACCCCTGTGCCTGACTGTGTTCACTTTTAGAGCGCGCGCAGTTCCGGGAAGATTTCGCTAAAGGGTCTCCCCTTGTGGAACAGGGCGCTGGTGCCCAGGACGAACCCGTCCACCCCCCTGGCGCTCTGCCGGGCGATGACCTCGGGGCTGCAGGCCCCGTCCAGGATCACGCGGTAGCCGTACCTGGCTTTCCAATCCACCAGGCGGTCAATTTTCTCCTCCACATACGGGAGGTACGCCTGGCCCGCGAAGCCCGGGTTGACCGTCATCACCAGGACATAGTCCACCAGATTCAGCAGGGGCTCCACCGTGGCCGCGGCCGTGCCCGGGTTGATCGCCAGCCCGGGGCTGGCGCCGGCGCTTCGGATTTTTTCCAGGGTGCGGGGCAGATTCGGGCCGGTCTCGGCGTGGGCGTAGATGATCCGTGCGCCCAGACCGGCGAACAGCTCCACATAGTCGCCGGGGGTGAGCGTCATCAGGTGGACATCGCAGGGGATGGAGGCGTGGGCGCATACATACTCGATGTCCTGCAGGCCCAGCCCGAAGTTCGGGACAAACTGGCCGTCCATCACATCCAGGTGGAAGATGTCGCTTCCGCACGCCTCCAGACGCGCAATTTCCCCGGGCAGATCGCCGAAGTCCGCGCACATGATGGAAGGGCAGAGCAGTTTCTCCATGGTGTGTTCTCCCTGGGCCGGGACGGCCCGTGTGTGTTCCCCGTCGCGGAGGCGCCGGGGACGGTTCGGATCTCCTCCGGCCGCCGGTTACGGCCGCCAGCTGTGGTGGTAGTTGACAAAGCGCCGGGTGATCTCATGGGGCCGGGTGACGGCGCTGCCGATGGTGACCATGTCCGCGCCGGCGGACAGGACGGCGTCCATGTCCTCCAGCGTCCAGATGCGGCCCTCCCCGTTCACGGGGAGATCGATCGCCTGTTTCAGCTCCCGGACCAGCTGCGCGTCCGGTTTCCCGTCGGCTTTGTCCAGGGAGGCGCGGGTGTAGCCGGAGAGCGTGGTGGAGACAATGTCCACCATCCCGGTGGCCGCCGCGTTGACCCCCTCCTCCAGGGTGGAGATATCCGCCATGATGGCGATGTCCGGGTACCGCTCCCGGATGGATCGGAGCAGAGAAGCCAGCGCCTCCGCGCCCCGATCCGGGCGCAGCGTGCAGTCCAGGCCCAGGATGTCCGCCCCGGCCTCAATGACCTCGGACGCCAGTTCCAGTGTGGGGGTGATGAAGACCGTGTCCACCGGCTCCCCCGTGGTAAACGCCTTGTAGATGCCCACAATGGGTTTGTCCGTCACGGCCCGGATCGCCCGGATGTCCTGGGGCCAGCAGGCCCGGATCCCCTCCGCGCCGCCCATGAGGACACTCTCCGCCATGGCCCGCATGTAGACGGGGCCGTAGAGCGGGGTGTCCTCATAGGCCTGCACGCTGATAATGGTCTTGCCCAGAAGCCGTTCCACGACAGGTTTCATGTTCCGGCTTCTCCTAAAGGGTAATGTCTTTCGATTTCGAGACTTTCATGAAGATGAGCAGCGAGATGACGGTCGTCAGGTTCAGAATCGTGGCCAGCGCGGCCGCGATGCCGTCATTGCCGCGGGAGACATAGACATAAATGGCCAGGGTCAGCGTCTGTGTCCGCACCGTATACAGGCAGATGGCGGTGCTCAGCTCGGTGATGATGGTGACCCAGCTGAGAATGGCGCCGGAGATAATGCCGTTGGCCATCATGGGCACGGTGATGGTAAAGAAAGTCTTGAGCTTGGAGGCGCCCAGCGAGATCGCCGCCTCCTCCACGGACAGGGGAATCTGCTGCAGGGTGGCCACCGAACTTCGTATGGTGTACGGCAGGCGCCGGATCACCAGGGCGACCACCATGATGAACATGGTGCCGGTGAGGATCAGCGGCTTCTTGTTAAACGCCATGATCAGGGCGATGCCCACCACGCTGCCGGGGATGATATAGGGCAGCATGCTGATGACATCGATCAGGCCGTTGATCTTGCTCTTGCGGCGCACCACCAGGTACGCCACCATGACGGCCATCAGGATGATGATGACCAGGGCGGCGATGCCGATGACGAAAGTGTTGACGATGGCGCTCCCCGCCACATCCAGCGCGGAGCGGTAGCTGTCCAGAGAGTAGCCGGGGACGAACGCCTTGCCCGAGGTCTTGCGGAACGACTCGTAGAGAATGTAGATCTGAGGCAGGAACGCGATGCCCACCACCACATAGCAGAACAGGTGGATGACGATGTTGAACACGCCTTTCGCCTTTTTGCGCTCCACGGGGTGCAGGGCGTTCATCGTGAACGCAAACTTGTTGGACGACCACTTCTGAACCAGGAATACGACGGTGGTGATGATGATCGCGATGACCGAGATGGCGCACGGGAAGCCGTAGTTGCTCCCGGACATCTCGGAGAAGAAGTTGTTGTAGATCTCCACCGGGAAGGTGCGGTAGCCCTGGCCGATCAGCAGCGGCGTGCCGAAGTCGGCGAACGCACGCATGAAGACCAGGAGGGCGGCCGCCAGGATGGTGGGCATGCACAGGGGCACGATGACCTTGAAGAAACGCCGGGCACCCTTGCAGCCCATGTTCTCCGCCGCCTCCAGCAGCGAGCTGTCGATATTCTTCAGCGCCCCGGAGACATACAGGAACACGAGAGGGAACAGCTGGAGCGACAGCACGAGCAGGATGCCGGGAAACCCGTAGATACTCGGCATCGTGATGCCAAACAGGGACTTGATGGTGCGGCGGATCACGCCGTTGTTGCCCAGCAGCAGGATCCACGCGTAGGCTCCGATGAACGGGGCGGACATGCTGCACAGGATGATGATGACCTGCAGGATCCCCTTGCCCTTGATCTCATACATATTGTACACATAGGCCAGGGGCACGCCGATCACCAGGGCAATCACGGTGGTCGCCACGGAGACTTTTACGGAATTCCACAAAGTGGAAAAGTAATACTTTTTACTGAAGAACCGTATGAAATGCTCGAGGGTAAATCCGCCCGATTCGTCCAGAAAAGACTGCCCCAGCAGGTTGATCATCGGATAGAGCAGAAAGATCGCATAGCAAACCAGAATGGCAATCGTAACGACAATCCACACATCCGGTTTTTTGGCCTTAGTTTTCATTTTGACCTCTTTCCCGACGCGCATTCGCACTCTGTCAGGACAGGCCCGGGAGCCGGGGCTCCCCGCCCGTCAGCTGACATTGTCGTTGCGCACGCCCTCCAGCAGGTTGTAGTCGCCGTTCTCCTCGAAAATGTTGATCTTCTCGGTTTTGATGCCCAGGCAGATCTCCGCCCCGTCCGGGATGGTGCTGTCGATCTGGGACTCCTGAATCACCTCAATCCGCTCGCCGGTGAGGGCGTGGGCGAAATAGTGGGTGTTGAGGCCCAGGAAAATGCTGGAGTCCACGACGGCCCGGACGCCGTCCGTGGCGCCGGGGGCCTGGAGCACGAACTCCTCCGGCCGCACCGAGATTTTGACTTTCTGGTTTTTGCGGTACTGGGGGAGCACATTCGTCATGGAGACCCGGTAGCCGCCCGGGAAGACCAGACTGCAGCGGTCCCCGTCCACCTCCAGATTGCCGTCCAGGACATTCGACCTGCCGATGAAAGTGGCGACGAACAGGTTGGCCGGCCGCTGATAGATGTTCTTCGGCGTGCCCACCTGCTGGATATCGCCCCTGTTCATGACGGCGATGCGGTCTGAGACCGCCATGGCCTCCTCCTGATCGTGGGTGACATAGATGTTGGTGATGCCTACGGTATGCTGGATCTCCTTGATGACAGAGCGCATCTCCACGCGCAGCTTGGCGTCCAGGTTGCTCAGCGGCTCGTCCATCAGCAGCACATCCGGCTTGATCACCAGCGCCCTGGCCAGGGCGACACGCTGCTGCTGGCCGCCGGACAGCCGGTCCGGCATGCGGTCCGCGTACTCGCTGATGTGCATCAGCTCCATGAACTTGTCCGTCTCGGTCTTGATTTCCTCGGCAGGCGCCTTGCGGTTGCGCAGGCCGAACGCCACATTGCCCCGCACATTCATGTGGGGGAAGATGGCGTAGTTCTGGAAGACCATGCCGATGTTGCGCTTGGCGGGGTCGATATCGTTGATGCGTTTGTCGTTGAAGTAGAAGTCTCCGCCCTCAATGCTGTTAAAACCGGCGATCATCCGTAAAAGGGTGGTCTTGCCGCACCCTGAGGGACCAAGGAGGGTGAAAAATTCAGCCTCCTTGATCTCCAGGGACAAGTTCGAGATGATTGTATTATCGCCGTATTTCTTTACCGCGTTTCTAATGCTGATACCAACACTCATCTTGGAACTCCCTTATCCTTGTTTTGCAAACGGTCAGGAAAAGCCTCAGCCGATCAGAATATCAGTCCACCTCTGGAGCATCTCATCCTGATAGGCGGAGACGGCCGCCTGATCCTCGTACACGACATTGATCTGATCAAAGGGCAGCATACCCTCGCAGTCCTGCGGGATGGTGGTGATGGTGCCGCGGATGGTGGTCTTGGCCAGAGCCTCCTGGCACTCCTCGGAGATCAGGTAGTCGATGAAGAGCTTGGCGTTCTCCATGTTGGGGGCGTTCTTCACGATGGCCACGCCGGCGGGCAGCCACACGGCGCCCTCTTCCGGATAGACCATGCTGATGTTGGCGTCCGGGTTCTCCTTGTTGTCGATGACAGCCTGAACCACGGGATCCTCGTAGGACACGCCCACGGCGAACTCGCCGGCCACGACATCCTTGTACACGGCGGAGGAGCTGGACTCAATCTTGCCGTCCAGGTTCGCCACGAAGTCCGTGACATACTGCCAGGCCTTGTCGCTGTGGTAGCACTCATCCGGGGTTGAGCCCTCGCCCATGACCAGCAGCATGTTGGTCAGCTCGGCGAACGCGGAGGAGGAGGCGGTGGGATCGCCCATGGCGATCATGCCCTTCAGTTTGGGATTGAGCAGGTCGGCATAGCCGTGAACCTCCACGCCCAGCTCGGCCAGCAGGTCGTCATTGAGGATGAACGCGCCGGAGCCGGAGAGGTTGCAGAAAGTGACATAGCCCTTGTGGTTGCGGTAGTTCTCGTCCAGCAGCTCCTCGTTGGGGGAGACATACTCCTCCCAGAGATCCGGATGCTGCTCATAGAAGTTGTAGTTGATCGCGCCCCAGTTGACATCCGCCTGAGGATTCTCTTTCTCGGCCTCGATACGGGCCAGGACATCGCCGGTGCCCATGGACTGCAGCTGGACATCAATGCCGGGATACTTCGCCTTGAAGCCCTCCAGGCTGGAGTTGATCTGGGTATCCGAGTTGGGGGAATAGATGACCAGGGTGCCGGAGCCGCCGGAAGTGGACTCAGTCGGCGCCGCGCTCTCAGAGGGACTCTCGGCGGGACTCTCAGCCGGCGCAGAACCGGACTCGCTGGGTGCGGCCGATTCGCCGGAGTCTCCTCCCCCGCAGGCCGTCAGGGACAAAGCCATGCAAAGGGAAAGGATCAAGCAAAGCCATTTTTTCTTCATAACAATCTTCCTTTCCAAAAATTTCGCGGGCTCCTCTTTCCTTGTCCGCGCGGCCCAATTATAGATCAGACCCCGCGCCGTGTAAAGGGCCTGCCGGCGGGTAACCGCAAATTTTCCGGGGTTCCCGGGCCGGCGTAGATACCCCGAAACACAGGCAGCTGCCCGCCGTGCTGTGGCGGAACCGGCGGCTTCGCGGCGGCCGGAAGAGAGCGATCCCCGGCGGTGCACGAAGCCGGTCAGCCCCCTCCCCTGCGCCGGCTTCCCGGGACAATCCGCCGGCGCGGGGATCACATCCCGGCCGCCGGATCTGCTCTCCCGCAATCCCCGGTTCCGCAGATCACCGGCAGCGGCAGATCAGGGATGTGGTGTGGATGAGGAGTCAGTGGGTGAGACATCCGTGGCGCGTGTGCGGGAGGTCTCATCGTGGTCTGAGGGGTCATGTGAGAAATCGGTGCGCCATTATAGGGCCAGCGAGAGGG
>CAYRAG010000065.1:0-2068 GCA_964422185.1 uncultured Oscillospiraceae bacterium
GCCTGGCGACCCGCGCGCAGGTCGCGGTGATGATGCGCAACCTCATCACCCTGATGGTGGCATAGCTTCCCATCATGAAACCAGACCGGCCGGGTGCCCCGCGGGGTACCCGGGGGCGGGGAACCGGCGGACTCTTAAGCCGGCCCCGCCCCGCGCCGGATTTCGCTCAGACAGGAGAGCCGGGCATGCCCGGCAGAACCAACAGGTATCGGGAGGTATGATACAGATGAAAAAGGCAGGAAAGAAAGCGCTGGCCCTGGTGCTCACCCTGGCGCTGGCGCTGGGGCTGTGTCTGCCGGCTTCGGCCGCGGGCGCACAGGCGAACCTGGACACCGCGATAAACGGCAGCGCGGCCTACATGCTCCAGGCGGTAAAGAGCCCCCAGGTGGGCTCCATCGGGGGCGAGTGGGCGGTCATCGGGCTGGCCCGCAGCGGGTATTCAGTTCCGCAGAGCTACTGGGACAACTATTACCGGACGCTGGAGGACTATGTGAAGGCCTGCGGCGGAGTGCTCCATGAGCGCAAGTACACGGAGTACAGCCGGGTCATCGTGGCGCTGAGCGCCATCGGCGCGGACGCCCGGGATGTGGCGGGCTACGACCTGGTCAAACCCCTGGGCGACTATGACAAGACCATCTGGCAGGGCATCAACGGGCCAATCTGGGCCCTGATCGCCCTGGACAGCGGGAACTACGAGGTGCCGGCCAATCCGGAGGCGGAGACCCAGGCCACCCGCCAGATGTACATTGACCGGCTGCTGGACTGCCAGCTCAACGACGGCGGCTGGAGCCTGCTGGGCGGCACCTCCGCCGCGGATCCGGACGGCCGCTCGGATCCGGACATCACCGGCATGGCGCTCCAGGCGCTGGCCAACTACCAGGATCAGCCGGCGGTGGCCCAGGCCACCCAGGAGGGGCTGGACTGCCTGAGCAAAATGCAGGATCCGGACGGCGGCTACGCCAGCTGGGGCTCCACGAACTCGGAGAGCGTGGTGCAGGCGATTGTGGCCCTGTGCAATCTGGGGATCCCCCTGGATGACGCACGGTTTGTGAAAAACGGCCACACCCTGCTGGACAACCTGCTCTCGTACCGCCAGGCGGACGGCTCGTTCCTGCACACCTCCGGCGGCAACGGCTCCAACCAGATGGCGTCCGAGCAGGGCCTGTACGGACTGGTGGCCGCGCAGCGTGCGGCGGAGGGAAAGGCCGGCCTGTACGAGATGACGGATGTGGCGATCCATGTGTCCGGAAACAGTGGCGGCGGCGCCGCGGCGGCCCCCGGCCTGCCCGGAAAGGATCCGGATGTGAAAAAAGTGCCGGTGACCCAGCCCGGGAAGACCTTCTCGGACATCTCCGGCGCCAACGCCCACAAGAACGAGACGGCCATTGAGGCCCTCGCGTCCCGGGGGATCATCGCCGGCAAGGGCGGGGATCGCTTCGACCCGGACGGCAACATGACCCGGGCGGAGTTCGCCGCCATCGTGGTCAGCGCCCTGGGCCTCACCCCGAAAGAGAACGGGAAGTTCTCGGATGTGCCCTCCGGCCAGTGGTTTGCGCCCTTTGTGGGCTCCGCTTTCACCTACGGCATTGTCAACGGCACCTCGGACACCACTTTCACCCCCAACGGAACCATCACCCGGCAGGAGGCCGCGGCCATGGTGACGAAAGCCGCCGGCCTGTGCGGTATGCAGACCGGGATGGACGCCGCCGCCGTCCGGGACACCCTGGCCCCCTTCAGCGACTACACCACCGTACCCGAGTGGGCCCGGCCCGGTCTGGCGTTCTGCTACAGCGCCGGGATCCTGGATGACTCCGCCCTGACCATCCACAGCACCGAGGCGGTTCATCGCTGCGAGGTGGCGGAGATGCTCTTCCGCCTGCTGGGCAGCGCGAATCTGCTGTAACACCCCCGGAGGCTGCCTATGTGGTGGAAAAAGAACAAATGGAAAGTCATCGTGCCGGTGCTCGTCGTGGCGGTGCTGGCCGCCGCGTTCTGGTACGGCGGCGGCGCACCCGGCCTGCACGGCTGGTCGGTGCACCCGGAGCAGTCGGATACCCTGGAGGCCGCC
>CAYRAG010000065.1:2168-5768 GCA_964422185.1 uncultured Oscillospiraceae bacterium
CCGGGGAGAGCGGGGAGAAGCTGAGGCCGGAGGAGACCGCGTCGCCGGAGCCGGAGCCGTCTGCGTCCCCGGCGGAGGAGGCGCCCTCCCCGGAGCCGGAGCCATCCGGGCCGGAGAGCCGGCCCGGCGGACTGGCGGGCGGCATGACCGCCGGGGAGAAAGTGGAGACAGCCGCCGAGCTGGCGGGGGAGGCCCCCGCGGGCACGCAGGAGGGAGACCGGGAGTACTCGGAGTCCCAGGGCATGGTTCTGGATCCGGAGACCGGGAAAGACCGCTATCTCACGAACCCCGTGCCGGAGGGCAAGCCGCTGCCGGTGGAGCCGGAGGATGTGGAGGTCTCGGACACGGCGTATACCTGCACCATCTCCATCTCCTGCGCCTCCGTGCTGGATCACATGGACTGGCTGGATCCGGAGAAGACGGAGGTCGTGCCGGAGGACGGCTGGGTTCTGCCGGCCCAGGAGGTCACCTTTTATGAGGGGGAGAGCGTGTTCAATGTGCTCCAGCGCACCTGCAAGCAGCAGGGGATCCACCTGGAGTTTGTGAACACCCCCATGTACCACAGCGCCTATATCGAGGGCATCCACAACCTGTACGAGTTTGACTGCGGCGAGCTGTCCGGCTGGATGTACCGCGTCAACGACTGGTTCCCCAACTACGGCTGCTCCCGCTACCAGCTGCAGGACGGGGATGTGATCTGCTGGGAGTACACCTGCGATCTGGGTGTGGATATCGGCGGATACAACGCCATCGGCGGCTGAGTCCGTGCGCTCCGCCCGGAACCCCGGTGGCGCACTGCTCTCCCGGCACCGCGTCCCGGCCGGTTCGGCCGGGACGCATCTTTGAGACGGAAAGAAGGTCAGCGCTTTGAGTGTATTTGCCATCCGGAACCTGACCTTCTCCTATCCGGAGCAGGCGCGGCGCGCACTGGACGAGGTCTCGCTGGAGGTGGAGCAGGGGGAGTTTCTCGTGCTGTGCGGGCCCTCCGGCTGCGGCAAGAGCACGCTGCTGCGCCACCTCAAACCCGTCCTCACGCCCCACGGCAGGCGCTCGGGGGAGATCCTCTTTGAGGGCAGGCCGCTGGAGGAGCTGGAGGCGCGGGAGCAGGCCGGGCGCATCGGGTTTGTCCGGCAGTCCCCGGACAGCCAGATCGTCACGGACAAGGTGTGGCATGAGCTGGCCTTCGGCCTGGAGAGCCTGGGGTACGAGACGCCGGTCATCCGCCGGAAAGTGGCGGAGATGGCCTCGTTTTTCGGGATCCAGACCTGGTTTTATAAAAATGTGACCGAGCTGTCCGGGGGCCAGAAGCAGCTGCTCAACCTGGCCTCCGTCATGGCCATGCAGCCTTCGGTGCTCATTCTGGACGAGCCCACGGGCCAGCTGGATCCCATCGCGGCGTCGGATTTTCTCGCCGTGCTCAGCCGGATCAACCGGGAACTGGGCACCACCATCCTGCTCACGGAGCACCGGCTGGAAGAGGCGTTTCCCCTGGCCAGCCGGGTGGCGGTGATGGACGGCGGGCGGATCCTCACCGCGGGCACGCCCCGGGAGGCGGCTCTGGCTCTGCGGGACAGCGGCCACGCCATGTTCCCTGCCATGCCCGCCGCCATGCGGGTGTGGGCGGCGGCGGATCGGGACGGGGTCTGTCCCGTGACGGTTCGGGAGGGGCGGGACTGGCTGGAGGGATTTGCCGCCCGGCACCCTCTCCGGCCCCTGCCGGAGGAGGAGATCCCGCCCTGCGGGGCGGAGACGGCGGTGGAGTGCCGGAACCTCCGGTTCCGGTACGACCCGGAGGGCCCGGATGTGGTTCACGATCTGTCCCTGTCCGTCCGGCAGGGGGAGTTTCTGGCCCTGCTGGGCGGCAACGGCGCCGGCAAAACCACGACCCTGAAGCTGCTCTCCGGCCTGCTGTCCCCCTGTGAGGGCGAGATTGCCGCGCACGGCCCGGTGGGGACGCTCCCGCAGAATCCGGAGTCGCTGTTCGTGAAGAAGACGGTCCGGGAGGACTTATACGAGATCCTCCGCGGCCGGAAGCTGTCCCGGGAGATCCAGGACGCTAGGGTGGCCTATGTCACCGCCCTGTGCCGGCTGGGGGATCTGCTGGACCGGCACCCCTACGACCTGTCCGGCGGCGAACAGCAGCGTGCCGCCCTGGCGAAGGTGCTGCTGCTCTCTCCCCGGATCCTGCTGCTGGACGAGCCCACAAAGGGGCTGGACGCGGAGTTCCGGCAGGTGCTGGCGCAGATTTTGCGCCTGCTGCTCCAGCGGGGGATCGCCGTGATCATGGTCAGCCACGACATCGAGTTCTGCGCCCGGTACGCCCACCGGTGCGCTCTCCTCTTTGACGGCGCCGTCGTCGCGGAGGGCACCCCGCGGACTTTCTTCTCGGGCAACAGCTTTTACACCACCTCCGTCAGCCGCATGGCCCGGGGCGTCCTGCCCGGCGCCGTGACGGCGGAGGAGGTCATCGCCGCCTGCGGCGGCACCCCGCCCCCGGAGCCGGCACTGCCGGAGGACATTCCCCCCGTGCCGCCGGAGCCGGAGGAGGACACGCCGGACTGGAAGCCGGAGCCGCTGCCCTGGTGGCGCAAACTGGGCGCCGCCGTCTCCGGCGCCGCGGCGGTGCTGATCTTCCTGCAGGTTCTGGGCGTGACGGATCTGACGCAGCTGGTGGGGGAGGGCGGCATGACCGCCCAGGCCGGGAGCCAGATAGGATGGTACGCGGCCCTCCTGGCGGCGCTGTTCTGCCTCGCCCTGTGCGTGAGCCGGCGGCACAGGCGGCCGGACTATCTGACGCAGGTGCCCCAGGAGAAGCGCAAGCTGACCCGGCGCACCGCCGTAGCCTCCGTGCTCATCCTGCTCCTCATCCCCCTGACTTTGTTTGTCGGGATCTACTACCTGGACAACCGGAAATACTACTTCATCTCCCTGCTCATCCTGCTGGAGACCATGATCCCGTTCTTCCTCGTGTTTGAGGGCCGGAAGCCCCAGGCCCGGGAGCTGGTGATTATCGCGGTGCTGTGCGCCATCGGCGTGGCGGGCCGTGCGGTGCTGTTCATGGTGCCCCAGTTCAAGCCCGTCCTCGCGCTCACCATCATCGCCGGCGTGGCCTTCGGCGGCGAGACCGGCTTTCTGGTGGGCAGCATGACCATGCTGGTCTCCAACATCCTGTTCTCCCAGGGGCCCTGGACGCCGTACCAGATGTTCGCCATGGGCATCTCGGGCTTCCTGGCCGGCGTCCTCTTCCGCAAGGGGGTGCTCCGCCGCAGCCGGGGCGCACTGTGCGTCTTCGGCGCCCTGGCGGCTGTCCTGATCTACGGCGGCATCATGAATCCCACCTCCGCCCTTTTGTGGGCCGGAGAACTCAACTGGCAGATCCTGCTGACCTACTACATCACCGGCTTTCCGCTGGACTGCGTCCACGCCGCCGCCACCGTGCTGTTTCTGTGGCTGGGCGCGGAGCCCATGCTGGAGAAGCTGGACAGAATCAAAGTGAAATACGGCCTGGTGGAGTGAACTTCCGGGCCGGAACAGAACAAACCCGCGGCGCGTGTCCGAACCGGACACCTGCCGCGGGTTTTTGTTCTGCCGGAATACGCC
>CAYRAG010000065.1:5868-7931 GCA_964422185.1 uncultured Oscillospiraceae bacterium
CGGGCGAGAGGGAGGCGTCCGGCCCCGCGGTGCGCCTCAGGAGCCCGGGCCGCATCTGACGAACCGTCCGCCGCAACAGACGCCCGTCCGGATGATGCCAACTTCCAAAGGATCGTGTTGACGGATGGCCGTGCTTCCATTAAAATAAGTCCACATCGTGAACGGGAGGGGACTCGTCATGCCGGCAGGTACATCCGGGGAGATCAAAACCCGCTACATCCGCCAGAAGCAGAAGAACGGCGACATCTATGTGATTGAGCGTAAAACGCAGTACGACCCGGAGCGGAAATGCAACCGGGTTCTGTCCAGCCGTGTGGTGGAAAAAATTCCAAAGGGCAAGGAAAGTACCGCCTCCTCAAGGCAAAGGCGCCAGGAAACGGAGACGGCGCCCGGCGCATCCTCCCCCTCCTCCGATCGCGGCGCGGACAGGCCTACCGTCCATGTGGAGTCCATGGCAATGGGGATCCTGGAACAAATCGGGAAGTCCTCCGGGATCGACCAGGAAATCCGGGACAATACGGATCCGGAAACTGCCGATAAGATCATTTCCCTGGCCCGGTTTATGACCCTGACCAATGGACAGGACACCCTCTTTTTCCCCGGATGGAAGGAGACCCACCCGGTTCCCTGGAAAGAGTCGCTGGGTTATGAGGCGTGTGACGCGCTGTTCGAACAGGTCGGGCGCGATGAGGCGATGATGCGGGGTTTCTTCTCCTCGCGGATGGCCTCCATCCCGAGCAGGGCGCCGCTGCTGGCCTATGACACGCAGGTGATTCCGGAAGCGCAGAACCTGGTCTGGGGCGGCTACGGGGATCCCGAGACCATCCGGATGCTGACCGTATACTGCACGGAGAGCATGCAGCCCATGTGCTTTGTGAAACAGTCCCCGAACCTGACGGATGCGGGCTCCATCCGGAACGCCCTGAAGCAGCTGCGGATTCCAGGCGCCTCCATCGTGGAGATTGTCACAGACCGGGGCCGCTTCTCCGAGGGAACCATGGCGGAGCTGTTCCAGAGGCACCTTGATTTCATCACGCCGGCGGATCTGAGTTTCCCCTGGGTCAGGGAGGAGCTGGATCGCCGCTTCGAGGAAATCCTGATCGCGGACGGTGTGGCGCCGTTCGACCCGGATACCCGCTGCCTGACCGTCCCGCTGACATGGGAATTTACCGCCCCGGGGCCGGACGGCAGCGAGGAAACCCCTCCATCCGGCGGCGGCAGGCAGAAGCCGATCCGCCGGGAGATTCAACTTCACCTGTACTTCAACGAGGAGTGGAAGGATCAGCAGGACACGACTTTCGACAGGGATCTCGCCGAGCTGAAGCGGCTTGTGGAGGAGGGCGTGCCCCCAGAGAGCCTGTCCAGGGACGCCCGGGAGAAACTGGACAGATATCTCCTGATCCGCCGCCGGGGCAAAAACACGACGGTATCCTATCTGGAGGAGGCAGTCGCCGAGGCAAAGAAGTACCACGGGTACTTCGCCCTGGTGTCCACCCGCGACCATGAGGCGTCCGACTGCATGCTCATATACCGCCGCAGGGAAACCGTAAACTTCATTTTCCAGTACATGAACCAGGAAGTGGATGCGCTGGACTTCGTATCGCACCACGACGACAACCTCGCGGGGCGGATGTTCATCAAGTTCATCGCGCTGTGCTATTCCGAGTGGCTGCATCAGCGGATGATCACGGCAGACATTGACCTGCCGAATGAGATTTACGACGAACCGGATGAGGATGAGGACGATGATTTTGACGATGAGGATGAGGACGATCAGGACGACGAAGCGGAAGATGAAATGTATGACGCGGCCCTGACGGCATCCGTAGAGCTGAAAGTGACAAGAAGATTCCCGATATATATCCTCCTGCACCAGATCGACAAGCCAATGGACATATAGAAACGGACATCGTTTCCAGGCAGACAATGCCGCACCCCCGGAGGGCCAGGCCACGGTAACTGGCAATATTCCTCCGCGGGCGCACGATGCCCATGTCAATCCTGAGCGAAACAGCAACCCCGGGGAGCGCAGCAGCTCCCCGGGGCTTTTTTTGATCTCTGAC
>CAYRAG010000066.1:0-7667 GCA_964422185.1 uncultured Oscillospiraceae bacterium
ACGAACGGGGACTGGCCGTTGGTGGTCATGAGGGTGTTGATCTGATACTGGATCGTCTGCACGCCGGACTTCAGCTCGTCCCGGGTGCGGGCGGTGGCGATCTTCACCACGGTCTCCTCGTCCAGCTCCGGCGCAGCCTCCCTGGTCTTGCGCAGATACTTCTCGTAGGACAGCCGCAGGTATTTGCCCAGATGGCTCATCTCCACGCTCTGCCCTCCGTATTGATTGGAGGCAACGCACGCGATTATCTGAGTCACGATGGTGCAGGCCACCTGGAAGCTCTTGGGCGACTCGATGAGCTTGCCGTTGATCATGGTGCCGTTGTCCAGCATGTCCCCGATGTTCACCAGGCAGCAGTTGAAGATATGCTGCACGAAGTAGTCCGCGTCGTGGAAGTGGATGGCGCCCTCCTCGTGGGCCTTGGAGATCTTCTCCGGCAGCAGGATGCGGCGGGTGAGATCCCGGCTGACCTCGCCGGCGATATAGTCGCGCTGGGTGGAGGCGATGACGGTGTTCTTGTTGGAGTTCTCCTCCGCCAGCTCCTTGTTGTCGTTGCGGATCAGGGAGAGGATGGACTCGTCGGTGGTGTTGGCCTTGCGCACCAGCGCCCGGGTATACCGGTAGATGATGTACGCCTTGGCCAGCTCGTACTTGCCCGTCTCCATCAGCTTGTGCTCCACGATATCCTGGATATCCTCCACAAGCAGGCGGGCGCGGTCTTTCTCCGCGACGAAGTCCGCGATCGCCTCCACGCTCTTCTGGTCGAGGCGGTCTTTCTCCTCGACGGCGGCGTTGGCTTTGTTAATGGCAGCGATGATCTTACTGCGGTCAAAATCGACGGTCGTACCGTCCCGTTTCACGACTTTCATAAAGCCACGCCACCCTCTCAAAATCATTGCATTTCCATGGCGGAGACCGTTTCCACAGGCCGGGGCCCCGCGCAGGCGCGAACTTTATTGTAGCACGCCCGCCCGGACTTGTCTACCATATCTTGTGGTTTTTTCCGGGGAAAGATCTATATACGGCATTTTTATTGGCAGGCCCCCCTGCCTTGCGCCAGCGGAATTTCCGCCTCCGGCGCGTTGAACTTTCCCCGGATCCGTGATATAATTTCGGCACTTTCCACAAATGAGGTGATGTGATGTCTACCGGTATTCCCGCCCTGACGGATCGGATTCTCCGGCAGGTTCAGAAGATTGTGGTGGGCAAGGAGAAGCAGACGAGGCTGATGGTGAACGCCATTTTGTCCCAGGGCCACATCCTGCTGGACGACCTGCCCGGTGTGGGCAAGACCACCCTGGTCAAGACGCTGTCCATCGCGCTGGGCTGCCAGTTCAAACGGGTGCAGTTTACGCCGGATCTCCTGCCTTCCGATGTGGTGGGTATGAATATATATGATCAGAAGTCCGGCCGGTTCCAGCGGGTGGACGGCCCGGTCATGACCAATCTGCTGCTAGCGGACGAGGTCAACCGGGCGATTCCCCGCACCCAGTCCGCCCTGCTGGAGGCCATGGAGGAGCGCCAGGTGACCATTGACGGCGAGACGGTTCCCCTGCCGGCCCCCTTTGTGGTGATGGCCACCCAGAACCCGGTGGAGTTTGAGTCCACTTTCCGGCTGCCCGCGGCGCAGATGGATCGGTTCTTCCTGCGCCTGTCCCTGGGCTACCCCAACCGGGAGGAGGAGACCCGGATGCTCCGGGGCGTGGGAGACGACATCCCCTTTGGCCAGGTGGAGGCCGTGACCTCCGCGGAGGAGCTGTCTGAGCTGTCCCGGGAGATCCAGGGCGTGAAAGTGGCGGACAGTGTGCTGGAGTATATCGTCGACCTGGTGGCCGCCACGAGAAACCACCCCATGATCCGCATGGGCGCGGGGCCCCGCGGCTCCCGGGCGCTGTACCGGGGCAGCAAGACCCTGGCCGCCATGGAGGGCCGGGACTTTGTCACGCCGGACGATGTGCAGGAGATGGCGCAGCCCGTGCTGGCGCACCGGCTGGTGCTGAGCAACGAGGCGGGTCTGGCCGGCCAGGACGCGGACAGCATCCTGGCGCAGATCCTCAAAACCGTGCCGGTGCCGCCGGATCGGCAGGAGATGCTGCATGGAGCGAACTGAAACCCACACCGGCGCCGCGGAGGAGCCTGTCCGCGGGGAGCGGAAAGGCAGAGTCGGCGGCCTGTCCGGCATGCTGGCCTCCCCCTGGGTGATCCTGGCCTGCCTGATCCTGATGCTGGCGGCCAATCTGGCCGGCTACGCGCTGCTGTCCGCCGTGCTGCTGTTCTTCGCGCTGCTGGGGCTGTTCGCGAGGCTGTGGGGTCTGAAGTCCCTCCAGCGGGTGGAGGTGACAGCCAGCGGAACCCACCCGGCGATGTTCGCCGGGGAGGAGGTCACGCTGCGCTACACCGTGACCAACCAGAAAGCGCTGCCCCTGACCTGGCTGGATCTGTGCCAGGACACCCCCCTGAACGGCTGCATGGAGCCGCTGGACGGCTTTGAGCGCTACGAGCTCTCGGACATGGAGCGGACGGACGGGGACGCACCCCGGGCGCTGTACCGCAAACGGCTGGCGTTCCTCATGGGCTGGCAGGAGGTGTCCTGGGAGACCACCTGGGCCGCCCGGCGCCGGGGGATCTACCAGCTGGGGGAGCTGCTTCTGCGCTCCGGGGACGGCTTCGGGCTGACCCAGACCGACGCCCGGCGCACCCTGGACGAACCGCCCACTTTCGTGGTCTACCCGAAACGGGTGCCGGTGGACACCGCGCCGTTTCTGAAGAACCTCTGGAACGGCCAGACCGGCTCCCAGGGGTATGTGGAGGATGTCACCGTCATGAAGACGGTGCGGGACTACCGGCCCGGCGACAGCTGGAAGCGCATTGACTGGCGTCTGGCCGCCCGGGAGCAGGGCATCCAGGTTCGGGAGTATGAGACCATCCGGCCCAGAACCATCCACTTCATTGTGGACGGCGCCTCGTTCCAGAACCTTTCCGAAGGGAATGAGGAGCTGGAGGAGGCATTGTCCATCCTCAGCTCTCTGCTGGTGGAGCTGGATCTGGCCGGGGTGCGCTGCGGGATCTCCCTGCCGCAGACCGGCCGGGCCGCGGCGGCGGATCTGTCCCCGGACGACCGCAGCCTGTCTCTCCCCGACCTGCTGTTCCAGCTGGCCGGCTTCGACGGGGACACCGCCACGGGCATGCTCTCCGGCGCGCTGCTGTCCACACTGCAGAACACTGTGGGGCAGCTGTGCCTGGTGACCCACAGCCGGGCCACCCTGGCCTGCGGGGATCTGCTCAGCCGGCTGGACGCGGGCAGACTGATGGCGCTGCCCTATGACGACCGGCGGGGAGAGGGAGCGGATCCGCTTGCCGCCTGCACCATCCTGCCGCTGACCGCGCTGAAACGGGGTGAGCGCCATGCCTGACCGCACGGTGCTCGGGGCGGGCGCCGTTTACAGCGGCGTGTTCCCCCTCCTGATGTACGCGGTGTACGCCACCGGCTGTATTCGCGGCGGCGGGGGCGACGGCTTCGCGGTGCCCGTTTTGTGCCTGGCCTGCGTGGTGCTCTACCTGGCCAACGCGCTGATCCTCCACAGGGGCGCGGCGCTGCCGGTTCTTGTGGTCTGCAATGTGGTTCTGTGGGGCGCCGGGATCGCGGCCATGGTGCTGCTGTCCCGGTTTACCGGCCTGGGCCGGGGCTTCATGATCGTGTTCCTGACGCTGATCGCATTTGTCATTGCGGTGTACAGCGCGTTCAGCCCGGTCACGCTGACCCGGATGCTCACTTTTTGCGATGTGACCGCCCTGGGCACCGGCTGGATGTGCCTGCTGGAGGCGGGCGGGGGCATCCCCGCGTCCCACCTGCTGTACTGCATTGCGGCGCTGCTGCTGGTCATGGGCACCCTGCTGGTTCTGCGCACTTTCGGCGAGAGCCGGGATGTGGTGTACGGCTCCCGGCTGTGGGGCGCGCTGTTGTCCGTGGGTCTGCTGGCGCTGATCGGCGTGCTGCTGTACCTGTTTTTCCGCTATCTGTCCGGCGCGTCCCGGCAGGCGGTGAGCGCCCTGCTGACCGGCGCGGCCGCCGCGCTGGCGGCGGTGGGTTCCGCGCTCAGCCGGTTCTTCCACTGGCTGTTCAGCCTGTTCCCCGTAGGGGAGATAGAGGAGCCGCCCCCGGAGATGGAGCCCACGCAGCAGATGCCGGCGGAGGAGGAGCTGCTCCAGATGGAGCTGGATCTCCGCCCGTTCCTTGTGATCGGCATTATCCTGGCGGCTGTCGCGGTGACCATAGCTGTCATTGTGATATGGCGCCGGAGAAAAACCCGCCTGACCGTCTCCGGATCGGAAAAGCCGGTGAGACAGCGTGCGGCCCGCAGCGGCCGCGGCGCCCCGGAGGGTTGGCTTGCCCGGCTGTGGTTCCAGATCCGGTTCCGGGTGGTGTTCTTCTTCCAGCGCAGCTCGCCCACCGGGCTTCTGGTGTGGCTGGAGCGCTGGGGGAAACGCCATGACATGCCCCGGGGCAGCGGGGAGACGCCCCGCGCCTACCTCGCCCGGCTGGCGGCGCTGCCCCAGGCTTTGGCGGATCCGGAGCTTCCCGGTCTGCTTGCCGAACTGGCGGACGCCCTGGATCGGCAGTACTTTGGCGAAATGCCGTCCGTGCGGCTGCCCGGCCGGGGCCCCGCCCGCCTGCGGCGTGGCGTGTCGCGGCTGAAGCTGACGGCGGAAAAAGACTGACCGTTCGAATCTGAAATTCCGGGACGAGATGCGGATGAAAGAAGGTGCCGGCAGTGCCGGGAAAGTGGCTGGTCGGGATGAGCGGCGGGGTGGACAGCTCCGTGGCCGCCTGGCTGATGAAAGAGCAGGGCTGCCAGGTGCTGGGCGCCACGCTGCGCCTGGTGGAGAGTCCGGACTCCGGCACCTCCTGCCAGCCCTCTTCCGATATGGAGGATGCACGGCGGGTGGCAGAGGCGCTGGGAATCGAGCACCGGGTCTGCTCCCTGACCGGCTGCTTCCGCACCCGGGTGATGGATCCGTTTGCCGCGGCGTATGAGCGGGGCGAGACCCCCAACCCCTGTATTGACTGCAACCGTGCGGTGAAATTCCCGGAACTGCTCCGCCTGGCGGACGAGGCGGGCTGCGACGGCATTGCCACCGGGCACTACGCCCGGATTGAGCGATCGCCGTCCGGACGGTGGCTGCTGAAGCGGGCGGTGCATCCGGACAGGGATCAGAGCTACTTTCTCTATCCCCTGACCCAGGCGCAGCTTTCCCGCGTCCGTTTTCCCCTGGGGGAGCTGTCCAAGCGGGAGGTTCGCGACATGGCCGGGAAGCTCAGCCTGCCCACCGCCCGCAAGCGGGACAGCCAGGATATCTGCTTTGTCCCGGACGGGGACTACGCGGCGTTCATCCGGCGCCACACCGGGAAAGAATATCCGCCCGGCCCGTTTGTGGACAAAGAGGGCCGTGAGCTTGGCCGGCACCGGGGCATCATCTGCTACACCCTGGGCCAGAGAAAGGGACTCGGACTGGCGCTGCCCGCCCCCGTGTATGTCTGCGGCAAAGACCTGGATCGGAACGCCGTGATCCTGGGATCCAACGGGGATCTGATGCGGCGGGAGCTGGACGCGGATCATATTAATCTGATCGCCTGCGACTCGATCCCGGCGCCCCTCTCCGTCGCGGCCAGAATCCGACATAGCCGGACGGAGGAGCCGGCTGTGGTAGAGCAGACCGGCCCGGATCGCATCCATGTGGTCTTCGACCGGCCCCAGCGGGCCGTCACCCCCGGCCAGGCCGTCGTGCTGTACGACGGGGATGTGGTCATTGGCGGCGGCACCATCCTGTGAAGAAAAGCATAGCGCCCCCGCAGTCCCATAGAACGGACTGCGGGGGCGCTGCGTGTCTTTCCGATGATTTGTGGAGTCAGGCCGCGGCTGCTATTTTCCCATCACCCGGGCCAGCTGCACCATGGCGACCGCCACCTGGGCGCGGGTGGCAGTGCTGTCCGGCTCAAAATTACCGGTATCCGTGCCGCCCATGATGCCCGCCTGCCAGCAGGCGTTCACGCCGTCCGCGGCATAGCCGGCAATCCGGCTCTGATCCGCGTAGCTGGGTGTCCCCTCATTAACCGGGGTATAGCCAACCCGGTACCGATCCAGGAACGCGCCGTAGAGCGCGGCCATATCCTGCCGGGTGATGTTGGCGTTGGGAACCAAATTGGCCAGGATTTCGTCTGGTATAATGTCCGTGTTCTTCGCCCAGTCCACATAGCCCTCAAAATTGGGCACGGAACTTCCGGTGAACTGGCACAGTACCGCGAAGAACATATTATAGGTCATATTGGCGTCCGGCGAGAAAGTGGTCTCGCCGGTTCCGGCGAACAGCCCTTTCTGCCAGACCTGCATCACATAGGGATAGCACCAGTCATCTTTGGTCACATCCAGGAAAGGAAACTGCTCCTCCGGCGGCACCGTGGGCTCCACAGCCATGGTGCCGTACTGGCGGGCGTCCTGGAAAGAATTCAGCGTCGCCTCCAGCGCCAGAACGGCAAAGGAGATCTCCTCCCGGAAGGACGGCCACCCCTGATAATATCCGTAGGCCGTCTCCAGCGCCTTTTCCAGCCGCTCCTTGTCCGCCGGCTTTACCCACGGCTGGCCGGCAGGCACATCACTGCCGTCCAGACTGGCGGCGACTTTCTCCACGGCGTCCGCGGCGTTGGCCAGAATCCCGGCGATGTACGATTCCAGGTTGCGATCCGCCGCTCTGGCGACGGCCAGATCCTGGCTGGCCAGGTCGCTGTAATTCACCCCGGCGTAGTCGCAAAGCGCCCGCAGGTACCCGCCGGAAGGCGCCGCGGGATCGGTGGTGGTGTATCCCGGGTAGTAGGCACCGCCCGGATCCCTGGCGGCATAGGCGGGCGCGACAAGTGTCACAGCCATGGCCGCAGCCAGCACCAGGGCTGCCAGTTTCTTTTTCATATGTGTGTCCCCCAGTCTCAGAGCTCGCCCAGGGTCTGATCGAGCAGATTCCGCAGGGCGACGGCGTTCGGCACCGTCATGACCACGCTGGCCACCTGTTCCATCGCGGGAGTGGAGATATTTTCCACCCCTTTTCCCGTGATGGTGGTGGTGGTCTCCATATACTTGTGCCCGATGTCCAGGGTGACCTCAATTGTCTCACCCTCCTGATTGTTGGTTTTGCGAAGACCAAATGTATTAGCGTAGACAGGCTTCATGGAAGTCCCCTCCTTCTCGGGGGTATTCTATCACAAACCGGGCGCATGCGCACGGAAAAGCGCATCAGTTTACAAAATATTCTCAACTCCCGGCAGGAACACCGCAAGGGAAGTGACACAGAGCGGCGGGGCGCGGCTCCCCTTTCGATGGTCAACCGGGGCTTCCGCCCGAACCACGCCGGGGACGCCCGGTACCAGAATGGGGCTCGTCCGAACGGGAGACGGACAAAGCGAATTGTGGATGTCGGGGTCGCTCTGCCGATACCTATTTAAATGTGCGGTTGAACCGCACGATCCCGTCTCCAGGCGGTCGCGCACAGAGCGCCTTTCCTGTAACAGAGTAACAGGAATGTTTCAGTTGTGTTACATTTGCATCGAACCTCTTGACCGCCTCCAAAGGGGGGTGGTATATTGTGCGATGCAAGGGGAGTTGTACGACTCTTTCCTT
>CAYRAG010000067.1:0-7569 GCA_964422185.1 uncultured Oscillospiraceae bacterium
ACCAGAGAAAGGATTTCACGCACAAGCTGAGCAGGGAGATAGCCAATTCCTACGACGCTGTGTGTCTGGAAGACATCAATCTGCTAAATATGGCGCAATCGCTCAATTTTGGGAAGTCCACCAATGACAACGGCTTTGGTATGTTCAGAGACCAGTTGAAATACAAACTGGCCGAACGGGGAAAACAGTACATTGTTGTTGGAAAATGGTTCCCCTCCAGCAAGACATGCAACTATTGCGGCCATGTGAACACGAGCCTCAAACTGGGTGAGATGGAGTGGGAATGCCCATGCTGTCACAAACTCATTGACAGGGATACCAACGCCGCCCGCAACATCAAAGCCGAGGGGTTGCGCATATTCTTCAGCGAAGGAATTGCAAAAGCTTCCTGATAGCTTTTTGCACTCAAATTGCCGGTTGGAGCGCCGGTCTACGCGTATTGCTGTGTTTGGCGAAAGAGAATGCGTGCCGAAAGGGCCAAGCTACAGCGTATGAAGCCCAGCTTTTCAAAGCTGGGAGGCTCACAGGACATTTCCAGATATGCGACATCTTTCTCCATGGACGACCTTCGGGAGATGGAAGAAGAATACCGTTCGCTGGCATAGCCGCCGGACACAGCCCGGTTCCCGCGGGCATTGCGCGGCACCGCGGGAACGCCCGTCACGGGTGAGGACACCTGCCGGAAACGGGAAAAGAGGTCGCGGAGGCAGATTCAGTGCGCCATCCTGAGCTTCATTGAGACGATGAAGCGACGGAAAAGGAATGGATTGAGAAGCATTGCCAGGCTGATGAACGGTGAACCTGCTGTGGTTTGACCGCTAATCTGGCATGCCGGATCACCCCCCATCGCTGTGCTGTGGGGGGTATCTGGCGTTGGGCCGCTACGGGGGCCGTCTGAGCGGTTGCGGAGATCCTGAACATTGCCGGACAAAAGAAAAATAAGGATTGATTTTTTCCCGGCATTGTGCTAGAATCATTCGAGCGTTCCTGCGGGTGCCTGCCGGGACAGGTTCCTGGCAGCCGGCGGGAGACCGCGGAGCGCGGAAGCCAGAAGGGGGAAAGAGGTGAAACGCAATGAAAGAAGGTATCCATCCGGACTATGGTCAGACTACCATCAGATGTGCCTGCGGCAATGTCATTGAGACCGGCTCTACGAAGAAGGACATCAGAGTGGAAGTTTGCTCAAAATGTCACCCCTTCTTCACCGGCAAGCAGAAGATGGTGGATACCGGTGGGCGTGTCAGCCGCTTCAATAAGAAGTATGGCTTTGACAAGTGATCGCCGGATCAGCAGATAGGGAAAAATGTCGATGAAATGGAGGCCGGAGGGCCTCCATTTTGTTTGGCACCGGAATACAAGTGTCCGCCGCCGGCGGATACCGGGGGAGGGATCGGGAAACATGTTCAGACAGGCGGATCCGAAAGAGCTGAAAGAGAATGTGTTCCGGCTGATCGGCGACGGCTGGATGCTGATTACCGCCGGCACGGCGGAGCACTGCAATACCATGACCGCCAGCTGGGGCGGGCTGGGGGTTCTCTGGGGCGGCCCGGCGGCGACCGTGTACCTCCGCCCTCAGCGGTATACGAAGGAGTTTGTGGATCGGGAGGAGTACTTCACGCTGTCCTTTTTTGACGAGCGGTACCGGGAGGCCCTGAACTTCTGCGGCAGCAGGAGCGGCCGGGAGGCGGACAAGGCGGCGGAATGCGGACTCACCGTGTGCGCGGCCTCGTGCGGCGCGCCGTATTTCGAACAGGCGCGGCTGGTGTTTGTGTGCCGGAAGCGCTACGCGCAGAGGCTGGATCCGGACGAGATTCCCGGGGATATCGCCCGCCGCTGGTACCCGGAGCGGGACTTTCACTGGATGTATATCGGGGAGATTGTGGAGACGCTGGTGCGGGATTGAGCGCGCCGGCCCGGACGGCCGCGGACGGGAGGGAGATTCCCCCGCGCCGGGCGGTTGAGGATTTGCATGAGCAAAGAGAAGAAAAAAGTAGAGAAGATTGACCGGGCTGTCCTCGCGGGGCTCCACTGCCCCATGTTCAGCCCGGAGGAGGATGCCGGGGAGGAGACGCTGGAGGAGCTCGCCGCCCTGCTGGAGACGGCGGGGGGAGTGTGCGCGGGCACGGTGCTGCAGAGCCGGCAGGCGCCGGATCCGAGGCTGTTCGTGGGCGGGGGCAAGGCGGCGGAGATCCGGCAGCTGGTGCAGGCGGCGGACGCGGGTCTGGTCATTTTCGACAATCCCCTGAGCCCGTCTCAGCAGCGGGCGCTGACGCAGGAGCTTGGCGTGCAGGTGATGGATCGGGCCGCCCTGATTCTGGATATTTTCGCCCAGCGGGCCCGCACAAAAGAGGGCCGTATCCAGGTGGAGCTGGCGCAGTATCAGTATCTGCTGCCGCGTCTGACCGGGATGTGGACGCATCTGGAGCGCCAGGAGGGCGCCATCGGCACCCGGGGGCCCGGGGAGACCCAGCTGGAGTCGGACCGGCGGTATATCCGCCGCAGGATCGCACGGCTGGAGCGGGATCTGGAGCAGGTGCGCAGGGTGCGCGCCACCCAGAGACAGCAGCGCATCCGCAACGAGATTCCGGTGGCGGCCATCGTGGGGTACACCAACGCGGGCAAGTCCACGCTGCTCAATGCCCTCACCGGCTCGGACATCCCGGCGGACGACCGTCTGTTCGACACCCTGGATACCACGACCCGCCCCCTGGCGATCTCGGATACCTGCACCGTGCTCGTCTCGGATACGGTGGGTTTTATCCGCAAGCTGCCCCACACCCTGGTGGACGCGTTCAAGGCCACGCTGGAGGAGCTGTCCTACGCGGATCTGCTGCTCCATGTGATCGATGTCTCCCGCGGGGACTGGCGGGAGCAGGCGGAGGTGGTGGACGCGCTCATCCGGGAGCTTGGGGCGGAGCAGACGCCGTGTATCCGGGTGTTTAACAAGATCGATCGGCATCCGCCGGAGATCCTGCCCCACGGGGAGGATATCGTGGCGGTCTCCGCGAGAACAGGCGAGGGCCTGGACAGCCTGATCCGCGCCATCGGGGACCGGCTGGACAGGGGCATGTGCCGCGTCACCCTGTCCCTGCCCTACGGCAGGGCGGATCTGCTGGATGTGCTCTACCGGCAGGCGAGAGTGGAGAGCGTGGACTATGGAGACGCCATCCGCGTGGAGGCGGTCTGTACGCCCCGGGTGGCGGGCCTGGTGGAGGAGTATGTGGTCGGAGGCTGGCGCCGTCCCGGAGAGTGGTGGGAGACCTGACCGGGGCAGGCCGCGCGCCGTGCGGAGAGGAGGCCCGCTGTGGCAGGGGTTCTTGTGCCGGCCGGAGAGGCGCAGGCGCAGTTGACAGAGAAGCGGTCCACCTTTATCGGCCATGTGTGGCCGGTGGAGGACGAGCAGACAGCCAGAGCGCGGATCGAGGAGACGCGGAAACGGCATTACGACGCCAGGCACAACTGCTGGTGCTATCTTCTCCGGTCGGGCGCGGTGCGCTGCTCGGACGACGGGGAGCCCCAGGGGACGGCCGGACAGCCCATGCTGAATGTGTTCCAGCGGGAGGGCGTGCGGAATGCGGTCTGTGTGGTGACCCGGTATTTCGGCGGCGTCCTGCTGGGTGCCGGGGGCCTGGCCCGCGCCTATACCCAGGCGGCGAAACTTGCGCTGGACGCGGCCGGTGTGGCGGAGCTGCGCCGGTGGCTGAAGCTGGAGGTGGCCTGCCCGTACGCCTCCTTTGCGCGGCTGAAACAGGAGATTCTCCTCCAGGGCGGGGCGCTGGGGGAGACGGAATATACAGACCGGGTGGTGGTGTGCGCTCTGCTTCCGGAGGAGCGGGCGGAGGCGTTCTCCGCGCGGGTCACGGAGCTGTCCGGCGGCTCCTTTGCCGCCCGGGTTCTGGGTGAGACATTCCGCGCGGTGCCGGTGGAGCGCTGAAGCCCGCCGGGGCGCGGGGAGACGGCCAGGGAGGAGAGCCTGTCAGGAGGCGGTGAGCGGCAGATGACGGTGAGAGAACAGACCCAGGCGCGGGAGCGGGAGTATCTGTCTCCCGCGGCTACCTTGTCGGAGGAGAGCCGGGGCCGGGTGCGGCCGGAGGAGCCCTGTGAGATCCGCACCTGCTTTCAGCGGGATCTGGACCGGATCGTCTACTCCAACGCGTTTCGCCGGCTCAAGCATAAGACACAGGTATTTCTGCAGCCGCTGGGGGATCACTACCGGACCCGCATGACCCACACGCTGGAGGTCAGCAGGATCGCCCGCACCATCGCCAGGGCGCTGCGCCTCAACGAGGATCTGACCGAGGCCATCGCCATGGGCCATGATCTGGGCCATACGCCGTTCGGCCACGCCGGCGAGCGGGTGCTCAACGGGATTCTGCCCGGGGGATTCCACCACAATCAGCAGTCGCTCCGGGTGGTGGAGTGCCTGGAGAAAGACGGCGCAGGGCTGAATCTGACCTGGGAGGTGCGGGACGGGATCCTGTGCCATACCGGGGAGACGCTGCCGTCGACGCTGGAGGGCCAGGCGGTTCGGCTGGCGGATCGGATCGGGTATATCAACCACGACATTGAGGACGCCATCCGGGGCGGGATTATCTGCCCGGCGGACATCCCCGCGGACATCTCCCGGGTGCTGGGTGATAACCACAGCGCCAGGATCAACACGCTGGTGACCGACGCCATCCAGGCCAGCCAGGGGCAGGACGCCATCCGGCAGAGTCCCCGGGTGGGAGACGCCATGGAGCGGCTGCGCAGTTTCATGTTCCAGGAGGTGTACACCAACCCGCTGGCCAAGGGCGAGGAGGGAAAGGCCCAGGAGATGCTGCGCTCGCTGTACCGGCACTACGAGAAGTTCCCGGACGAGATGCCTCCGGAATACCAGACCATCCGCGTCCGGGAGGGCGTGGTTCGGGCGGTGTGCGACTACATCGCCGGCATGACGGACGGCTACGCCACGGAGCGGTTCATGGATCTCTTCATCCCGAGCAGCTGGAAAGTGGAGTGATCCGCCGCCGGAGAATATGCGGGGAGAGGGGTGGACATGCGCGTCACAGAAAGTTTCCTGGATGAGCTGGTCAGCCGGAACGACATCGTCGATGTGGTCAGCGAGTATGTCCCCCTGACGAAGCGGGGCGGGGACTACTGGGGCCTGTGCCCGTTCCACAGCGAGAAAACCGCCTCGTTCCATGTCTCCCCGGGCAAACAGATCTACAAGTGCTTTGGCTGCGGCAAGGGCGGCGGGGTGATCAACTTCGTCATGGAGGAGGAAAACCTCCCCTTTATGGACGCGGTGCGCCTGCTGGCCAAACGGGCGGGCATGGAGATGCCGGAGACCGGGGAGCAGCCCGGCGTCCGGGAGCGGCGTCAGAGGCTCCTGGCGCTGAACCGGGAGGCCGCACGGTATTTCCACCGCGTGCTCAACGAGCCTCAGGGCGCGGAGGGCATGGCGTACCTGCAGCAGCGGGGCCTGACCCGGAGGACGATCACCCGGTTCGGCCTGGGCATGGCGCCGGACGGCTGGACCGGTCTGGTCACGGCGATGACTGACGCCGGGTACAGCAAGGCGGATCTGCTGGAGACGGGTCTTGCCGTGGCCAGTGAGAAAGGGCGGATCCACGACCGGTTCCGGAACCGGGTGATCTTCCCCATCCTCGATCTCCGGGGCGAGGTGATCGGATTCGGCGGCCGGGTGCTGGACGACGGCAGCCCGAAATACCTCAACTCGCCGGATTCCATTGTGTTCAGCAAGGGCCGGAACCTGTTCGCGCTGAATCTCGCGCACCGGAGCAGGCAGGGACGGCTGATCCTGACCGAGGGATATATGGACACCATCACCCTCCATCAGGCGGGTTTCGACTGCGCGGTGGCCTCCCTGGGTACCGCGCTCACCCAGGATCACGCCCGGCTCATGGCGCGTTATGTCCCGGAGGTGATCCTCTGCTATGACGGGGACGACGCGGGGATCTCGGCGGCGCAGCGCGCCATCCCCATCCTGGGCAGCGCCGGGCTGCGGGTGAGAGTGCTGCGGATGACCGGGGCAAAGGATCCGGACGAGTACATCCGGCGCTACGGCACCGAGGCGTTTGCCAAATTGCTGGATCAGAGCGAGGGCCAGGTGGAGTACCGCCTGGCGCGGATCCAGGAGCGCTACCGGCTGGATGACGACGCGCAGCGGCTGGAGTTTATGCGGGAGGCGGTGCAGCTGCTCGCCGCCCTGCCCGGCGCGCTGGAGCGGGAGGTCTACGGCGCCCGGGTCGCGCAGACCGCGGGGGTGTCCGCGGACGCCATCGCGGAGGAAGTCAAAAAGCAGAGAAACAGCATCCTCGCCCGGCAGCAGCGGAAACAGGAGCGCCAGGATCTGACCCCGGCGGCGCAGCGGCAGCCGAAAGAGCGGGAACTGCGCTACCATGACATCCGCTCCGCCCGGGCGGAGGAGGGGGTGGTGCGCCTGGTGCTCGCGGAGCCGGCCCTGTTTGAGAAGCTGGAGGGGCGCCTGGAGCCGGAGCAGTTCTCCTCGCCCGTACTGGGCAAGGTGTACGGACTGCTGCGGGATCGCTGGAAACGGGGACTGCAGGTGAGCCTCGCCACCCTGGCGGGGGAGCTCACCGGGGACGAGATGAGTCTGGTGACCCGGATCAGCGACGAGCCGGTCTCCCTGGCCAACGGGGAGCAGGCGCTGGAGGACTGTGTCCGGAAGATCCACAGCGAGCTTGCCCGGCGCGAGGTGCAGTCAGACGAGGACCTGCGGGCGGCGCAGAGGTTATACAAGGAGGCTAAGGGCTATGGAGGAGAATAAGATCATCGAGGAGAAGCCGGACGAATCCAGCCAGGAACCGACCTCCGGAATGAGCCGCATTCCCGAGGAGAAGCTGGAGGCGGGGAAAGCCGAGCTGCAGAAGATCACAGAGGGCGTTCCGGGCTCCGAGCGCCTGACGGAGCTGATTGACCACGGAAAGAAGAAAGGCAGTCTGTCCGCCAACGAGCTGCTGGATGTCCTGGACGACCTGGATCTGAACACCGATCAGCTGGACAGGGTCTACGATATCCTGGAGAATCTCGGGATCGACACGGTGAGCGAGGACTATATGAACGACCTCCCGGTGGAGGGAGAGCCCCCGGCGGAGGAGCTGGAGGAGATCACCGAGGAGGAGGAGATCGTCGATCCCAACACCCTGGTGGACTCGTTCGGCGTGGACGACCCGGTGCGGATGTACCTCAAGGAGATCGGCAAGGTGAATCTGCTCACCTCCGAGGAGGAGGTGGAGCTGGCCCAGACCATGGGCAAAGGCCAGGAGGCCAAACAGCGCCTGGACGAGGCGGAGGAGCTGGTGGCCAGGGGAGAGGACAATCCCCTCACGCCGGAGGAGACGGAGGAACTCAAGGCGCTGGTGAAACAGGGCGAGAACGCCAAACAGCGCCTGGCGGAGGCCAATCTGCGCCTGGTCGTCTCCATCGCCAAGCGGTATGTGGGCCGCGGCATGCTGTTTCTCGACCTGATCCAGGAGGGCAACCTGGGCCTGATCAAGGCGGTGGAGACATTCGACTACACCAAGGGCTACAAGTTCTCCACCT
>CAYRAG010000068.1:0-7496 GCA_964422185.1 uncultured Oscillospiraceae bacterium
CGCTGGCGACAGTGGCGGGGATCATCGCGATGTCGGTCCAGAAGAAAGTCAGGAACGACATGATGGCCGTGAACGCGAAGCAGGCACCCAGAGCGCCGCTGAAGAACGGCATCTTCTGCCAGAAGCTGAGTTTTACACTGGCTTCCGCCACTGACGCGTTCGCAGTCTTTTGGCTGGTATCGCTCATTGTTTTTTCTCCTCCTTTACATTCCTCACGAAACCTGTCCCCGGGGAAACCGCCATCTCTGCGGGGCTTTGCCCCGCGCCGCCGGACGGGGGTTTCGCCGGCCGCGGCCCGGATCGATCCCGGCGCGGCAGGCGCACCGGAGACAGCATCTGATTCTGGTCCGCACGGCGCTCCCGCCTCCCCCCGCGGGAACCGGGCCGGGCGAACCATTCTTGTACACAGTATATAAATTTCCCCGGAATATTCCATATCTATTGTGGAAATTTTTCCCCGGTTTTGTCACAGATAAAACATCCCGGAACACAACGATATCTTGTCACCGTGCGGGAATCCCGGAAAATAAAGGAGTTTTGCTGTTTTTGAAAATAACATTGCGCCGCTAAAATGTTGTTTTTAAAATAACAGGCGGCAGGATCAGTGACGGGGCGCCCGCCGGCGGCGGACGCCCCGCGTCTCTTCCGCGGCCGGATCTCAGTGAATGCGAACCCGGAGTCCGTACTCCTCCATCCAGCCCTTGATCTGCTCCATCCGCGCGTCCGAGGGCGGCGTGGCCTCCAGCACTTTCGTGTCGCTGATGCGCAGGTACTTGGACACGCCCAGGTTGTGGTACGGCAGCAGCTGCACCACCTCCACGGCGCTCCCCAGCTCCGCGCAGAACCGGCCGGTCTCCCGGATGTTGTCCTCGTCCTCGTTAAACTGCGGGATCACGGGGATCCGGATCTGCAGCTTCGCGCCGGCGGCGGCGAGTTTCTGGGCGTTTTCCAGAATCCGCTCGTTGGGCACGCCGATGATCTGCTTGTGCTTGGCGCTGTTCATGTGCTTGAGGTCGTAGAGGAACAGGTCAGACCAGGGCAGAATGCCCTCAATGGTCTCCCACGGGGCATATCCGGTGGTATCCACCGCGATGTGGATCCCCTCCGCTTTCAGGCGCTTCATGACTTCCCGCATGAAGTCCGCCTGGTACAGGCACTCCCCGCCGGAGAAAGTCACCCCGCCGTCCTCCCGGTAGAATTTCCGGTCCCGGAGCAGACGCTGCGTCAGCTCGTCCACGGTGTACTGCTTGCCGCAGATGGACAGCGCCCCCGGATAGCACTTTTCACAGCACGCGCCGCAGTGGTCGCAGAGATCCCGGATCACATGGATCTGCTGCACCTGCTTGCCCATGGCGTCCGTGATGAGCTCCCCCAGCTCGATGGCCTGTTTCGGGCAGGCCTCCATGCACCGGGAGCGGCACTCGTCCACCCCCTGGCAGCGCATGCTCATCCAGCTGAGCTGGGGATTGAACAGCTGGGACTCCGGGCTGTGGCACCACGGGCAGCGCAGCGGACATCCCTTGAAGAACGCCGTCGTCCGCACCCCGGGCCCGTCCTGCACGGAGAAGCTCTGGATGTCATATAGGATTCCTGTCAGCTGTGTAGACTGTTCCTGCATATCCATCCCCTGTTCCGCCGGCCCCGCCCCCGCGGCATGGCGCCGCGGGGATGAGACCGGTCTGAGTCTTGTGTGTGTCCGCTTACAGAACCATCTCGGTCCGGCGGATCAGATCGTCCTGGGACTCCTTGAACACATCCACGAAGTAGGCGGAGAAGCCCGCCACCCGGACCACCAGATCCTTGTAGTTCTCCGGATGCTTCTGGGCGTCCCGGAGGGTGTCCCCGGAGACGATGTTCAGCTGCAGCTCCATGCCGCCGTTGTCAAAATAGGACTGCATGACGCCCACCAGCTTCTGCAGGCCGTCCTCGGCCGCCAGGGAGGTGGGGTGGAATTTCATGTTGCACAGGGTGCCGTTGCCGTACTCCGTGTAGTCGAAGGTGAGCAGGGACTCCAGGGTGGTCACCGGGCCGCCCTTGTCCATGCCCTGCACCGGGGAGATGCCGTCGCTGAGGGGCTCGCCGGCCTTCCGGCCGTCCGGCGTGGCGGCGGTGAAGCTCCCGAACACCACATTCAGGGTCACCGGGTAGCAGCCCGCGGCGTAGTGGTTGCCCCGGGGGCCGGTGCAGCGGTTGATGGAGTCCGCGTAGGCTTTCGCGGCGAAGCCCATGTACTTGTCGCACTCGGGATCCGCGTTGCCCACCCGGGGGATGGAGCCGTTGATGATCTGGCGCAGCTCCTCGTAGCCCTCCCAGTTGTTCATGATGGCGTCGTAGAGCTCCCGGGTGGTGGCGATCTTCTTCTTGAAGCAGACCTGGTCGATGACATTCAGGGAGTCGGCCACATTGCCCAGCCCGATGCAGGAGTTGCCGGTGGAGTTGAACATGGCGCCGCCCCACTGGACATCCTTGCCGCTCTCCATGCAGCCGGTCATGGTGGCGGACACCATGGGCAGCGGCGTGTGGAACGAGCTCATGGACTCCCAGGCGTTCGTGCAGCTGGCGTGCCAGCCCATCCAGAAGTTGAACTGCGTCTGCACCGCTTCCATGACCTGCTCCATGCTGGTCATCTCATAGAGGTAGCCGGTGGCCGGGCCCTTCCTGGGGTTCTCCGGCGTGCCGGGGGCGTGCAGGGGGTTGATGCCGTTGTTGATGGCCATGAGGAACGCGTTGGCGATGTTGACATACGACTCCGCGCCGTCCCCGCCGGGCTGCGCCCACTCAAAGCCGCCCACGGACGGCTCCACGCAGCCCTCCAGGCTGTAGTTCCGGGCCAGCTCCAGGGGGATGCCCCGCTTCATGAGCGAGGGGATGATGACCTCGTCGTTCTCAAAGGTGGGGATGCCGCCGCACACTTTCGTGCACTCAATGGCCGCCTCCCACAGCTCAAACGGCGTGCCCTTGTGGACGCGCAGCGCCTGAGGCGTGCTGAGGGAGAGCCGGCAGCTGGACTGCAGGAACATGTAGGTCACCGGGTTGCTGGCGTCCCGCCCCTCCATGTCCACGCCGCCGAGGGTGATGAGCTGTCCGCAGGTGTACCCGGGGTTGGACCGGGTGGCCCGCTCGCTCCAGATCTTGTTGCATTCCACGACCTTCAGGAAGAACATGTCCACCAGCTCCTGGGCGCGCTCCGGGGTGATGCGGCCCTCGGCCAGATCTTTCTCGTAGTAGCTGCCCAGGTACTGATCCATCCGCCCGAAGCTGATGCCGTGCAGCTGTCCGTCCAGGCACATGGCCAGCTGATACAGCCAGATGCACTGCAGTGCGTCCTGGAAGTTGCGGCAGGGGTGCTCCATGATCCAGTTGAGGCTGTCCGCCATCTCCAGCAGCTCCGCCTTCCGGACGGGATCCTCGCACAGGGCCGCCTGGCGGGCCGCCTCCGCGCCGTAGCGCTTGGACCAGATGATGATGCCGCCGCAGACGATGTCCACCGCGCGGTAGAAGTTATACCGGTAGATGTCGTCCCCGAAGATGCCGTTCTCCTCCAGGGCCTCCAGCTTCTCCCGCGCCTCCTTCTGAATCGCGCCGAACCCCTTCCGGGTGGCGGTCCAGAAGTTGGCCGTGAAGTGCCCCACCGGCGCCGGGGCGTTGCCGTGGGCGTTGAACGAGATGACGCCGCTCATGGACAGCTCGTCGCGCACCTTCCGGGGCAGATACTCCTCGAAGATGGCGCTCATGTTGTTCTTGAGCCAGTAGTCCCCGGTCTCCAGCAGGTACTGCTCGTCCTCGGGATCCAGCTCGTACGGATCCACCTCCCGGGTGCGGATGTTATTCGAGCGCAGCTCCTCCATGAACCAGTCCCAGGAAGTCTCCGGGTACAGCGGGCAGTCCCGCACCTGCGTGCCCTGCCAGCCCACGATGACCTCGTCCTCGTTGATGAGGGTGGGCATGTTCTCGAACAGGTTGCGCAGGTTCTTCGCCCGCTTGAGAATTCCCGTCAGCTGGGGGTTGTTCTGATAGAACTCGGTGATCAGACGGTACCGGCTCAGATCGATTTTCGGCTTCGCGTTCCGGAACCGCTCCCGCATGGCCTTGACCCTGTCGCTGACCGGGCTTTTGACATACATAGACATAACCTCCTTATTTCAGGCTTTTCAGCCTCTCTCACCGTGAAACCGGATCCCCGCTCCGGGGAATCCGGCAGGAACCGAACGGGCGCAGCGCACCCTTGTATATAGTATACAAAATTTTCCCGGAATTTCCATAGCGATTGGCAATATTTTTTACCCCGTTTTGTTGTGAAAAAAAACAACAGCGAAACCGCGACAGCCCGGATAGTGATATCAATCCAGTGATACCAACGGTTTCCCGCATTTTTAAAAGCAACATTGCATGGTATGGATGTTATCTGTCCCCGCCTCCCCAGGGCGGCGGATGGCGCCGGCCGGGCCGTTCCGGGGGTGATATGTCCCCCGGGGAACTTCCCGGGGTGACCTGTGCACGCCCTGCGTCAAATTTCTTTACATCCCCCGGCTGATTTTGTATAATCAGGGCAGAAAACGCCGTCTGAGGGAGGTGCCGCCGCGTGAGAGTGTGTTATCTGATCCGGCACGGCGAGCCGGATTTTCCCGGCGGGGTGAAGACCTGCCTGGGCCGGCTGGATCTGCCGCTGTCCGAAACCGGCACGGCACAGGCCAGGCGCCTGGGCGCATACTTCCGGCCGCTGATGCCCCTGCGGGTCATCTCCAGCCCGCTGCAGCGCTGCCGCCAGACCGCCGCGGCCATCTCCCGGGAGGTGGAGACATCGGACGGTCTCATGGAGGTGGATATGGGCGCGTGGGACGGCCTGCCGTTTGACGAGATCCGCGCACGCTGGCCGGAGCTGTACCGCCTGCGCGGTCAGGACATGTTCCGCGCCGCCCCGCCGGGGGGCGAGTCGTTCCAGGCGGCCGGCATCCGCGCCATGGCGGCCCTCCGGGAGATTCTGGAGAAGTACCCGGACGAGGATCTCATCGTGGTGGCCCACAACGGGATCAACCGCGCCCTGTCCGCCGGTCTGGCCGGGCAGGAGGTGGACTTCCCGTTCCAACCCCAGCCGTACGCCAGCATCCTGCCCATCCTGCTGGACGGGGATCAGGTATACCCCGGCCGGTGCGTCCTGCCGGAGGATCTGCCGGAGCCCGTCCCGGACCGCGCCGAGTGCCTGGCGCTGCTCAACGAGTACGGCACCCCGGTTCCGGCCATCCGCCACGGCAGCGCGGTGGCCCGCAAAGCGGAGGAGCTGTGCGTGGCGCTTCAGGGAAAGGGCATCGTCCTCAACGCCGGGCTGATCCGCGCCGGCGCCCTGCTCCACGACATGGCGAAAGGCGCACCCCGCCACGCCGTTGCGGGCGCCCAGTGGCTGCGGGACAAAGGGTACCCCGCCGTGGCGGCCGTGGTGGGCAGCCATATGCGTATGCCGCCGGGCACCGTGCCCGCCTGGTCTGAGAAGACCGTGGTCTACCTGGCGGACAAGCTCGTCCGGGGCACGCAGGCCGTGACTCTGGAGGAGCGGTTCTTCCCGGACGGGGCGCAGCCGTGCCCTTTCGCGGTGGAACAGTACAGGATTGCCGGCGCCCTGTGGAGCCGGCTGCAGGAGAAGTAAACCCCCATACAGGGAAAGGAGGTCCCGGATGCGGGAGCAGACCTACAGCGTGTGTCCCGTCTGCCTGAAGACCATCCCCGCGCTGCGCGTGGAGGAGAACGGGAACATCTATCTGGAGAAAACCTGTCCTGAGCACGGCAAAACCCGGACGCTCATCTGGGAGGGGGCGCCGGACTACCGGGACTGGGGCGGCGCCCACGCGCCCACCCGGCCGGCGCCGGACACCCCGGTGGAGCCGGAGTGCCCCAGGGCGTGCGGGCTGTGCCCGCGGCACCGTCAGCAGACCTGCTGCGTGCTGCTGGAGCTGACCCGGCGGTGCAATCTGTGCTGCCCCGTGTGCTTTGCCGGCTCTGTGGCGGACGCGGACGACGATCCCTCCCTGGACGAAATCGCCCGCTGGTACGACATTCTCCGCCGGGACGCGCCCCAGGCGAACATCCAGCTGTCCGGAGGCGAGCCCACAGTGCGGGACGACCTGCCGGAGATCATCCGCATGGGCCGGGAGAGGGGCTTCACCTTCTTCCAGCTCAACACCAACGGCCTGCGGCTGGCGGACGATCCGGACTACGCCGTGCGGTTAAAAGAGGCGGGTCTGAGCTGCGTCTTCCTCCAGTTTGACGGCGTCACGGACGAGGTGTACACCGCCCTGCGGGGTGCGCCTCTGCTGGAGCGGAAGAAGCAGGCCATTGCCCACTGCGTCCGGGCCGGTCTGGGCGTGGTGCTGGTGCCCACCGTCACCCCGGAGGTGAATCTGAACCAGGTGGGCGCGATCCTGGACTTCGCCATGGAGCACCTGCCCTCGGTACGGGGCGTGCACTTCCAGCCCCTGAGCCATTTCGGCCGGTACGACCCGGGCTTTTCCACTCCGCTGACCCTGCCCCGCCTGCTGCGGGAGATTGAGGCCCAGACCGGAGGGCGCCTGAAAACGGAGCACTTTACCGGCGGCACCGCCGAGCACTCCCTGTGCTCGTTCAGCGGCAATTTCCTGCTCAACCCGGACGGATCCGTCTCCGCGCTCAAATCTGCCGGCAGCAGCTGCTGCGGGTGCGGCGCACCCGCGGACGATGACGAGGCGGTCAGCGCGTGCTGCGGGGAGCCGGTACAGGCATCCTGCTGCGGGGAACCGGTACCGTCGTCCTGCTGCGGGGAACCGGAAGTCACAGAGTCCTGCTGCAGCGCCCCGGAGACCGCGGAGCCCTGCTGTGGAACGCAGGAAGCGTCATCCTGCTGCGCGGCGCCGGAACCACAGGCATCCTGCTGCTCTGCCCCGGAACAGTCCTGCGGCGAAGCCCCGGAGGAATCCTCCTGCTGCGGGGAGTCAGCGCAGTCCTGTTGCGGCACGGAAGAGGCGGAGCCGTCCTGCTGCGGCACCCCGGAGCCGTCCTCATTCTGCTGCGCCGTCCCGGAGCCCCGGGCATCCTGCGGTGAGACCCCGGAAAGTGCGCCGTCCTGCTGTGCACCGGAGGCCACCGCCGTGGAGAAGACCCGGGATGTGGTGGCCCGCCGCTGGGGCGGAGAGGCGCCGGACGACGAGGCGCCGCCGGCGGATCCGGACAGCATGGACGCGCTGCTGTACCAGCTGCGGCACAAGCGGTTCTCCGTGTCCGCCATGGCGTTCATGGACTGCTGGTCTCTGGATCTGGAGCGGCTGCAAAACTGCTATGTCCATGTCATGAGCCGGGACGGGAGACGCATCCCGTTCTGCGCGTATAATCTGACCAGTGAGAGCGGACAGCCGCTCTACCGGGTTTCGGAAGAAGCGAAAGGAGAAACAACATGAGCGATACACCTGAAATCAGAGCCTATGAGCGAATCCACCTGACCATCAACGGCGTGGATCGCCCCGTGGTCTGCG
>CAYRAG010000069.1:0-7481 GCA_964422185.1 uncultured Oscillospiraceae bacterium
TTCACGATGCCGTTGGCGTCGATGTCGAAAGTGACCTCAATCTGAGGCACGCCGCGGCGGGCGGGCGCGATCTGATCCAGATAGAACCGGCCCAGCGTCTTGTTGTACTGCGCCATCTCCCGCTCGCCCTGGAGGACATGAACCTCGACGGAGGTCTGGTTGTCCGCGGCGGTGGTGAAGATCTGGCTCTTCTTGGCGGGGATGGTGGTGTTGCGCTCGATGAGCTTCGTCATCACGCCGCCCATGGTCTCAATGCCCAGGGACAGGGGCGTGACATCCAGAAGCAGCAGGCCCTTCACATCGCCCTTCAGCACGCCGCCCTGCAGCGCGGCGCCGATGGCGACGCACTCATCGGGGTTGATGCCCTTGAAGCCCTCCTTGCCGGTGAGCTTGCGGACCATATCCTGTACGGCGGGGATGCGGCTGGAGCCGCCCACCATCAGAACCTTGTTGATCTGGTTGCCGGACAGGCCGGCGTCGGACATGGCCTGGCGGACCGGGCCCGCGGTGGCCTCCACCAGATGCGCGGTCAGCTGGTCGAACTTGGCGCGGGTCAGCGTCAGATCCAGATGCTTCGGGCCGGAGGCGTCCGCCGTGATATACGGCAGGTTGATGTTGGTGGAAGTGACGCCGGACAGCTCAATCTTCGCCTTCTCCGCCGCCTCTTTCAGGCGCTGCATGGCGACGCGGTCCGAGGTCAGGTCGATGCCCTCCGTCTTCTTGAACTCGGCGGCCATCCAGTCCATGATGCACTTGTCGAAGTCGTCGCCGCCCAGGCGGTTGTTGCCGGCGGTGGCCAGCACCTCAATGACGCCGTCGTCGATGTCCAGGATGGACACATCGAAAGTGCCGCCGCCCAGGTCGTACACCATGACCTTCTGGGACTCTTCCTTATCCACGCCGTAGGCCAGAGCGGCCGCGGTGGGCTCGTTGATGATGCGTTTCACATCCAGACCCGCGATGCGGCCGGCGTCTTTCGTCGCCTGGCGCTGGGAGTCGGTGAAGTACGCGGGCACGGTGATGACGGCCTCGGTGACGGGCTCGCCCAGATACGCCTCCGCGTCCGCCTTCAGCTTCTGCAGGATCATGGCGCTGATCTCCTGGGGAGTGTAGTTCTTGCCGTCGATGTTCACCCGGTAGTTCGAGCCCATCTCGCGCTTGATGGACAGCACCGTGCGCTCGGGGTTCGTGATTGCCTGCCGTTTTGCCACCTGGCCCACCATGCGCTCGCCGTCCTTGGAGAACGCGACGACAGAGGGGGTGGTGCGGTTTCCTTCCGCGTTGGCGATGACGACGGCTTCGCCGCCCTCCATCACAGCCACGCAGCTATTGGTTGTGCCAAGGTCGATACCAATAATCTTGTTAGACATTTTGCATACCTCCATTTATCAGAATAATTTTTACAAACGAAAGGAACTTATATGGAAAGCGGGATGCGGGCGGCGCATCTGCCCGCACATGCGGAAATCCCGCTAGTTTGCCACTTTCACCATGGCGCACCGGATCACCCTGTCGCCCAGCTTAAAGCCGGTCTGGAAGACCTCCGCCACGGTGTTCTCGCCCAGATTCTCGTCCTCTTCATGCATTACGGCGTTGTGGTACACGGGGTCAAAGGGCTGACCCTGCGCGTCGATGGTCTCCACGCCCAGCTTTTTGAACACCTCATTGAGCTGGTTCATGGTCATCTCCACGCCTTTTTTATACGCGCTGTCCGAGGTCTCCTGCTTGAGTGCCCGCTCCAGGTTGTCGTACACCGGCAGCAGCGCCGCCACGGTGTCCGCCTTGGCGTTGGCCCAGGTGGCCTCTTTCTCTTTCTGGCTGCGCTTGCGGAAGTTGTCATACTCGGCGGCCAGACGCAGATACCGGTCGTCCTGGGCTTTCTTCTCGTCCTGCGCCGCGGCCAGCTGCGCCCTGACCTGCTCCAGCTCCTCCCGCAGGGCTTCCGCCTCTTTCCCGCCGGATTCGCCTTTGCCCTTTTTCCTGGATTTCTTTCCCTGCGCGGCTCCGCCGTCCTCCGGCGTCTGCTCCGCTTCGGTCTCCGGCTCCTTCGGCTCCTCCGGACTCTGCTGTGTCTCCGGTGTCTCCTGCTCCGGCTCCGCGGACTCCTGGCTCACCGGCTCTTTCTCTATCTCCTGATTCTCCAAGGCCGAGCCCTCCTTTTCTCACTTAAGTTTCGCCGCCCCCGGGGTTGTCCTTGGAGGGCAGCTCCCGGGTCGCGCTGGTATTTCCGAACAGCTGGCTCAGGTTCTCCGCGACACAGGACAGCTTGGCGGCCACTCTGGCGTAGTCCATCCGGGTGGGACCCACCACGCCGATGACCCCTTTCATGCCGTCCCCGATGTCGTAGCTGGCCAGCACCACACTGGTGTCTTTCAGCTCCTCCGCCACATTTTCCGGCCCGATGAGGATCTTCGTCCCGTCGTCGCCGCTCATGGCGGGCAGCGTCCCGCTCAGTTTGGAGCCGTCCGAGATATAGCTGAGCAGCTTCTGCGCCTTGCCCACATCCTGGTATTCCGGGTGCTCCAGGATATGGCTGGCGCCGGCGGTGTGCACGGACTGGTTCTCCAGATCCTCCAGGCACTCCATGGCGAACGAGACGACCAGGGAGATCATCCCGTACGCGGAGCCCGCCGCGTGCTCCGCCACCCGCATCAGCTCCGGCGTCAGCTCCTCCAGCGTCTTGCCGGTGAACGAGGCGTTGAGCAGCGTGTTGAGCAGCTGCAGCTGCGGCTCGGTCAGGTCGGTGGGCAGCCGGATGAGCTTGTTGCGCACCTGGTTGCTGTCGGTCATGATCACCACGATGAACGAGCTCTCGTCCACCATGATCAGATCAAAGCGCCGGATGGTCACCCGCCGGGCCCCGCCGGTCATGGCGAACGCGGGGTAGTTTGTCAGCTGGGACACCATCTTGCCGGCCTCGTCGATCACCCGATCCAGCTCCTGCATCTTGTTGTGCAGCGCCTCGTTGATCTGCCGGGTCTCCTCCATGGACAGCCGCTGCTCTTCCATCAGCTCGTTGACATAGAGGCGGTAGCCCTTGGGGGACGGCACGCGCCCGGCGGAGGTGTGGGGCTTTTCCAGATAGCCCTGCTCCTCCAGATCCACCATCTCATTGCGGATGGTGGCCGAGGACAGGTTCAGCTCCGCGGCGATCGCCCTGGATCCCACCGGCTCCGCGGTGGCAATATAGTTCTCCACGATGATGCGCATGATGCGCTTTTTCCGCTCCGAGAGATCCACTGGCGACACCTTCCTCCGGTTTAGCACTCTATCGCTCTGAGTGCTAATGATAATTTACCACCCCCACGGGAGAATGTCAATAGCAAAGGATGTAAATTAACTGTGAACGGAAAAATATTTGCATTGACGGTCTCGGTTTGCCAGATTTTGCATCCCCGTGCACCGGGAGGAGCAAAAAAGAAGCAGCCCCCGCCTCCGGGCAAAATCCGGATCGGGGGTTCCCGGGCGCCGAAATTTCCGCGGGGCATCTTGAATGCCGGGGTGCGCTGTGGTACAATGCACCCCGTGGAGTAACACCCGCGGCACGGGCGGAGGAAGACCCCATTCGGTACGGGACGGCGGCAGTTTACAGCGAGCAGAAATTTATCCGGCAGGCCGCCGGGAGACCCCTCAGGCAGGAGGTGAACGGAGGAGAGACAGCGCACGGAGCGGCACAGGATCACGCGGGGCGGGACGCCATGGCCCCGTGCGGCCGTGAAGTGCGCCAGGCGTTCGTGTCAGAGTGTCACCCGCGCTCCGGAGAGGCGGACTGCGCCTTTCGCGGAGTCAGTACCGGCAGTGACTCTGTCTTTCGCACGGCAGCGCCGGGCGGATCGGTTCCGGCGGCCGGCCGGGGAGGGATCCGCTGTTCCCGCGCCGCGCACGGGCGGCCCGGAATCCGCCGCGGGAGAGACAGCGAGCCAGACTGCCTGTATTCTATACTGATTGCGGATCAGTGAATGGAGTAACTAACATTATGATGCAGAAGTTTCTGAGATACCGCTTCCTGTTCGAGGAACTGGTCAAGCGGGATTTCAAAAAGAAATACAAGCGGACCGTGCTGGGTATGGCGTGGAGCGTCCTGGCCCCGCTGCTACAGCTGCTGGTCATGGCAATGGTATTTACCCAGTTCTTCGGCCGCAACACCCCGCACTACATTATCTATGTATTCTGCGGAAACCTGGTCTTCTCGTACTTCAGCGAGGCGACGAAAGGCGGCATGCAGACCATCATGGGCAACGCGGGCATCTTCACGAAAGTCAATGTGCCCAAGTACCTGTTCCTGCTTTCCAAAAATGTCCAGGCCCTGATCAACTTCGGTCTGGTTCTGGTTGTGTTCTTTATCTTCGTGGCGTTTGACAGACTGGCGTTCACCTGGAAGTACATCTGCCTGCTGTTCCCGATTGTCTGTCTCATTCTGTTCAACGTCGGGGTGGGCATGATTCTCTCGGCGCTGTTCGTCTTCTTCCGGGACATCCAGTATCTCTACGATGTGTTCACCATGCTGCTGATGTATATGTCAGCCATCTTCTATACCATAGACGGGTACAGCTACACGGTGCAGTGCCTGTTCCTCATCAATCCCGTCTATCTGTTTATCCGGTACTTCAGAAAAATTGTCATTGAGGCGACCATCCCCACCATCTGGTTCCACCTGCTGATGATTCTGGATGTGGTGATTGTCCTGGGAATCGGCTGTTGGATGTATAAGAAGTACAACACGAAGTTCCTGTATTATGTGTAAGGAGGGCCGATCTTATGAGTGTACTGCAGGTGCATGATGTCTCCATCCGGTATCTGTCCGGGGACTTTAAGGATATCGGCCTGAAAGAGTATGTCATGCGCCGTCTGACCAAGAACTACCACATCACCGAGTTCTGGGCGGATCGCCACATCACTTTCTCCCTGGAGCAGGGGGAGATGCTGGGGATCATCGGGTCGAACGGCGCGGGAAAGTCCACGCTGCTGAAAGTGATCTGCGGCATCATGGAGCCCACGGAGGGGTGGGTCAAACGAAAGGGCAGCATCGCCGCCCTGCTGGAGCTGGCCAGCGGATTCGACGGCGATCTGACCGTGCGGGAGAACACCTACCTGCGGGGCGCCATGCTGGGCTACACCCGGAAATTCATGGACGAGACCTACGACCAGATCATCGAGTTCGCGGAGCTGAAAGACTTTCAGGACAGGCCGTTCAAGCAGCTGTCCAGCGGCATGAAATCCCGCCTGGCGTTCTCCATCGCGTCCCTGGTGGATCCGGACATCCTCATTCTCGACGAGGTGCTGTCCGTCGGCGACGGCGCGTTCCGGAAGAAGAGCGAGGCGAAGATGCGGGAGATCATCGGCGGCGGCGCCACCACCATCCTGGTATCCCACTCCCTGGGCCAGATCCAGGAGATGTGCGACAGGGTGCTGTGGCTGGACAAGGGCAGGCAGATTGCGTTCGGAGAGACCGACATCCTCTGCGACCTCTACCAGCAGTTCCTGGACAAGAAGATCACGACAGAGGAGGCCATGGCGGAGCTGGAGAAGACCCCAGCGTAGCCGGAGAAAAAGAAAAATGTGGTCAAAAAGTGTACTTTTTGACCGTTCCAACACATTCGTCATAATAACATAGAACGGCGGGTTTCGCAAGATCTGTTTTTGATCTTTTTGCCGAAATTCCGGCCGAAACGGGGCGGATCCGGAGCGCGTTCCGGGTGCCTCCAAAAAGTACACTTATTGACAGGCGGCGCAGGCGAGGCCGCGGGATTTGAGCAGATGAGAGCAGGTTTGCGCCGCCGTGAACCTGCTCTCTCCGGGGCCGTATCTTCCATATTTTCCCAAGGCGGGGAACGGTTTCGTGATGATTTTGGAGTAAGGAGTGTGAGGTCGGCTTTCTTTTGGAGCGGAACAGTTCACTTCACAACACGGGGACGCCGCATTTGCGGTAGAAAGGACGCTTTATGAAGAAAAGAATACTCTCAGCCCTGATGGTCATATGTATGGTGGTGTCGCTGCTTCCGATGGCCGCGTTTGCCGCGGCCGCGGACGGGAGTGAGACCGACTGGTACAGCTACCGTCAGAAATGGCTCTACACCGCGGTGGCGGACAAGAACGCCATCAAAGATGAAAAAGGCGGAGCAGGAGTGCAGGCGGGCAAGAACATCCGGGATTACGCGGATCCCGGGCAGGGTGTGATGCCCATCCAGGTCTACGATCTGGGCACCATGCAGTACGGCTCCAAGGAGGTCGGTGCCGAAAACAAACTGACGCTGACATTCAAGAATACCACGGATCCGAAGTATCAGGCGGCCGGCGGCAGCAACAACTGGGGCATTGTCGGCCTGACCGTACCCGCGCCCAGGTACTTCACCTGCACCTGGACACAGGGAACCGGCGTGATGAATACGGGGGAGACCGCGGTTCTTGAGATCTCACCCAGAACGGATGTCGATATTCCCAGCGGCGAGATCCAGGAGACGATTGTCATCATGGATCAGAACAGCCGGGTCGGCTGGTCTGTGATCGTGGAACTCACAGTGGAGAAGACTCCGATCACCGTGAATATGCCGGAGAGCGTATCGAAGTATTACGGGCAGGAGCTGACCCCGGCAGACATCACGGTCAATGTGAACGGCGAGGAGAAGACGCTCAAGGATCTGGGCGTGACGAAACTTGTCGGAGACGGTGTGTCAAAAGAAGTCGGCGTCGGGGACACGATTTACACGCTCGAGCCGGATACCAGAACCTGTGAGATCGACAACTACAAGGTGACGATCGCAGGGAGCACCGATGTAACCGTGAAGCAGACGACCCCGGAGCGCAGCTATGTCTACGCCAGCGGCGTGCAGGAGGGTTCTCCGCTGAATCAGACGCAGCCTGTCGGCGAGTACATCAACCCGTATTCGGGGGATCCTGTAGACGGCGGATTTGCATGGAAAACGCCGGGGGAAACAGTCACAGCAGAGAAAGGTGCCTACGAATACACTTTTACCCCCACAGATGAGGTAAACTACGCATCTGTCGATGGCGAAGTGGCTGTGGAGGCAGTTAGTGCATCTCAAGATGGCGCGACAACAATCGAAATAAAAACGGATACCCTCAAAGCGGTATACAACGGCTATGAACACAGAGTTTCCTACAGTACGAACCGCCCGAATAATAAAGAGATAGATGTAAAGTATAGAAAGTCGGGGGTAGATGGTTATAACCCTTGGGATGCGAGAGGTATACCCGTCGATGTCGGATTCTATGATGTGCGGGTGTATGCGTCTTCCATCGATGGCTACGGTACAAAGGCAGTAACCGCGGTGATGGAGATTGTTCCCAGGGCTGTGAAGCTCGACTTTACGATTTCGGATAAGTGCTACGACGGGACAACCGCCGGCCAGGTGGAGAAAGTTGCGTTCAGCAGCAATATTATCGCCAAGCAGGACAATGGCAAAGTGGAACTTGCCATCGACGGCAAGCCGGTCAGCGGCATGAAGAGCGCGGAACTGGCG
>CAYRAG010000070.1:0-1842 GCA_964422185.1 uncultured Oscillospiraceae bacterium
CCCGGGAACCGGCCCTACCAGAAAGCGGGGGCCGCGGGCCTTGTCCCGAAAGCCGGCTCCGCCTGCGTGGCCTGCGGCCTGTGCGCGGCGCAGTGCCCGGTGGGCGCCATTGACAGACAGGAAATCAAAAAGGCGGACAAACAGAAATGCATCTCCTGCATGCGCTGCGTGGCCAGATGCCCGCAGAAGGCGCGGACAGTCAACGGCGCCATGGTCTCCGTGGCGGCCATGACGATCAAGAAAGCCTGCTCTGTGCGCAAGGAGTGCGAAGTCTACCTCTGAGCGCGAACCGGAAAGCGGCTCCGCGGGGGACTGAGGTATCCGGTACCGGGAAACACAGACCCGGTGCCGGGCGCCCGGCTTGGAAAGAGCGAAAGCCCGTACGCCGCGGGAAACCGGAGTTGATGTTATTTGCGGCCTGAAGTGATGAGAAAACTGGCAAAGCCCATGCTGGCCGCCGCCGCCTTTATCTGGGGCTCCTCGTTCTTCATCATGAAGAACACCCTGGATGTGATGCCCACTTTCTTCCTGCTGGCGGTGCGGTTCACGGTGGGCGCGCTGCTGCTGGCCCTGGTGTGTGGGAAGAAGTGGAAATTCTGCACCCGGGACTATGTGTGGCGGGGCGCCGCCATGGGGGCGTTTCTGTTCCTGGCCTACGCCCTGCAGACTTTCGGGCTGGCGGGAACCACGCCGTCCAAAAACGCCTTTCTGACCGCGGTCTACTGCGTCATCGTCCCGTTTCTGAACTGGGCTGTGGCGAAGCGAAAGCCGGACGGGTACAACATCGCGGCGGCGCTGCTGTGTCTGGCGGGCGTGGGGCTGGTGTCCCTGGAGGCGGATTTTAGCATCACCTGGGGGGATCTGCTCACCCTGTGCGCCGCGCTGTTTTACGCGTTTCATATCGTGACGGTGTCCAAAGTCTCCCCTGGGAAGGACATCTACCTGCTCACCGTGTTTCAGTTCGCGTTCGCGGCGGGGCTATCCTGGATCTGCGCCGTTCCCCTGGAGCGGTTCCCCTTTGAGGCGTTCCGGAGCGGCGCGGTGTGGGCGTCCATGGCCTATCTGAGCGTGATGGCCACCACGGTGGCGCTGGTGTTCCAGAATGTGGGCCAGGTGTGGTCTGACCCGGCCTCCGCCTCCGTGATTTTGTCCCTGGAGTCGGTATTCGGGGTGCTGTGCTCCGTGCTGTTCTACGGGGATCCGGTGACGCCGCGCCTGATGTGCGGCTTTGCCGTCATCTTTGTGGCCGTGGTGTGCTCGGAGACAAAATTCTCGTTTTTGCGCAGGGGAGACAGACACAGGGACAAATAACCTGCCCTGGTCAGACGCCTCCCGGTTCGGAGAAAGCCCGGCCCAGGCGGGCAGAAGAACAAAAGACGCAGCCGCGTAAGGCAGCTGCGTCTTTTTTCGGCCCGCCGGGCCGGCGGGAGAGAGGGGGTCGGCCTGAAAGAGGTGATGTGAAAGAAGAGAGGTGATATTTCAGGCCTGCCCCTTGTTCCGCCCGGCTCCGGATTCCGGCGGGCTGGTATCGCGAACCGGGGAGGATCCCCCGGAGACGCGTCCAATGGTTCGGACAGGGTTTCCCTGCCCCGTGCGCGGTGCTGCTTTCGTGCGCCGCGGGCTATCCGCCCGTCAGCCCAGGTTGTCGATGGCGTACTGCGCCTGCTCCGCCGTGAACTTCTCCCCGTACGCCGAGGTGAGCTGGTCATAGATGGCGGAGGCGGACATATTCATGGTCTGCTGGTAGTCTCTGGCCTTGGCCAGCGCGTTGGCGTTCCAGTCCGCGGCCACATTGTCCACGGCGTACTGCGCCTCCTCGGGCGTGAATTTCTCGCCGTAGGA
>CAYRAG010000070.1:1942-7428 GCA_964422185.1 uncultured Oscillospiraceae bacterium
CCGCCTTGGCCAGCGCGTTGGCGTTCCAGTCCCACTCCAGATTGTCGACGGCGTACTGGGCCGCCTCCGGGGCAAAGCCCTCTCCGTAGGACGAGGTCAGCTGGTCGTACACGCCCTGTTTGGACAGGTTCACCGTGGAGGCGTACAGTTCTGCTTTCTTCAGGGCGTTTTGGAATTCCGTGGGGACATTGTCCTCCGGCTCCGCGGAGCTCTCTTCCGGCTGAGCAAACCCGGTTCGGGAGGGTTCGGACTCAGACGGCTGGACGCTCTCCTGCTCAGGCTGGCTGGCGCCGTCCGGGGCGTCCCCGCCGCTGCCGCACGCCGCCAGCCAGACGGCCATGGCGCAGACAATCAGCGCCGTCAGCCATGTACCGCGCCTCCGCCGCCTCGTACCCCGTACCGGTTCGCTGGTTGCGCACTCCCGGGTCTCGCGGTGGTTGATCTCATCCTGTTTTCTGAACATATGGATTCCTCCTCTTCTTTTTGCGTGCGGTATGTTTTCCACGCCCGGCGCGGCATTGCTGCGGGTGGCTTTCCCGTCCCGGTGTCCGGGGCCGGAGAAACCGATCGCCGCCGTGATACAAACCGCCTTCGCCGGGCTGTCTTTTTGTACGCGGAAGAGACTCCTTTCCGCATCTCTCCCACTGCGAAGAGGAGCATACCCCATTTGGAGTACCATAAACCGGACTTTTCTCGGGGGTGGGGACGGTGCGTGGCCGTGTCCGGAAAAGGGGCCATGCTCCCGGAGCGGTTTTCCGTGTTTTGTCCGGATTCCGGGCAGAAAATCGGGTGTCTGACCCCGTCCGGATCAAATTTGTGCGAAAAAACTGGAAAAAGAATTTCATACGGACACAGGTCTGTCCGATTGATTTGGTATAATGTGCCTGTCAGTCAGGAGATTCTGACCGGGCGCCCGGCGTCCGGGAGAGTATCAGGGCGGCGCCTGAGAAGCCGCCGGACAGGAAGAAGGAGGCTTGCGTATATGAGGGGGAGTAAAGAAGACCGGCTTCTGGAGATGTTCTTCCGCACGCTGCGCGGGGAGAGCGTAACCATTCAGCAGCTGGCCAATGAATATGGAGTGACCAACAAGAGCGTCGCGAGGACGATCGGGGATCTGAGGGCGTTTCTGGCGGATCACCGGGATCTGGTGGGGAACACGGAACTGGTCTATTCCCGGCAGGACAACTGTTATCATCTCCAGGTGGACGGATTTCTCACTAACCAGGAGATTTTCGCGCTGGTGGAGGTGATCCTCGGCTCCCGGGCATTCTCCAGGGCCGAGGTGGTGGCGCTGATTGAGAAGCTGAAGACATTCGCAACATTGGAAAACCGCCCCATGCTGGCGGAGATGATCCGCAACGAGCTGCGCCACTACACCGAGGTGCACCACGACTGTGAGAACACCATGGATATGCTCTGGCAGATCGTCAACTGCATCTACGCCAGGCGCGAGATCTCCATTGCGTACATCCGCTCGGATCGAAGCATAGTCACCCACCGTGTGCAGCCCGTCTCCGTCATTTTCACCGACTACTACTTCTACCTGCTGGCGTTCCTGGTGGAGAAGAACAAGGGCGGCCCCACCTATTTCCGCATGGATCGGATTTGGAGGATCAAGGAGCACCGGAAGAAGTGTGATTTCCGCGATATTCCCGACTTTGACGAGGGTCTGCTGCGCAAGCGCAGCATGTTCATGTGGCCGGGTAAGCTGCGCAAAATCCGCTTTGAGTACACCGGCCCGTCCATCCAGGCGGTGCTGGACAAGATCCCCACCGCGAAAGTGCTGGACAGTTCCAAAGGGAAACACCTGGTGGAGGCGGAGGTCTACGGGGACGGGATTAAGATGTGGCTGCTCAGCCAGGGCAGCTGGGTCAGGGTGGTCGCGCCGGACGACTTTGTAGAGGAGATGCGCACCGAACTGACGAAAATGCTCCAGTCCTACCAGACCTGAACACACACCGCGCCATTGTGCGCGTGACCTTTACCGGTGTGGCAGACCGCAGCGCCGGTAAAAACTGCCCGGGAACCGGGCGGCTTAACCAGAACAGGAGTGAGGCTCATGAAGACAGCGGATACCGCCGGAGCGGAGGGGTTCGCCGTGTCTCCGGATCCTGAGAACGAAGACGGCAGGGGATTCGCGCCGGACAGCCCTGCCGGAAAGAAAGCGCACAGGCGAAAACCTCCGTGCGGTGACTGCCCCTATACCCTGGGCCTGGTGCATACCCTGAGGAACCCGTGCCCGGAGTGCAAGTTGAACGGCTATCAGATGTACGATATGTTCAAGCGACAGGTGAGGTAGGTGTCCGCGGCGGGTTCGCGGGGGAAGCGGCGCCGGACGCGAAAAAGAGGCCGCCCGATGGGCGGCCTCTGAAACCCCCGATCCGGCACGAAATAAGGGACGGATATCGAACCGGGGGTGGCTCCGGGTCAGCCTCTCCGTACGGTGAAAACCACCAAAAGCCGGAAATGAAATAGAACATCATTTGTGGAAATCCACAAAGTGCGGAAAAAGTGGGAAAATTCCCGTTGACAACCCCATGTTCCACGCTTATAATTGCCCCAGGTTCATAAGAACAAACCAATGAGGAAGACGAGTACCCGGTCAGTCGAACTTTCAGAGAGCTCCGGAGGGTGGAATCGGAGCAGGGAGCGGCCGGGGAATGGACTTCTGAGGGCGGCCAGAAAGGGAGACCGAGTATGTGCCGACGGGTTCCCACCCGTTATCCATCGGGCACGCGTGATGGCGCGTGAAGCGAGAGGACGCGAAAGCGTCAATTTGGGTGGTATCGCAGAAGCAGGTGCTTTTGTCCCATGGATGGGACAAAGGCGCTTTTTCTTTTTCCCGGCAGAAAACCGGGGAGACCGCTTCTAAAAAACAGCCTCCGGCAGCGGCTGATCCATCCGCCACTCAGACAAAATACAGGTCGTCAAGACCGAAAATGGAGGTAGTTCCTGATGAAAAAGACATTGAAGAGACTGCTGGCGCTCGTGCTCGCCGGCGTATTCGCCCTGGCGCTCGCCGCGTGCGGCGGTTCCGGAGATCAGCCCGCAGAGTCCGGCTCCGCCAGCCCCGCTCCGTCCGAAAGTGCCGCGCCCGCCCCCAGCGAGTCCGCGGAGCCCTCGGAGAGCGCACCGGCGGCGGAGTACAGAGTCGGCATCTGCAAGTATGTGGATGACGCGTCCCTCAACCAGATTGTGGACAACATCAAGGCGCAGCTGGACACCCTGGGCCAGCAGCTCGGCGTGACTTTCACGGTGGACGACGACAACTGCAATGCGGACGCCACCCTCATGAACCAGATCATCTCCAACTTCATCGCGGATGAGGTCGACCTGATGGTGGGTGTGGCGACGCCCGTCGCCATGGCCATGCAGGCGGCCACTGCGGACAACGGGATTCCCGTGGTGTTCTCCGCCGTCTCGGATCCCGTGGGCTCCGGGATTGTGGAGTCCATGGAGGCGCCCGGCGCCAACATCACCGGCACTTCTGACTACCTGGACACCAACGCCATGATGAACCTGATTTTCGCCGCGGATCCGGATGCGGATCTGATCGGCCTGCTGTACAATCTGGGCCAGGATTCCTCCACCGCCGCCATCGCGGCCGCCAAGGAGTACCTGGACGAGAAGCAGGTGGCTTATAAGGAGTACACCGGCACCAACACCGACGAGATCCGCATGGCGGTGCAGGCCATGGTCGCGGACGGCGTGGACGCCGCGTTCACTCCCTCGGACAACACCATCATGACCGCGGAGCTGGCCATCTATGAGGCCATGATCGACGGCGGCATCGCCCACTACGGCGGCGCGGACTCTTTCGCCCTGAACGGCGCGTTTGTGGGCTACGGCGTGGATTACGCCAACCTGGGCGTGGAGACCGCCAACATGGTGGCGGATATCCTGGTGAACGGGGCGGATCCCGCCACCACGCCTGTCATGACCTTTGACAACGGCACCGCCACGGTCAACACGGACACCTGCACCGGCCTCGGCTTTGACTACGACACCATCGAGGCGGCGTTCGCGCCTCTGTGCACCAAGGTGCAGACCATCGTCACCGCGGATTCGTTCTGAGAAATCCTGAGTCCTGCCTGAAATTTTACGACGCGTCAGCGGGGGACGGGGGAATGCCTCCGTCTCCTGCGGCGTGCCTGTGAGGAGGAGACGCCATGAGTGTGGTGTTGATTGTAGGCGAGACCGCCCTGGAGCTGGGCCTGGTCTGTTCCCTGACGGTGCTGGCTCTGTTTCTGAGCTATTCCATGCTCAATGTCTGCGATCTGTCCACAGACGGCTGCTTTACCCTGGGCGCCTCCGTGGGCGCGGTCGTGGCCATCGCGGGGCACCCCATCCTGGCGCTCTTCGCCGCCATGGCGGCGGGGGTCTGTTCCGGCTTTATCACCGCCCTGCTCCAGACCAAGATGGGCATTGACAGCCTGCTCTCCGGCATCATCGTCAACACGGGGCTGTACTCCATCAATGTGGCGATTATGGGCGGCGCGTCCCTGCTGAATATGAACCGGGCGGACACGGTGTACACCATCGCCCGGGGCGCACTGGAGGGCACGCCGCTGGCCGGGGTGACGAACATCCTGGTCTCCGCCGGGATTGTGGCCATCGTGGTGGTGGTTCTCACCCTGTTTCTCAACACCCGCCTGGGTCTCGCCATCCGGGCCACGGGCAACAACCCGGACATGGTCCGCTCTTCCTCCATCAACCCCGCGTTCACGACCATTGTAGGACTGTGCGTGTCCAACGCGTTCACGGCGCTGTCCGGCTGCCTGCTGGGCCAGATGCAGAAGTCCATGGATATCAACATCGGCACCGGCATGGTCACCATGGCTCTGGCGTCTCTGCTCATCGGCGCCACCATCATGGGGCGGGGCGGCATCGCGTTCCGGGCCACGGGCATGGTGGCGGGCGCATTTATCTTCCGCCTGGTGTATACCATCGCCCTGCGCTTCCGGATGCCGGCCTTTATGCTCAAGCTGGCCTCCTCCATCATTGTCATCCTGGCGCTGACCATCCCCTACCTGAGAAGACGCTGGCCGGAGGTCAGACGGCGGATCACCCACCGCAACCTCATGGCGGAAGAGGAGGGGCGCTGAGATGCTGGTACTCAAACATGTCTGCAAGACCTTCAATCCCGGCACGGTGAATGAGAAAGTGGCGCTCTCGGACATCAACCTCCATCTGGAGCCGGGGGACTTCGCCACCATCATCGGCTCCAACGGCGCAGGCAAGTCCACCCTGTTCAACGCCATCTGCGGCTCTTTCCTCACGGATCGCGGCGCCATCCTCCTGGATGGGGAGGACATCACTTTCATGCCGGATCACAAACGGGCGAGAACCATCGGGCGGCTGTTTCAGGATCCCATGCGGGGCAGCGCCCCCGGCATGACCATTGAGGAGAATCTGGCCCTGGCCGCGGGCAGCGGCGGCTGGTTCTCCCGGATGTCCTCGAAAGACCGCAGCCGGTTCCGGGATCG
>CAYRAG010000071.1:0-7336 GCA_964422185.1 uncultured Oscillospiraceae bacterium
CTTGTATTCACGCCATTTTTAGCCGTCTTGGGGTGGCCGTTTTTATCGGGCCGAAGTATGTTGGCAGCCAAACCAATCTGACCGCTCTCACTGGCTCCGAGCCCGGCCGTTGTTATCGGGCCGCGACGAAGAAGACGGGCATCATGAGAAAAGCCATGAACGCGGCATACTGGCTGCGCTCATGGCTCTTTCTGTTATCCGGGGTTTCCGCGCCCGCGGGTTCCCGGCGCACTCCGCGATTGACAGGCGAATTTGCCGCGGCAGGGGGGAGGATCCCTGCCTGCCGGCGCGGCAGGAACTATTCCTGCGGCATCCAGGGGAACTCGTATCCTTTCTCCCTGTACCCGTGCGTGATTTTAGACCGGATGAACCTGAACAGGCTGCTGACTTTTGCCTGGGAACAGCCCAGCGTGCGGGCAATCTTCATCTGGGTGTAGCCATCCGCCGCCATCTTCACGACCCGCTGTTCCTCTCTTGTCAGGTACTTCCGGACGACCTCCACCGGGAGACTGCCCCTGTCTCTGCTCTCCACCTGCTCCGGGACAGAAAGCTGCTGCGCGTGCAGCATATCCGTGTCGCTGTTGTCGCAATCCTCGTAGCCGCGGCGCGGGTCATCGTCACCGGTCTCCCGGCTGTACAGGGAAACCGCGGTGGCGCATCTCTTCTTCGCGGCCTCGTACCGGAGCGCCATGTTTACACTGTTCCGGATGGCCTGGAAGCAACAGGTTGACAGCATCGTGTTCCTGGCCGGATCACAGGTCAGAAAACACTTCAGGCATGCCTCATACGCCATCTGCAGCAGATCGTCGTACTCATACCTGCGCTGGTACGAGCCGATCGCTTTCAGGATAATCTTCTCGTTTTTCCCGATCCAGGCCATTTTCTCCGCCTGATTCCAGTCCCTGGGCAGCTTCTCCTGCTCAAAATTCTCACTCACCGTTTCGTGCAATCCTCTCACCTCAAACACAGGAATCTCTGCATGTCGTGGCTCGCACGGCAGGTTCTATGCGGTTCCGGGGTGAGGTATCAAAGGAGGATCGTGAGATTATGAAAATAAGAATTCCGAACTTTTTCTTATCTATGTGGGAAGTATCCTGTGGTATAACACTTTTTCCTGAACTAATTTTTTGTTTATGCACGCGAGCGGAGGAGTCCGGGTTTCCCCGTTTGTTCGCCCGCGCATGGCATTCCGCCGCTGCGCGTGGTACCATATGGCGGAAAGCGGATCCTCACTGCCAGCGGTAAGGGGGCGGGCGTCATGAGCGGCGGTACAGATCGGAACAGGGAGCTTTTCGAGACGGCGCCCGTTGCGAAAGCCCTGGCGATCATGGCCTTCCCGACCGTCATCAGCCAGCTGATCAGCCTGGCGTACAGTCTGGCGGACACCCATTTCGTGGGGAGAACCGGCAACCCGTACATGGTCGCGGCGGTGGCTCTGGTCTTTCCCGTCTACTGGGTTACCACCGTGCTGGGCAATCTGTTCGGGGTGGGCGGGGGCAGCACCATGTCCCGCCTTCTCGGCAGGGGAGATCCGGAGATGGCCAGGCGGGTATGCACTTTCTGCGTGTACGGCGCCGTCGGGGTATGCGCGGTTTTCTCCCTGCTTTGCCTCCTGTTTCTGGATCCGCTGCTGACCCTGCTGGGCGCCTCCGCGGAGACCCGGGACTACACCGCGCAGTACCTGTTCTGGATGGTGATCATCGGAACAATCCCCTCCGTGCTCTCCACGGTCATGGCCCACCTTCTGCGCAACGCCGGCTTTGCCCGCCCGGCCAGTCTCGGGCTGAGCATGGCCGCCCTCGTCAATCTCGCGCTGGATCCCCTGTTCATGTTTGTCCTGCTGCCGCCCGGTCTCGAGGTGGCGGGGGCGGCGGTTGCCACCGTCACTTCCAATGTGCTGGCGATTTTGTATTTCATCCGGCAGTTTCGCAGGCTGCGGGATCAGAGCGTGCTGTCGCTGTCCCTGAACACGGGCTTTCCGGAGAGAAAGCGGGTTCTGGAGGTGCTCGGCGTGGGGATTCCCGCGGCGGCCGCGGTCTTCCTCTACGATGTGGCCACCATGGCGCTCAACTCCATGATGGCGGCGCACGGGGACTACCAGGTCGCCGCCCTGGGCATCTGCCTGAAAGCGGAGCGGCTGCCGCTGAACATCGGGGTGGGGCTGTGCCACGGCATGCTGCCCCTGGCGGCGTACAACTATTCCAGCGGAAACCGGAAGCGGATGTTTGATGTCATCCGGTACGCCCGGCTCTGGGGCCTCTGCGTCGCGGCAGTGAGCGTCGCCGTCTGTCTGATCTTCCCGGATCCGATCATCCGGCTGTTCCTCGACACCACGGGCGGACAGACGGGGACGGAGGCCACCCTGGCGTTTGGAATCCTGTTTTTGCGGCTGCGCATCCTGTCCACGCCCCTGGCGTTCCTGAACTTTCACACCACCTATGCGTTCCAGGCCATGGGCAGCGGCAGTACCACCCTCGCCCTCGGTATCGTCCGCCAGGCGGTGTGTTACCTCCCCATGCTGTTCCTCATGAACCGGATCGGCGGGGAAGCGGGGCTCGCCGGCGCCCAGATCCTGTCCGAGATCATCACGCTGTGCGTCTCCTGCCTCGTGTTCCGGCGCAGGAAAAAGCAGCTGCTGTCCGGATCGCAGGTTTGATCCCCCGGAGCCGGAGGAAACCCCGTCGTGTCCGGCGTCTTTCCCATCGCACGGCCCTCCCGGCCAGAGGGGCGCACGCCGGCCGTCTGTGTTCTGACGCGCCACGGAAATAACAGTTTCCCGGCGCCCGCGGGGACATTGTATATTTCACATTTCGGTATTTCTGATAAATTGTTCTCTGTATTGGCGTAAAAGTCCGCGGCAGCCCGGAAAGCGCGGTAAAAATGGGCGTTTTCCCGGTTTTCTGTCTCCTGCCGGGAGAATGCGCCGCACGATCCGCGCCGGACGGGAAACCGCCGTCTGTTTTCGGCATCATCTGCCGTACCCCCTGGCATCCGGATCCGGGGCGGGCCGTGCCGTGGGCCGGTTCGCCCCGATCCGGGCGCTTTTCTGTCCGCCCCGCAGCTGCTGTTCCCGCGTCTGGACAGACAGGGGCAGTTTTGTGTTGTGAGTCGCGGTTTCCTGTGTTATACTTTCCGCAGAGGGGTGCGCACGCCGGGGAAGTGCGCGAATCTGTATCATCTGTCCCGTGTCATCCGGCCTGAGCGGCCCGGAACCGTGGATTCGAAGGTAAAAATCATAAATGGAGGTCTTACGATGTACGAGACGAAATACCCGCATCTGTTCAGCCCGATCATTCTGGCGAACACCTACTTCAAGAACAGGATATTCGGCGCTCCCCAGGGCACAAGCTACTCCACCTACGGCAACCAGCCCACGGATGAATGCATGGCTTTCTACGAGCGCAAGGCCATCGGCGGCGTCGCCGCCGTGTGTGTCGGCGATGCCACGGTTGACGCGGAGATCGGCTGCGGCAACGGCCCGCACATCCATATGGAAGACCACGCCAACCATGTGCATCTGAACCGGCTGGCCCGGGCCGTCAGCCGCCACGGCTGCGTGCCGTCCATTGAGCTCAACCACTGCGGCAGCAGCTCCCGTGTGTCTTTCATGAACGGCAACAAGATCTACGGCGCCATCGCCACGAGCACCACCAACTTCCACGCCGATGAGACCATCATCGCGGAGGAGATGCCCGAGGAGATCATTGAGCGCACGATTAAGAAGTTCGCGGACGCCGCCCTGGTGGCGAAGAACGCCGGCTTCGGCATGGTCACGGTGCACGGCGGCCACGGCTGGCTGCTCAGCCAGTTCATGTTCCCCAACAACAACCGGAAGGATCAGTGGGGCGGCAGCTTCGAGAACCGGATGCGGTTCCCCATCGCCGTGGCGGACGCCATCCGCAGGGCGTGCGGCCCCAACTTCGTCATCGAGATGCGCATCAGCGGCGATGAGGTGTACGAGGGCGGCTACGACATCGACTACGGCATTAAGATTGCCGAGGCGCTGGACGGACATGTCGACCTGATCCATGTCTCCGCCGGCTGCCACGAGGTGGACGAGGTGTTCACCATCACCCATCCCAACATGTTCCTGGAGGACGGCGTGAATGTGAAGTACGCCGCCGCCATCAAGAAGCATGTCAAGACGCCTGTCGCCTGCGTAGGATCCCTGAGCGATCCCGAGATGATGGAGGAGATCATCGCCTCCGGCAAGGCGGATGTGGTGCAGCTGGCCCGCCAGCTCTCCGCGGATCCGGACACGGCCAACAAGGCGAAGTGCGGCGAGAAAGACGAGATCCGGCAGTGCCTGCGCTGCTCAACCTGCTTTGCCCATGTGCTGCAGGGCGAGGAGTACAGCTGCGCCATCAACCCCCAGATCGGCCACAGCCTCGAGCAGATCTACGATATCGTCAGGCCAAGCCGCGAGCCCAAAAAAGTGCTGGTCGCCGGCGGCGGCATCGCCGGGATGCAGGCGGCCCTCACCGCCGCGGATCGGGGCCACGAGGTCATTCTGTGCGAGAAGTCGGATCGTCTGGGCGGCGTGCTGCGCTGCGAGAAAGATGTCCCGTTCAAGGTGCATACGGAGGAGTATCTGGACTACCAGGAGCGCCATGTGAACAAGGCGAAGATCGAGGTTCGTCTGAATACCGCCGTCACGCCGGAGCTGGCGGAGGAGATCAAGCCCGATGTGATCATCGCGGCCATCGGCGCCAGAGAGTTTGTCCCGCCCATCAAGGGCATTGACGGGCCGAATGTCATCAGCGCCGTGGATCTGTATCAGCATCCGGAGAAGGCCGGGAAGAAGATTGTCATCCTGGGCGGCGGCCTGGTGGGCACGGAGCTGAGCGTCTACATGTCCATGCTGGGCCACACCTGCACCGTGCTGGAGATGATGGATACGCTCACTTTCGGCGGCAACATCCTGCAGGGGAACGCGCTGAATCTCCAGTTTAAGAAGTACGGCATCCAGGTGCTCACCGGCACGAAAGCCGTAGAGGTCAACGAGAAGGGCGTCGCGGCGGAAAAGGACGGACAGCCGGTCTTCTTCGAGGCGGACACCGTCGTCACCGCCATGGGCCTCAAGCCTCTCCGGGACGAGGCGCTGGCGCTGCACGACTGCGCGCCGGACTTCTACCTCGTGGGCGACTGCAAGTTCCCGCGGAGCCTCCGCGAGGCCAACTGGGAGGGCTACCAGAGCGCCATCGACTGCTGACGGTTCTGAGCGTACCCCTGTGCCGCGGATCCCGGACAGCAGACAGAACAAAAACAGACGCGGCGGCACAGACTTTCTCCACGGGCGGACTTTCGCCGGCGGGGGATCTGTGCCGCCGCTGTGTTCAAACAGGAGGAAAGGGAAATGATCACAGAGTACAGGCAACTGGTTCCGGTCGTGTTCGGAGAGGGCGCCATCACGCGCCTGGGCGAAAAAGTAAAAGAGCTGGGCTGCAAAAAGGTCATGTGCGTCTATGACCAGGGGATCAAGGCGGCCGGTATCGCGGAGAAGGCGGAGAACAGCCTGAAAGCCGCCGGGGTGGACTATGTCGTCTTCGACAAGATCATGGCGGATCCCACGGATCAGCTGGTGAACGAGTGCGGCGCCCTCGCGAAAGCGGAGGGCGTGGACGGCTTTGTCGGCGTGGGCGGCGGTTCCAGCATGGACTGCGCGAAAACCGCCTCGCTGCTCCTCAACCACCCCGCGCCCATTGAACAGTACTTCACCGCGCCTCCCAGCTTCATGGAGGCGAGCGTTCCCGTCATTCTGGTGCCCACGACCTCCGGCACAGGCAGCGAGGTGACGCAGGTGTGCGTCATCACCCGCTCCAGCGATCACTCCAAGCCCTCGATCTTCATGCTCAGCAGCCTGGCCATCGTGGATCCGGAGCTGACCTGGACCGCGCCGGCCACCGTCACGGCGCACACCGGGATGGACGCGTTCTCCCACGCCGCGGAGGCCATCACGGCCAACGGGCGGAATCCCTATTCCGAAGTGCTTGCCGTCGGCGCACTCCGGAAAATCACCAGGTACCTGCCCGTGGCCATGAAAGACGGCTTCAACCGGGAGGCCAGATATCACATCGCGCTGGCCTCCAACTGGGCGGGCATCGCGTTCTCCAACACCATCGTCCACCTGGGCCATGTCATGGCGGACGGGATCTCCGCGGCATTCCACACCCCGCACGGCATGAACTGCAGCTGGGTCATTCCGGAGGTGCTGCGGCTGTGCGCGCAGGCGGTTCCGGACAAGGTGCAGATCGTGGGGGAGGCCATCGGGGTCTCCTTTGCCGGCGGCGAAACCCCGGAGGAGATCGGCGGGGCGGTTGCTTCCGCGGTCAAGGCGTTTGTGCGCTCCATCGGAATCAAGAGCCCGAAAGAGATGGGCCTGGATCGGGAGCAGTTCCTCAACTGCTGCGACCTGGCATCCAGAATCGACCTGGATCTGCGGCTGAATACCCCGGTGGAGCCGACGAAAGAAGTGATCCGCACGGTCTACGAGCGGGTCTACGACGGCTACACCCTGTAGGATGCCCTCATTGCCTTCAAGGCAAAACTGAGATCGTATTTGTCCAGACCGGCTTCGGAGAACCGGCCCGGAACCGGCTGAACCCCGGAAAACGGGTACACCGGCGTACCCCCGGCAGACAGAGCCATCTGAGATGGCGAAATCCGTGCGGGGTACGCCGGTTCGGCCTATCCTGCCTTGTACCTGCTTTCCGCGTCCCTGGTATTCTCTTCGCAGTCTGTATCATATTCCTGCCGGAAATCATTACAAGGGAGGCATCGAGATGGAAACACTCAACGCGATTCGAAAGAGGAAGTCCGTCCGCGGCTATCTGCCGGATCCCGTGCCTGAGGATCTGCTGAACACCGTTCTTGCCGCGGGGTGCGCCGCACCCGTGGGGATGGGGAGGTACGGGGATCTCCAGATCACGGTCATCACGAGAGAGGATCTCCGGAAGACGATTTCGGAGGCCGTCGGGAAAGTCTTCCGGTCGGACGGCGATATGCTCTACGGGGCGCCCGTGATCGTGCTGCTCTCCGCGAAAGAGGATGTCGTGCCCGGCATCAACCACACCAACGCCGGGTGCATTCTCGAGAACATGGCGCTCGCCGCCACGGATGCCGGCCTGGGGTGCTGTGTCCTCGGAGGGCCGCCCGCCGTCGTCAACCCGAGCCCGGAACTCAAACAGGCGCTGGGGATTCCCGAGGGCTATGTGGCGACCGGGAGCATCGCAATCGGCTACGCGGCGGTGCCGGACGACTCGGAAAAGGATCTGAAGATCACCGTCCCGGTGAACCGGGTCTGAGCCCGTTCCGGCGGGGGAGGGGATCCCGCCCG
>CAYRAG010000072.1:0-1120 GCA_964422185.1 uncultured Oscillospiraceae bacterium
TCCGCCATCTCCATGGGGTCGATGCCGTTGCCCAGGGACTTGGACATCTTCCGGCCCCTGTCGTCCCGGATCAGGCCGTGGATGAGCACGGTGTGGAACGGCGTCTTTCCGGTGTGGGCGCAGCCGGAGAAGATCATCCGGGCCACCCAGAAGAAGATGATGTCATAGCCGGTGACCAGGACATCCGTGGGATAGAAGTATGCCAGATCCTCCGTTTTGTCCGGCCAGCCCAGCGTGGAGAAAGGCCACAGGGCGGAGGAGAACCAGGTGTCCAGCACATCGGGATCCCGCTCGATGTGCTCCGAGCCGCACTGCTCGCACACCGCGGGATCCGTGCGGCTGACGGTCATATGGCCGCAGTCCGCGCAGTACCACACCGGGATCTGATGGCCCCACCACAGCTGCCGGGAGATGCACCAGTCGTGGACATTCTCCATCCAGTTGATGTAGGTTTTGGCGAACCGGTCCGGGACGAATTTCGTCTCCCCGGTCTTCACCACCCGCAGCGCCTCCTCGGCCAGCGGTGCCATCTTCACAAACCACTGGGCGGAGATGATGGGCTCCACATCGTTGTGGCAGCGGTAGCAGGTGCCTACATTGTGCTGGTGATCCTCCACCTTCTCCAGCAGGCCCAGCGCCTCCAGATCCGCCACGATGGCCCTGCGGGCCTCGTACCGGTCCATGCCCTGGTACTTTCCGCCGTTCTCGTTCACCCGGCCCTCGTCGTCCAGCACCCGGATGGTGTCCAGATGGTGGCGCAGGCCCACCTCAAAGTCGTTGGGGTCGTGGGCCGGGGTCATCTTCACGCAGCCGGTGCCGAACTCCAGATCCACATACTCGTCCGCCACGATGGGGATCTCCCGGTCCATCAGGGGCAGCAGGCAGGTTCTGCCGATGAGATCCTGATACCGGGGGTCGTCCGGGTGGACGGCCACGCCGGTGTCGCCCAGCATGGTCTCCGGCCGGGTGGTGGCCACCACCACATACCGGTCTTTCTCCCCCACAATGGGGTATTTCAGATACCACAGGTGGCCGGGCTTGTCCACATACTCCACCTCGGCGTCGGACAGGGCGGTGACGCAGTGGGGACACCAGTTGACGATCCGGCTGCCCTTGTAGA
>CAYRAG010000072.1:1130-7137 GCA_964422185.1 uncultured Oscillospiraceae bacterium
TTCTCGTACAGGGTGACGAAGACCTCCCGCACGGCTTTGGAGCAGCCCTCGTCCATGGTGAACCGGGCCCGCTCCCAGTCGCAGGACGCGCCCATCTTCTTCTGCTGGGCCACGATGCGATCCCCGTACTGCCGCTTCCAGTCCCAGACCCGCTCCAGGAATTTCTCCCTGCCCAGGTCGTGGCGGGTCAGGCCCTCCCTGACCCGCAGCTCCTCCTCCACCTTGATCTGCGTCGCGATGCCCGCGTGGTCGGTGCCGGGCACCCACAGCGCGGCGTAGCCCTGCATCCGCTTAAACCGGATCAGGATGTCCTGCAGCGTGCAGTCCATGGCGTGGCCCATGTGGAGCTGGCCGGTCACATTGGGGGGCGGCATGACAATGGTAAACGGCTTCTTCTCCGGATCCCGGATGCCCCGGAAACACCCGTTCTTCTCCCACATGTCGTAGATCCGGGACTCCACCTCCCGGGGCTCATACACTTTCGGCAGTTCTCTGTTCATATGATCTCCAGTCACTCCTTGTCGGGGCAGAAAAAAATGCCCCGAGCCTGTTTTTGCTCAGGGCGATTGCATCAACCGCGGTACCACCTGAATTCCCCTCCCGGGGCACTCGTTCCCCTCTGTAACGGGAGGATCCCGCCGGCGCCTACCGCCTTTCGTCGGTTCAGCGCCGGGGCTCGGAAGCCACCTTCCCTCTCTCGCCCCGCGGACTCGCACCTGCCGTCCGCTCTCTGCCAGGGGTTTGAGAGCTACTCCTCTTCCTCATCGCCTGCTGCGGGTATGATTATACGAGGCATTCCGGCACTTGTCAAGGGTTCGCCGGACGCTTCACTCTTTCACCCGCAGCCGCCGCACCAGCGACTCGTCCGGATCCACCCAGGCGGTCTGGCAGGTGGTATATACCACCATACCCGGCTTTGCCCCGGACGGTTTTTTCACGAACCGGACCGGGGTAAAATCCACCGGAACCTGGTGCCCGTCCCTGGCCTGGGAGAACCACGCCGCCAGCACCGCCGCCTCATTCAGGCTCTGGAGATCCGGCTCGGCGCCCTCCGTCCACAAAATCACATGGGAGCCGTGGATCTTCTGGGTGTGAAACCAGATGTCGCTCTTGCGGGCCAGGCGGCAGGTGAGCGTGTCGTTCTGGGTGTTGTTCTTCCCCACGGAGATGCGCAGGCCCGCGGTGGAGCGAAACTCCATGGGGCGGGAGCTGACGCGCTTTCCGCGATCCCGGGCTTTGGCCGGGCGGCGGAGGTATCCCGTGTCCACCAGCTCCTGGCGGATCTCCTGCAGATCCCGCTCCCCCTCCGCCAGGGCGATGCTCTCCAGCACGCTGTTGAGGTACTCCAGATCCTGCCGCCCCTTTTCCAGCTGCACGGTGAGCACCTGCTCCGCCGTCCTGGCCTTGCGGTAGTTTTTATAGTATTTCTCCGCGTTCTGCTGGGGCGTCAGGAGGGGATCCAGCGCGATGGAGACCTCCCGCTCCTCCGGGTCGTAGAAGTCCGCGGTGACCAGGCTGGTCATGCCGCGCTCCATCCGCCAGAGGTTGGAGGTGATCAGATCCCCTTTCCGGCGCAATTCGTCCCGGCCGGCGGTGGCGGCCAGCTCCTGCTCCTGCAGAGCTATCTTCCGGGCGGTGCGATCCCGGGCGTTCGTCACGGCCCGGATCAGATCCTGCCCTTTCTGGCGCACCCGCTCCTGGGTCTCCCGCTGGCCGTAGAATTCGTCGAGCATCTCCCCGAAGCCGGACATCCGGCGCAGCTGCGTGCCGGGCCCGTACTGAAGGATCGGGACGCAGCTGAAATCCGCCATTTTCCCGTCCCGGACGAGCAGAACCGGCTCGAAGCGGCGCTGCTCCACCGTCTCCGCCAGCTGCTCCATGCGGCGCAGCAGGCTGTCCGGGCTGTCCAGCTGGCAGATACGCGCATCCGCGCTCCCGGACGCCTGGAACGCCAGCTCCCGGCAGATCAGCGGACTGAGGCCGCGGAAGGTGTCCAGCAGCCACTGGTCAATCTGCCTCTCCGGGGGCGCCGCGGAGAGCAGCGCCTCCCGCTCCTGCGCCGAGGCGGAACACAGATCCCGCTTGTCCTGGACGGGCGGCAGGCGGTAGAACAGTCCGGGCAGCACCTGCCGCTGCGCGGACATCTCCGCGTCCACCCGGCGCAGGCAGTCCAGAATGCGGCCGTCCCCGTCCAGCAGAATCAGGTTGGAGCGCCGGCCCATGGCCTCCAGCACCAGGGTGCGGCGTGCGCGATCCCCCAGCTCGTCCGTGGTCTCCAGGGCGATCTCCACCACCCGCTCCATGGGCGGCTGGGTGATCTCCAGAATCCGGCCGCCGGTGAGGTGCTTTCTCAGCAGCATGCAGAACATGGGCGGCGTCTCCGGGTTCTCCCGGCTGAGCGCGGTCAGCTGGGCTCTGGGGTGCGAGGGGTTCGCGGACAGGAGCAGCCGGTACCCGGCGCCGGCGCCGCGCACGGCCAGAACCACCTCGTCCCGGCCGGGCTGATAGATCTTGTCCACCCTGCCGCCGGTGAGGGCGCCGCGCAGCTCCTCCACTACGGCAGTGAGGCAGATGGCGTCAAGAGGCATGGCCGTCCCCCTCCTCCATCATGGCGTCAAACAGCTCGTTGAGGCGGGCGGTCTCGCCCCGGAGGTACAGCCACCCGAACAGGGTCTCCAGGCCCGTGGCAGCCATATAGTCCTCCCGGCTGGCGGTCTGGGGAATGGTGTGGGGCTTCGCGTTCCTGCCCCGGCGGAACACCGCCTGCTCCTCCCCGCTCAGCGCGGGCAGGATTTTCCGGATGGCCGCCGCCTGGGCGGTGGCGGACACCTGCGCCACCGCGGCGTGATGCAGTCCGCGGGAAGTGTCTTTCCCCTCCAGGCACAGCCGGGCGCGGACCATCAGCTCAAAGACGGCGTCCCCCAGATGGGCCAGACCCAGGCTGCTGATCGCCTGCAGGCGGTCCGGGCCCACATTCAGATGAAAGTAATCCGTCATGGCTTCCCCTCCCCGCGGCGTCTGCGGAAGTACAGGCAGTCCCCCGCGATGAGCACGGCGCAGCCCAGCACCAGCAGCACCAGGATCAAAATGGCGCAGTTGCGGAAGAACACCTCCGGCAGAATCCGGATGATCTCATCCGCCGCCGGATCGAAGATCCAGTTTGTCTTCCCGGGAAAGAAGATGGCGTGGAAGACCGTAAACGCCCGCTGGAAATCCGTCGCCGCCCAGCCTCCGAGGATCAGAAACACGGCGGCCAGGCCGGTGCCCGTCCAGAAGCCGGGCCCGAAGCCCAGCAGCGGCCGCGGCCGCCACTTCGCCCGCCAGGAGACCAGCAGGAGAACCACAAGCGCCGCCGCGGAGACCGCCAGCACGCGCAGATCCAGCAGAAACAGGCCGCGCACATCCACAAAATGGGATCGGCCGGACTCGCTCCAGGCCAGCACCCCGGTGGAGAACTCCTCCCGCCTCCCGATGCAGAAGTCCAGCATCTCGTCGTACGCCTGCCGGATCTCCTCCTCTGTCCAGGGGGTGGTCTCCGTCAGGCGCAGCGAGTCAATCTGGGCGTAGTAAAACGGCCGGCACAGAATGGGCGCCGCGATGGACGCGGACAGCAGAAAGAGCGCCAGACAGACGGAAAGAACCACCGTCAGCAGTCTGCTGCGTTTCATGTCTCATCCCCCTTTGGAAATCCGGAGCGCACAATGAGCACCTGAGACGGCAGGTAGAACAGCCACATGCCGATCCGGGCGAACTGCCAGACCGGATCCGGCGCCAGGCCGGGGCTGTTGAAGATCCCCACGCACAGGTCACAGCACAGGAACAGAAACAGCCCGATCCCGAACCCCCGCCGCCAGGGCGCCCGGCTGGCCAGGGTGTGGATCAGATTGGACAGCAGAAACGAGAAATAGACCGCCGCCAGGACATTCACCGGCGTAAACAGGCCCAGAGCCGCCAGCGCGCCGGGCAGAAGCAGTGCTAGCGCCAGGCGCACGGCGGCCAGCCACCGGCCGGTCTCCCGGCGCAGCCGGAGGAGATAGACGCTCTGCACCGCCAGAAACACGGCGATTCCCAGGGCATAGTGGGCGTTCCACAGCAGCAGAATCGCGTCCGCCACGGCGGTCAGGCACAGGGCGGCGGCCACCAGACGATCCCCGCCGCGGGCGGCACTGCACAGCGCCGCAGCCAGGCACAGCAGCAGGGAGAGATACTTCAAACCGGCGGAGATCCGGTAGTTTCCCCCCAGATCCAGGGCCAGAAACGCCGCGTACAGCACGGCCTCCGCCGCCAGAAACAGGGCAAACCAGCGCCGCATCCGCCTCATCTCCCTCCCGGTTGAGGATGTATTCTACCACAGGTTCAGGGAATTTTCCACCGTTTTCCGGCCCGTCCGGGCGCCGGAGAGAGGGCAGAATAAGGCCCGGAGTCCGGCGGATCTTCCCGGCCTCCGGGTCTCCGTGTCCTGTCCTGCCCGGGCTTTTCAGCCCTTCACGAAGGATTTGATCTCCTCCATGCGCCGCTGCGCGTCGCGAAATCCGTCCTCCCACAGCGCCCGGAGCTTCTCCGTGTCCCGCTCAATCCGGGACACGCCGCGGGTGGTCTCCGGGGCGATGACCAGGACACTTCCCTCTTTTTCCCGCCGGAACAGCTCCTCCCGATCCCGGTTGTAGGTCTCCGCCCGGCGCCGCATGGTCTCGCAGAAATTCGGATATTTCCGGTAGGCCAGATCCACGAGGGGCTGGAGCTTCTCCGGCTGCCGGACATAATCCCGGGGCCGGGTCAGCACCACGATAGCGCGGTCGCAGCCCTGGTCGAACGCCCGGCGGTACGGGATGGCGTCCGCCGCGCCGCCGTCCATGCACGGCTTTCCGTCAATGGTGAAGATAGGGAACATCAGGGGCATGGCGCAGCTTGCCTCCAGCAGATAGAAGTCCCTGCTGCGCTTTGCGACGGGGTAGTACTCCGCCTTCCCGGTCTCCAGATTCGTCACCACCGCCTCCACCTCGCCGGGGAACTCAGCAAACGCGTCATAGTCAAAGGGGATAAGGCGCTCCGGGATCTCCTCGTAGACAAACTGCAGCCCGAAGTAGCACCGGTTGTCCCGCCGGAGCAGGTTGCCAACGCCCATGTAGCGCCTGTCCCTCACATATTTCTCCATGATCTCCAGGTTGCGGCCCTTCTGCCGGGAGACATAGCTGACGCCGTAGGCGATCCCCGCGGAGACGCCCACCACATAGTCGGCCATCACATCCCCCTCCAGCAGGCCGTCGCACACGCCGCTGGAGTAGATTGTCCGGAGGGCGCCGCCCTCCAGAACCAGTCCTGTCTTCATCCTGACCATCTCCTGTCCCCCGCCGCCGGCCTGCCGTGCGGGGTGTCACGCTGCGGAAATTATACCACATGCCGCCGGGCGCCGCAACCCTGCCGCCGGCCCGGGGCCGCCGGCGCGTCACAGTCCAGGCGCCCCTGCCAGGCGATGCCGCCGGGATCGGCGGCGATTTCTCTGCGCCCGGCTTCCTGTCAGGCGCATCGCGGAGGAATCCGCGGCAGATTCAGCGAAACGGAAACCCAGAGGGCTGACCTTAAAGCAGTCCTCCGGTTTTTCCGTATCGTACCCTCATCCCGGCATGACTTTGCAGCGCTTCTTTTCGCACGCGATGCCGTATTTCAGGACAGTTCCCACCCCTTTGTTTCCCGGTTTCTCCGTATACCGGCGGCTTTCTATCTGCTCCAGCGCTTCCCGGCACGATTGCTCCAGGATTCCGGATGTGATGCTCTTGCCCCGGATCCTGTGGACAGATGCTCCGGTGGTTCCTGACGCAGGCAACCTGCTGCTTTCCGTTGAGCCGCAAAGGGATGCCTGGCTTCACTCTTTGGGAGCCGGCCGGCGTCCCTGCCGAATCCCCGGGGGATCCCCCAGGTTAACCCTTCGCCCCAATGACGGCGGTTTTTGTCTCCAGTCAACGACAAAAGGCGTTTTACTGATTTTCGGCCTGTTTCTATCCCAAAA
>CAYRAG010000073.1:0-4655 GCA_964422185.1 uncultured Oscillospiraceae bacterium
GTCTTTTTCTCGTGTTCCGCGCCGCCCGCCTTGTTAAACCCGTGCAGGCTGCTGATGGACGCGCCCATGCACAGCGTCATGTCGATGGAGGACAGCGGGGCGTTGGCGCCCAGGGTGTAGCAGCCGATATCCCCCATCACGGTGCATTTGTTCTGATGCAGCGTGTAGAACAGGCCCCTGTGCGGGCAGCCCGGGCACATCACCGGGGGCCGGCCCGGGATCTCCCCCTCTATCTTCAATCCCTCTGTCCGGGGGATGCCCATGGCCCTGGCCACAGCGTTCTGGCTCAGCTCGCCCTCCGGCGGAAAGTACTCTTTCCCCATCACGGGCAGGCCCATCGCCCGGCAGGCGTTCTCCAGGAACCCGTCCAGCTCCTCCACCACCACCAGCATCGTGACGGAGGCGGCGAAGTCCCGGATCTTCTCGTGGGGCAGCGGCCAGACCATGCCCAGTTTCAGCACCGGGTAGCGGTCCCCGCAGACCTCTTTCACATACTGATAGCTGGTGGACGAGGTCAGAATGCCGACCCGGCGGTCGCTGCCGGGCTCTATCCGGTTGATGGGCGCCGTCTCCGCCCACCGGACCAGCGCGCCCATTCTCTCCTCGACGATGGGGTGGCGTTTGCGCGCCTGCCCGGGCATCATGACATACTTGTCCGTGTCCTTCCCGTAGGGCCGCACCGGCGGCTCCACCCGCTCCCCCGTCTCCACCAGGGACTGGGAGTGGGCCACGCGGGTGCACATTCTCAGCAGCACCGGCGTGTCAAACTGCTCGGAGAGCTCGTACGCCAGTCTGGTGAACTCCAGCGCCTCCGCGGAGTCCGCGGGCTCCAGCATGGGCAGTTTCGCCGACCGGGCATAGTGGCGGGAGTCCTGCTCATTCTGGGAGGAGTGCATCCCCGGGTCGTCCGCCACCGCCACCACAATCCCGGCGTTCACGCCGGTGTAGGACATGGTAAACAGGGGATCCGCCGCCACATTGAGCCCCACATGCTTCATGCCGCAAAACGAGCGGCTGCCGGCCAGGCTGGCCCCGAACGCGGTCTCCATGGCCACTTTCTCGTTGGGCGCCCACTCGCAGTAGATCTCGTCGTATTTCGCGGCCTCCTCCGTGATCTCCGTACTGGGCGTGCCGGGGTAACTGGAGGCCACGCGGCAGCCCGCCTCGTACAGGCCGCGGGCGACCGCGGCATTGCCTAACATCAGCTGTTTCATCCGACGGCGCACGGAAAACCCGTGCGCCGCTCACCTTCTTTCCTTTCGTTTTCCCCGCACGAAACGCGAAGACACGCGCTCAGGCGTCGTCCCTGGCGGGGCCCAGCCCCTCCCGGACAATGACCTCCTGCATCACGCCGCCGGCGCCGTTTTCCAGCATGGCGCGCCGCACCCGGCTGATGGTGGCGCTGCTCGCGCCGGTGCGCTCCAGAATCTCCTGATACACCTTTCCCTGCTGCAGATAGACCGCCACATCAAACCGCTGCTCCATATCCCGCAGCTCCACGGGCGTGCAGAGATCCTCAAAAAACCGGCGGCACTCGTCCACATCCCGCAGCTTCAGGATAGTCTCGTACAGCGCCGTATCCTGTTTTCTCCTGACCATGGGTCTCTCCTCCTCTCGCCCGGCCGGGCATGTCTTTCCGCAGGAGATTTTAGCACAGAAAAGCGTGAAAGTAAACCGGCATTTTGCCGCGGATCCGCTGCGGAGGCGGAGACCGCCCGGGGAACCTCCCGCCTCCCCGGGTGCCCGGAGGGGCTCCGGACGCGGAAATACCACTTTACAAACGCCGGCGGATCATGTATGATACTTCAGTCATTTAACGGCGCAAATCAGTAAAGAGGTTGCGGTCCACCCATCATTTCTACTGATATCTGGAAAGAAGGAATTGCATATGCCCATTACCGATCTGCTGGAACGAAACAGCAAGCTGTACGGCGACGAGGTCGCCCTGGTGGAGATCAACCCGGAGGTGCAGGAGCCTCAGCGGGTGACCTGGCGTGAATATGCCCTGATCCAGCCCACCTCCCCCGCGGCCTACCGCCGGGAGATCACCTGGTCCGTGTTCGACGAGAAGGCCAACCGGGTGGCCAATCTGCTCCTCAGCCGGGGCGTCCGGAAAGGACAGAAAGTGGCGATCCTGCTGATGAACTGCCTGGAGTGGCTGCCCATCTATTTCGGCATCCTGAAAGCCGGCGCCATTGCGGTTCCCCTGAATTTCCGGTATACCTCGGACGAGATCGAGTACTGCGTGAAGCTGGCGGATGTGGATATCCTGTTCTTCGGGCCGGAGTTCATCGGGCGCGTGGAGGATATTGTCCCGTCCATCGGCTCGGAGCGCCTGCTGTTCTATGTGGGGGAGGGCTGCCCCTCTTTCGCGGAGGACTACCACCACGCGGCCGCCAACTGCTCCAGCGTGGCGCCCAAGATCCTGATTGACGACGAGGACGAGGCCGCCATCTACTACTCCTCCGGCACAACGGGATTCCCCAAGGCGATTCTCCACCGGCACCGTGCGCTGATGCAGTCTGCCAGGATGGAGGCAATCCACCACGAGACGACGCACGACGATGTGTTTTTGTGCATCCCGCCGCTGTACCACACCGGGGCGAAGATGCACTGGTTCGGCTCCCTGTTCACGGGCAGCAGGGCGGTTCTGCTCAAAGGCACGACCCCGAAGACCATCCTGGAGACGGTCTCCAGCGAGAAGTGCACGATCGTCTGGCTGCTGGTGCCCTGGTGCCAGGATATTCTCACCGCCCTGGATCAGGGGCAGCTGAAGCTGGAGGACTACCAGCTCTCCCAGTGGAGGCTGATGCACATCGGCGCCCAGCCGGTGCCGCCCTCCCTCATCCACCACTGGCTGGACTACTTCCCCGACCACAAGTACGACACCAACTACGGACTGTCCGAGTCCACCGGGCCGGGCTGCGTCCACCTGGGGCTGGGAAATATTCATAAGGTAGGCGCCATCGGCGTGCCCGGCTACGGCTGGGAGTGCAAGGTGGTGGACGAGGACGGCCAGCCGGTGAAACAGGGCGAGGTCGGCGAGCTGTGCGTCAAGGGCCCAGGCGTCATGGTGTGCTACTACCACGACCCGGCGGCCACGGACGAGGTGCTCAAGGGGGACTGGCTGCACACCGGGGATATGGCGCAGCAGGACGAGGACGGGTTTTTGTTCCTGGTGGACCGCAAGAAGGATGTCATCATCTCCGGCGGCGAGAACCTGTACCCGGTTCAGATCGAGGCGTTCCTGGCCGCGCATCCCAAAATCCACGATGTGGCCGTGATCGGGCTGCCGGACAAGCGGCTGGGCGAGATCGCCGCCGCCATTGTCCAGGTGGAGCCGGGCGTGGAGTGCACGGAGGAGGAGATCAACGAGTTCTGCAACGGGCTGCCGCGCTATAAGCGACCCCGGAAGATCATCTTCGCCAATGTGCCCCGCAATCCCACCGGGAAGATCGAAAAGCCGAAACTGCGGGAGATGTACTGCGGCGTCCGCCTGGTGGAGGCCCAGAACAGGGGCTGATCCCCCGGCGGGAGGAATGCGTGTCCGCTCAGGCTGAACTGCCGGAATCCTCTGTGACACAGGGGATTCCGGCTTTCCCTGTGCACCGGGGCACTCCCGGGCGCCCCGCCCCGGGGCGCGGGAAAATGAGACGCGGAATGTTTGACAAACGCCAGGTGCAATGTTATAGTACCCTGCGCAGAATGCCGTCCGCCCCGGGCGGAGGGCGTCCGCAGGCCAGGATAAGGGAAGCGATCACATGAAAAAGGAGCGTATCTCCAACGCCGTCATCCGGCGGCTGCCCCGCTACTACCGCCACCTCAACGACCTCCACGAGGCCGGGGTGGAGCGCATCTCCTCCGGCGCACTGGGCAGGTCGCTGGGGATCAACGCGTCTCAGATCCGCCAGGATCTCTGCTGCTTCGGGGAGTTCGGCCAGCAGGGCTACGGATATAATGTCGCGCTGCTCCTCAATGAGATCGGCTCTATCCTGGGTATCGACCACCGGCACACCGCCATTATCCTGGGTGCGGGGAACCTGGGCCGGGCACTGATGGAGAATTTCCACTTCGGCCGCAGCGGCTTTACGGTCACCGCGGCGTTTGATGTGGATCCCGGGGTGGTGGGGACGGAGATCGGCCATATCCCGGTGCACCACGCGGACACCCTGCCGGACTTTCTCAGGCATACCAGCGTGGATGTGGGCGTGCTCACGGTGCCGCAGCACGCGGCGCACACCACCGCCGAACGCCTGGCGGACGGCGGCGTGAAAGGCATCTGGAATTTTACGAATATGGAGCTCAATCTCAGCGACCCGGGCGTGGTGGTGGAGAATGTCCATTTCGCGGACAGCCTGCTGGCGCTGAGCTACCTCATCTCCGACCGGAAAGAGGACAGCGGCGCGTCCGCAGTGGGGCAGTGATATGAAAAAGAAGCTGATTCTCCTCACCGCCGCGGCGGCGGTGATCCTGGTAAGCACGACCGCGCTGGCCGCGGGAAACCACGGCGATCCGCTGATCTCCCTGAACTATCTCACCCAGACTTTCCTGCCCGGCCTGATGGATCAGGCGGAAGACCGGATGGACGCGCTGGACGAAGTCTACCGGAGCGCGGACAGCCAGCTGGACAGCCGGGCCTCCGGCTATCTGGGCAG
>CAYRAG010000073.1:4755-6929 GCA_964422185.1 uncultured Oscillospiraceae bacterium
CGGCGGCGCCTCCGCCGCGCCTGTGCCCTCCGGCAGCCTGTACAGCGATCACTTCGCGGAGAACGACTGCCGCCTCGGGGATACCTACACGCTGGGTACCGGCGCCGGGTTCCTGCTGAAAGAGGGCTCCGCCACCGTGACACACAACGGCGCCGTGATGGATGTCACGGACGGGGTCAGCCTGGCCTCCGGCGCCGCGCTGACGCCGCTGCACCGCTATGTGGTGGGGGCGGCCACCACCGCGTCGTTCACTGTCACCTCCCAGACCGCCGTGGCCGGGACGGAGGGATACTACGACCTGAAGACCGCCGCGCCGCAGCCCGGCGCACCGCAGGCCGGCGCACTGCCGTTCACGGATGTGTCCGAGAGCGACTGGTTCTACCCCGCGGTCTCCTACGCGTACGCGCAGGGCCTGTTCGCCGGCACCTCCCCGACGACCTTCTCCCCCAATCAGAATGTGACGCGGGGCATGACAGTCACGGTGCTCTACGGCCTGGCCGGACGGCCGCAGGCGGATATCCACAACCGGTTCCTGGATGTGCCGGCCACGGAGTACTACGCCTCCCCGGTCACCTGGGCCACCGGAAACGGGGTGGCCGCAGGCACGGCGGCCAATCTGTTCACCCCCAACGCCAATATCACCCGGGAGCAGCTGGCCTGCCTGCTGTTCAGCTACGCGGCGAATGTGGCCGGGATGGACACCTCCGCCCGGGGGGATCTCAGCCGGTTCCAGGATCGGGATCAGATCTCGGACTACGCGGTCAACGCCATCGCCTGGGCGGTGGATCGGGGAATCATCAACGGGCTGGACGCCGTGACGCTCGCGCCGAAAGGCACCGCCACCCGGGCCCAGCTGGCGGCGATGCTCAACGCGTTCCACGCGCTGTTCTGATCCCGAACCGGGCCGCGTGAACGCGGTTCGCAGATCCATGCGGGAGGAGGAGACAGTGTGGGACGGGGCATCCTGATCGTCGGCGCGGTGCTCGCCCTGTCCGGTCTGGCGGGGCTCTTCTCCCCCCGGGAGAAGAAGCGCACGGGCTGGATGGACAAGATGGGCAGGGCGGGCAACCTCATGGGGGCGTCTTTCGCTTTGCTGTTCGGGATCGCGTTTCTCATCGCGGGGGCCGTCCTGGTCTGGCGGGGCACCTGACCGCACACGCGGAATACCAAAACAGGGGCAGTCTGACGACTGCCCCTGTTTTTTCCTGTTCAGTTCAGACCCGCCGCGGTCTCCTCCAGCCGGGCGATCAGGCTGCGGGCGGTCTCCGCCCGCTCCCGCTCCGCGTCGACCACGGACGCGGGCGCCCGGGACACGAAGTTCTCATTGGCCAGCTTCGCCTCAATCCGGGCGAGATTCGCCCGGGCCTGCTCCAGCTCTCTGGCGACCCTGGCGCGCTCCTTATCCAGATCCACCAGCTCGGCCAGGGGGATGTACATTCTGGCGTCCGCGGTGACGACGCTGACCATGCCCCCGGTCTCCTCGGGATCCGCGCCGGTGACGGTGACGGACTCCGCGCCGGCCAGCCGTTTGAGGAACGGGACGCCGGCCTGGAAGACCGCCTCCTCCGCCGTCACGACAGTGAGATGGGCTTTCTTTCCGGGCGGCACATTCATCTCCGCCCGGCGGCTGCGGACGGCGCTGATGGCCGCCATGATCTTCTCCATGGCCTGCTCCTGCGCGGGGAAAGACAGCGCGGGATCCGCCTCCGGCCAGCGGGAGGTCATGAGGAAGTCGCCCTCGTGGGGCAGCGCCTGCCAGATCTCCTCCGTTATAAACGGCATGAACGGGTGCAGCAGCTTGAGCGTCTGCGTGAGCACATAGCACAGCACCTGCTGGGCCCGGACGCTGCTGTCCCGGTCGTCCCCCTGCAGGCGGGTCTTGGTCAGCTCGATGTACCAGTCGCAGAAGCTGTCCCAGATGAAGTCGTAGATCTTCTGGGCGGCCACGCCCAGCTCGTACTTGTCCATGTTCTCCGTCATGTCCGGGATCAGGGCGTTGAGCCGGGACAGGATCCACTGATCCTCCAGCTCCAGCTTCTCCGGCAGCGCGCAGGAGTCGATGGTCAGGTTCATCATCACAAACCGGCTGGCGTTCCAGATCTTGTTGGCGAAGTTGCGCATGGCCTCGCACTTCTCCACATAGAAGCGCATATCGTTGCCGGGGGAGTTGCCGG
>CAYRAG010000074.1:0-6858 GCA_964422185.1 uncultured Oscillospiraceae bacterium
GCGGCGGCTGGTTCTCCCGGATGTCCTCGAAAGACCGCAGCCGGTTCCGGGATCGTCTGGCTCAGCTGGACATGGGCCTGGAGGATCGGATGAAGCAGCCGGTGGGACTGCTCTCCGGCGGACAGCGCCAGGCGCTGACCCTGCTCATGGCGACCATGAACCCGCCCAAGCTCCTGCTGCTGGACGAGCACACCGCCGCGCTGGATCCCGCCACGGCGGAGAAAGTTCTGGCCATCACCCGGGAGGTGGTGGAGGAGAACCACATCACCACCATGATGGTGACCCACAACATGCACGACGCCCTGGAAATGGGCAACCGCACCCTGATGATGGACTCCGGGCGCATTGTCCTGGACATCAGGGGCCCGGAGCGGGACGGCCTGACGGTGAACGACCTGCTGGAGCGGTTCCGTACAGGCGCCGGAAAGGATCTGGACAACGACAGGATTCTGCTCTCCGCCACCTTGCAATCCTAAGCGGCCGGGAGTACAATGGACGAGGAAATCTTGCGGCTCCCTCCGGCCAAAAGACCGGGGGGAGTCAGTTTTTCAGGGAAAGGGAGGAGACGCGACATGTCGTATATCTCCGTGGACTACGCCGAGGGGCGCAGACAGGGGGCGCGCATTGAGGCGATGGCGAAAGAGTGCGCAAAGATGCGCGGGGATCTCTCCGCCGCCGGAGTGGACGGCCTGGAGGAGCTGGACGCGCTGGCTGCGGATCTGGAGGCCATCGGGAAGGACATGACCGCCGAGTGCGACCGACTGCAGGACATCGAGAACACCATGTTTAAAGCCCACCGGGGAGGAGGCAATTCCTATGTCTGACCGGGAGAAACTGCTGGCGGAGTGCGTTGCCAGACTGCGGCAGATGGCCTCCGACCTGGAGGACGCGGACGAGCTCGCCCCGGATGAGGTGACCTGCCACAGAGAGCTGGGCGGGCGCATGACCCAGGCGGAGCGCAGGCTGCGTGCGCTGGCGTCCGATCTCGCCGGGAGGTAAGCCTGTGGCGAAAGTGTTGGTTCTGGTGGAGAAAGCCCGTTTCGACCTCTACGGGAGACCGGGCCAGATCCCCGGGGACTGGGAAATTGTATACGGCCTGAACCTCTCCGACGCGGACAGACTCGCCGCGGCGTGGGACGCGGACTATCTCTATACCGGTTCCCTTGTGGACATCAGCGAGGAACTGATCGCCGGGATGCCGAACCTGAAGCTGATCCAGGCGGAGGGCGTCGGCTATGAGAGGATCCCCCTCGCCTCCGCCGCCGCACGGGGCATCCCCGTGTGCAACTGCGCCGGGAGCAATGCCGGGGCGGTGGCGGATCAGGCGGTACTCTTAATCCTGGCGGTGCAGCGCTTTCTGGTGGACAGCCAGAACGCCGTATTTGAGGACAGATACCTGCAGACCAAGCGGCGGGTGATGCTGGAGGATATGGCGGAGCTCTGCGACTGCCATGTGGGTCTGGTGGGCCTGGGCCGCATCGCGGAGGAGACGGCAAAACGCCTCAGGCCGTTCGGCTGCAGAATCAGCTATTGGAGCCGCACGCGAAAACCGGAACAGGAGTCTCAGCTGAGCATTGACTACCTGCCTCTGGACGATCTGATTGCCTGTTGCGATGTGGTGAGCCTCCACACGGCGGCCACGCCGGAGACCTGGCATCTGATGGACGCCGCCGCCCTGTCCAGGATGAAACAGGGCGCCATCCTGATCAATACCGCCAGGGGCTCTCTGGTGGACGAGACGGCCCTGGCGGAGGAGCTGGAATCCGGACACCTGGGCGGGGCCGGACTGGATGTGCAGGCGCAGGAGCCCATGCACCCGGACAATCCGCTGCTCCATCTGAGCCCGGACGCCGCACGGCGGCTGATCCTGTCCCCGCACATCGGGGGCGTGACCGGCTCCGCATTCCGCCGGCAGATAGAGATGTCCTGGCACAATCTCCGCAGGGTGGAGGCCGGCGAGCGACCTGTGGATATCGTCAACGGCGTCTGAACAGAAAAAAACACAAGAAACGGTACACTGGGAGTGATTGCCAGTGTGCCGTTTCTTTTTTAAGAGGAAAGAGTAGGTACCGATAACAGAAATACGGATCGGAAACATTGGATTTGCTTTGTTCCGAAACCGGTGCGAATTCAGATTGTGCCGGGAAAGAGGGTGTGGCAGCCCTCACCCGAACCAATCCCAAGCGAACGGCTAAATGATTATCGTTGCAGGATAAAATCAGGCATCACAGCATACTACTGATGGCGGGAACGAATGCTTTGAGATGGTTACAGTGAAGCGTAAAGATACATATTCAGCGAGCAAGACAAACGGGGCCAGAAGCACTGAGGCGTGTTTCAGCCTCATAGAGGACGGCGGAAGAGAATGGGGTGGATCCTTGGAAGTAACTGAGCTGAGTATTACAGCGGTTGTTGCGCAACAGGCCTGCGAGCGGGACTGCTCCCGTTGAAGTATACGGAAAGTGAAAAGTAGATCGAGATCTAGAGCCCTGAGACGCCTATGCGCCTCAGGGCTCTTTATATCGCTGTAGATTTGACGCTTATCTCCTGCACCTGCGGCGCTGGAAATGCACGGTGTCACTCCGTCTCCTCATGGGCGGTACGGGGCAGCCCGGGGAGCAGCCGGTTCACCGCCAGGGCGATGAGGATGCCGCCCGCGGTCTCCACCATGCGGGACAGCGCCGCCGCGTAGCGCAGAAGACCCGTGTCGGTCTGGGTCAGGGCGATGGTGCAGCACACGATACACGCGATGCCGCAGGCTTTCGGGCGGCGGATGAGAATGCAGAACCAGATGATGAAGACCATGGACAGCCCCACAAGGACAATCAGAAGCGGCATGCAGGGGTAGAGGTTGTAGAGGAACAGCACCGCAAGACCCACCGCGCCGCCTATGGCGGTGCCCCGCAGACGGATCAGCCCCTGGTGCACGGAGTCCTCAAAGGAGGACTGCATGCAGATGATGGCCGCCACGCAGGCGTTCAGCGGGCCGATCATGAGCCAGGAGGAGAAGTGCTCCTGGATGAGGCTCTCCAGCGGCAGAAACACGCACAGGCAGATCATCACCGCCAGAGAGGTCTTTATGGTTCTCAGCCCCACATGGGGAATAGACAGTTTAGACATGGATACTCCTTTCCGGGGAGCTTTACAAAGCCGCCGTACGGGATGCCGTGCGGCGTATGATTTACCGGGGGAGCGCCAGGTGTGCGCCCGCCAGGCTGGCTGTGCCCTGCGATGCCGCGCCGCGTCTCAGATGCGGCGACTGCCCGGGGGCCGGCACCATCCCGGTATCGGAGTTCTCCCGGTACCCCGGTGTTTTCCTGAAAGGGAACGCCGTCGGGGAACCGGCGCCGGCCCGGCAGGGAGGCAGTGCAGACTTTCCGGGAACATCCGTGCGGGAGACAGCCAGGAACAGACCCGGGGAGAGCGCCGCCCGGCCTGAGGTTCGGAACCGGCCTGGGGAGACACGGGTCTCGGGGAGACAGCGTAAAGAAAGCCGGGGCAGGCGGAGCCTGTCCCGGACAGGGCGCCTCTCCCGGGAGGGGAGAGGCGGAGAGACCGTGTGGGGTAGAGCAGTCAGAAAGGCAGATTCATGCCGCTGGTGAGCTGATTCATGGAGTTGACCGCGTCCTCCTCGGCTGCGCGGTTTGCCTCGTTGACCGCGGCGATCACCATGTCCTGGAGCATCTCCACATCCTCCGGATCCACCACCTCGGGCTGGATGATCAGAGACTTCAGCTCGTGGCCGCCGTCCACCACCGCGTGCACTGCGCCGCCTCCGGCGTCCGCGGCGTACTCTTTCTCCTGCAGTTCCTGCTGCTTCTTCTGCAGCTCCGCCTGCATCTTCTGCGCCTGCTTGATCATGTTCATGTTCTTGCTGCTCATGCCGCCCATGCCGCGGCTGTTATAACCTTTTGCCATTGCGCTTCGCTCCTTGCCTTATTTTGGATGCATCGCCGGAAGTGTTCCGGACAGGACAGCGGTCAAAAACAGGGAAGTCCGGGGAAGAGTCCCCGCGCCCCGCCGTGTACCGGGTGTTTCCCGCGCCCCCGTCCGGATGCCGGCGCGTCAACCGCTCCATTCCCGCCGGCCGGATTTTTCCTGAGCCCTGCCCCGGAATCCGCGGGGACTCTGCGCGGGCCCGGGCCGTCGGAAAAGGGGGCTCCTGCACAGTGCCGACTCCTCCGCGCCGGGCTCGGCCTGCTCTGATCCGGGCTCCGCTGCTGCCGGTGACGCATGTCCGGTAAATTCCAGATGTGCCCCTGGGCTGACCGGGGGTAGACAAAGTGTCAACCCTGGCTCACTTGTATACTCTAAAACCGCAGGAAATGGCCGGGGCGGCCAGGGGACAGCCAGAGGAATCCCGGAGGGAGCGCCGGATGGCGCCCTTGAGGTGCCCGGGTGATGTCAGAGGAACATCCTCAGGACGGTCAGGGGAACCCCGGGGAAGAGTCAGATGACGCTCAGGAGATGTCCCGGTCTGCCCTGTTGGTACTCATGGGTTATTCAGGTGATGGAGATGTTGTCATAGTCCCCGAACGAGAACAGATCCTCCAGGGGATCTCCGGGCTGTTCGGGCGCGGGGGCCGCGGCGGCGCCGCCGTTCGGCTGTCCCACGGATACGGAGACCCGCACCGGGGAACCTGTGCGCGTGGACACCGCCTCGGCAATGGTTTTCAGTACCGCGGGATCCTCCAGCACCTTTTTGGAAAAGTCGTCCCGCACCCACAGGGTGAACACCCCGTTTTGCAGTGTGACCGCGTTTGTGTAGGGGGCTTTCAGATAGGGATAGACAAAGGTGCGCAGTTCGCCCCTGAGCGCGGGCAGCAGGGACGGCCAGAAATCCACAGGCGAAGCCGCCTGGGACGACTCCGTCTGAGAGGCGCTGCCCTGGCGCTTATCCTCCCTTTGAGGCGCACTCTGCGCCGGGCCGGGTGTTGCGCGGGCCGCCTGCGGCTCCTGCCGGGCTTCCGGCGCCGCGGTCTGCTTCCGGGGAGACTGTGGCGGGGTTGAGCCGGACTGTGCCGGAGAAGAGGGAGGCTCATTTGCGGACTGCAGCATTTCGGGTTCCTGCGCCGCGCTTTCGGCGGACTGAACCCAGTCGGGAACCGGGGCATCTGCCGCGGTCCGATCCGATCCGGCCGACCTGGTTTCCGCACTCGGCTCCGGTTTAGCCGGCTGGCTTCCCGCGCTCCGCTTCGAAGCGGCCGGCTGGCCTCCCGTGCGTTTCGCCGGGGCGGTCTCCGTCCGCGAACTGGTATCCTTTACCGGTTCCGGCGCAGCCGCAGGGGCGCTCTGTCTGGGCACGCCGCCGGCCAGCAGCGCCTCCAGCCGGGACAGACGGGCGGAGAGTCCTACGGGGCTGTCGTCCAGCTCCGGGCCGCACAGGCGGATGACGCACAGCTCCGCGTCCGCACGCCGGCTGGCGCTTCTGGGCAGGGCGGCGCGGCACTCCTGGAGCAGGCTGAGCATATGAACCAGTCTCTGGGGTGTAAACCGTGCGTCCAGAGCCTGGAGTGTGGCCTCATCATAGCCGCCGGTGAGCAGGGACGCACCGCCGGTGGGCGCGGTTTTGCGCACCAGCAGATCCCGGGCCAGACCGGACAGCTCCCCGATGAGGGCGCCCACATCCTTGCCCGCGGCGTACAGCGCCCCGATCCGCTCCAGGGCGTCCGCGGCGTTTCCGTCCGCGATGGCGGTCATGAGCGCGGCGGTCTCCAGGTTCCCGGCCAGACCGAGGGATTTCAGGATGGCGGCCTCGTCTACCTCTCCCTCCGCCGTCACGCACTGATCCAGCAGGGACAATGCGTCCCGCATGCCGCCGTCCGCCAGCCGGGCCAGCAGCATGGCCCCCTCCGGCGTGAGCGGAATCTGCTCCGCCCGGGCCACCTGGGTGAGGCGTGCGGCGATGTCCTCCGCACGGATGCGCTTGAACGCGAACTGCTGGCACCGGCTCTTGATGGTGGCCGGCACTTTCTGCAGCTCCGTGGTGGCCAGGATGAACATCAGATGAGCCGGGGGCTCCTCCAGGATCTTCAGCAGCGCATTGAACGCGGCGTTGGAGAGCATGTGAACCTCGTCGACGATATACACCCGTTTCCGCACGGACGCCGGGGTGTACACGGCCTCCTCCCGGAGCGTGCGCACCTGATCCACGCTGTTGTTGGAGGCGGCGTCCAGTTCCAGCACATCCAGAATGGAGCCGTTCTCAATGCCCAGACAGGAGGGGCAGGCATTGCAGGGGTTGCCGTCCACTGGATGCTCGCAGTTGACCGCCCTGGCCAGGATTTTGGCGCAGGAGGTCTTCCCGGTTCCCCGCGTGCCGGTGAACAGATAGGCGTGGGAGAGCCGGTTTGCCGCCACCTGGCGTTTCAGGATGTCTGTGATGTGGTTTTGTCCCACGACCTCGTCAAAAGTGCGCGGCCGCCATTTGCGGTACAGCGCCTGATACATCCTCTCACCTCCCGGATAGCTGAGAAAAAGGAATTCCCGGCACGGGGCAAGACCGCACACCGGCCTTTGGAGCTTACATTATGCCCGTTACCAGCGCAGCCAGCTCGGAAACGGCGAACCCGCGGCACAGACCGCAAACCGCTTAGTGCTGCTCGGTTCCCCGCCTGACACGGTTCACGGGGCAGCCTTGCGCGGGACCGGTTCGTCAACACCGCTTACGAAGGTCAGACAACACAATATAAGACCGGGGGCCGGAATTCATCCCTGCTGTAGCGGGTTGCAGGTACAGGGCACCGCTATCTCCCCGACTAGTGCGGCCTTGCCCCGTGCCGGGGCAAGGTTTCCGCGTTATTGTACACCAGCGGCGCCCTTTTTGCAATCAGTTTTTCGGATTTTGACCCTCCCCCG
>CAYRAG010000075.1:0-6625 GCA_964422185.1 uncultured Oscillospiraceae bacterium
ACTTATATTGTAGCACACTTTTGGAGTAATTGCAACTATTATTTTGTTTAAACGGAGAAATTTTTTATTTCATTACTTAAAAACGAATTTTTCGCGATTTTCAGCAGGCTCTAGCTAGTAGGAGGTGCAATCATGATTAGAGCAACAGCTGCCGAAGTACAAAACGATTTTAGTCGCTATTTGAAGCTGGCCCAGGATGGCGATGAAATCATCATCACCGAGAATGGCGCGGAGGTCGCCCGCCTTGTTTCGCGGGAAGAAAGTGTGTCTTTTCTTTCGGACAGCCTGATCGGCATCCTCTCCAGCGATATAGATGGGAAGGAAGCAAGGGCCGAGAATATGCGGCGGCAGTGAATTCTCGTTGACACCAAATTGGAACAGGCCGCGTTGACTGCTGAATCATCATGAATGCGATGATTTATGGTTCTTTACCTGCCACCACGCTGGAACACTCTGCGTTTGAACGGTACGCCTTGCTCAGATGTAGTTGACGCCGATTTTGTCCGCCCTGATTTCTCTCTCGGGGAGCGGTTCTTTCCAGTATCCTACTGCCACGCCCAGCAGCGGCTCAAAACCGTCGGGGAGGTGGAGCAGGCCGGTGCGGTCGTAGTCGGGATAGACACGCATGGCCTCCAGGGCGCCCCAGATGAAGACACTGCCCAGGGACAGCTCAGTGGCTTCCAGATGGATGGACATTGCCACGCATGCCGCGTTGCAGTACTCAATCCCCGGCTGGAGATCCTGCCTCCGGTGGGAAATAAAAATGACCGCGGGCGCCCCGTAGAACGGGTCAGTGTCCCGTGCGGGACTGCCCTGGCCCGGGACGGTGCGCACGATTTTCTCCATGACCGCTTTGTCCTTGAAACGGTACCGGGCAGCTTCGCCCAGTTTGTCCAGGATCTGCCTGTCCTGGACCACGGTCAGGTGGAGATCCCGGTAGAGATTGCTCCCCACCGGTGCGCCGTTTGCCGCCAGGAGGAGTTTCTCCATGTCCTCCGGGGGAATCGGAGTTGGTTCAAATCTTCTGGTAGACTGCCTGTGTTCCAGCAGAGGTAGATAATCCACAGTTGCCGGTCTCCTTTCCTGACTTGGCGCAGGGGACAGGATCCGCCTGCGGAGTGGTATCCGGTTGTTTTTGTTCCTCTGTCCGCCCGGGTTGGAGCCAAACCTGGATGCCCCGGGGAGGGCTTCATTTGTCCTGAATCCGGGATGGAACCGGATCCCGAGAAAGTTTCCGGTTCTGTCCGCGGATTGACGCGGCCCAGGCGAAAGGGCCTTTCAGAACAGACTGGAGATAAACTGCCGTGCGGTGCGGGGCGTGCGGCCGTGGTGGCGCAGCTCCCACTGCATGGCTTTCTGGTAGAGTGTCTCTTTCTCCATGGAGACCCCGTACTGCTGCGCCAGCCGATCCACCATGTCCAGGTACTCTGCCTTGGACAGGGAGAGGTAGGGGACGCGCAGGCCGAAGCGGTCTGCCAGGGAGGTCTTCTCCTCTACGGTCTCGCTGGCGTCCACCTCGTCCCCGGCTCTGTCGCTGAAAGTCTGACGGACGAGATGGCGGCGGTTGGAGGTGGCGTAGATGGCCACATTGGCGGGCCGGCGCTCCAGACCGCCCTCCAGAATGGTCTTCAGGACGGAGTAGGTTCGATCGTCCTGGTCGAACGCCAGGTCGTCAATGAACAGGATGAATTTGTGCCGCTTGCCCTCCAGAATCCGGATGAGCGCGGGCATGCTGCCCAGCTCCTCCTTGGCCACCTCCACCAGGCGCAGATCCTCAAAGCCGGGGATGGCCAGCAGGGATTTCACTGTGGCGGACTTGCCGGTGCCGGTGTTGCCGTAGAGCAGGACATTGTTGACCAGATTGCCCTCCAGCATGGACTTGGTGTTGGCGATGACCTGGCCGCGCTGCAGCTCGTAGCCGATCATCTCGTCGGGGGAGGGGCAGTCCGGATCCGCTACGGGGAGCAGACGCCCGCCCTGCCACAGGAACGCACGGTATCTGGCGTAGATGCCGGCGCCGTGTTTCACATAGAACTCCGTCAGAGAGTCGAAATCAAACGGCACGCGGGCCGGCCAGCGGGGGAGACCGGCCAGCAGGGCGGCGTAGTCGGAACCTTTGAGCAGCGGCGCGATCGCCTCAATCAGCTGCTCGCAGTCCACACCGGCCGCCTCGGCGAACAGTTCCACATCCCGGTGCGCCGCCCCGGTAAGGGCGGGATCTGTCCGGCCCTCGGCGATCAGGATGGGATAGGGCGACTCCTCATACCGCAGGCGATCCAGCATCCAGTCGCCCAGACTGTCCCAGCGCCCCTCCCGGAGCGTGTGGAACAGGCGGGTGTAGCAGGTGACGGCGCCCTCGCCGTCGCCCATGTGGACGGCGTCCAGCAGGGAGGTGAACAGCCCCATCTCCCGGGAGTCGGTGATATTCAGATAAGCGGAGACGCCCTTGAGCGCGATACGCAGCTGTGGCAATGTCATGGAACATTCCTCCCGCGGGTGATTTCCAGCCCTATTTTAGGCCGGAAAGGCCGGCCTTGTCAACAGCGGCGGTTCCATGTTACAATGACCGAAGCGCCGCCGCGGACGGGGTTCCGGAGGCCCGGCGCCGAAGAGAACAACATGGAGAGGAGGCGGCGTGCGTGCTCGAGATCGGGGGGATTTCCATCCAAAATCCGCTGGCTCTGGCGCCTATGGCCGGGGTCACGGATCTGGCGTTTCGCACCATCTGCAAAGAGCAGGGCGCCGCGCTCACCTGTACGGAGATGGTCAGCGCCAAGGCGCTGTGCTACCAGGATAAGAAGTCCGCGACCCTGCTGAAACTGGGGGAGGGGGAGCACCCCGCCGCCGCCCAGATCTTCGGCAGCGACCCCGTCTGCATGCAGGAGGGGGCCGCCATCGCCCGTGAGGTGTCCGGCGCGGATTTCATCGATATCAACATGGGCTGCCCGGTGCCCAAGGTGGTCAACGCGGGGGACGGCTCCGCCCTGATGCGGGATCCGGAGAAGGCGTGCCGCGTGGCGGAGGCGGTGATCCGGGGCGCCGGCTGTCCCGTGACGGTGAAGATGCGCCTCGGCTGGGATCAGAACAGCATCAACGGTCTGGGGATGGCCAGGGAGCTGGAGCGCCTGGGGGTGGCGGCGGTGGCGGTGCACGGCCGCACCCGATCCCAGATGTACTCCGGCGCCGCGGACTGGGACGCCATCGCGGAGATCAAACACGCGCTGACGATCCCGGTGATCGCCAACGGCGATGTGTGCCGGCCGGAGGACGCGGTGCGCATTCTGGAGCGCACCGGCGCGGATATGGTCATGATCGGCCGTGGGGCCTCCGGCAACCCCTGGCTGTTCGCCCAGTGCCTGGCGGCTCTGGAGGGCAGGGAGATTCCGCCCCTGCCGCCTCTGGCGCAGCGCTGTGACACCGCGGTGCGCCAGTTTGAGATGGCCGCCGCGTACAAGGGCGAGAAGATCGCATGCCTGGAGGCCAGAAAGCAGTACGCCTGGTACCTGAAAGGAGTGCCGCACGCCGCCGCGTACCGGGAGCGGATCTCCCGGCTGACCTCATTGGAGGATGTATACCGCGTGACCGCGGAGATCAAGCGGGATCTGCGTGATCCGCCGGGGAGGGAGGAGCGCCTGTGACGGAGCTGGAACTTCGTGCGAAGAACGGGGACAGGGACGCTTTCTCCCAACTGGTGGAGGAAAATCAGAAGCGTGTCTACAACCTGGCATTGCGGATAGTGGGGGTGGAACTGGCGGAGGACGCCGCGCAGGAGGCGTTTCTCCGGGCCTGGCGGGGACGGGAGAGCTTCCAGGGGGAGTCCTCATTCACCGGCTGGCTGTACCAGGTGACGAGAAATACCTGCATTGACCTGCTCCGGCGCAAAGGCGTCAGCGAGGGCGGCGGCCTGGTCTCCCTGGAGGGGGACGAGGAGGGGCCGGCGCTTCAGCTGCCGGATCCCGCACCCGGGCCCCAGGAACGGACGGAGCAGGCCGAGCGCGCCCGCGTGATCCGGCAGGCGCTGAACCGGCTGCCGCCGGACAAGCGCAATCCGCTGGTGCTGCGTGCGCTGGACGGGCTGTCCTATCAGGAGATCGGGGATGTGATGGGACTGCCCGTGGGAACCGTGCGCTCCCGAATCGCCCGGGCCAGGCTGGCGCTGCGGAAGGTTCTGCAGGAGGACGGGAACTTTTCCGAACTGTTTCCGTCCTTACAGACAGAACGGGAGAAGGGAGGCCGCCGGGAATGAACTGCGAAGACTATATCGAACGAATCAGCGCCGCCCTGGACGGGGAGCTTTCTCCGCAGGAGCAGGCCGAGCTGGACGCGCACCTGGCGGTCTGTCCGGAGTGCAGGCGGCTCAGGGATGAGCTGGCCGCTCTGGATCGCTCTCTGGCGGACTGCGTCGCGCAGGTTCCGGAGGGTTTCTCCCGCCGGGTGATGGATGCGGTGGCCGCGGAGGCCGGCGCGGCGCCGAAGAAGTGCGCCCGGGTGAAGTGGAAGCCCATGGCCGCCGCCGCGGCGGTGCTGGTCGTGGTTCTCCTGGGCACCGGCAGGTGGATTTCCACCAGCCGGAGCGGCGGAGATGCCATGGCCGGCGGCGCGGACGAGACGCAGCCGATGGCGATCAGCGAGTCGGGGGAGAGCATCTCCAACGGGAATTCCGACGGAGAACTGAACGGTGCGCTCCGGGTGTCCGACGGGATCCCGGAAAACAGTCTGGACAGTTCCGGGGCGCAGCCGGCATCCGGTTTCTACTCAAATGAGAGGTATCTGAAAGTCACGCCGGAGGACGCGGCGGAGACGGAGCCGGACGCTCGGATCATCGGAAGCGCGGATACGCTGAACGCGCTTCTGGCGCGGTATCCGGACGACGACCTCAGCCAGATTTCTCAGGCGTACGGGCCGGACTTCTTCCAGGACAGACAGCTGCTGGCCGTCACGGTGGAGGAGGAGGCGGGCGCCGCCTACCGCATCGTGGATCAGGGCGGGGAGGAGGATCAGGTGGTTCTGGAGCGGAAAGAGTCGGAGGAGAAGACCGGAGAGAAGACGCAGTGGCTGATCCTCGCGGAGGTACCCGCGGAATATACGGACGGACAGGAGATTGAAGTGGTGTTGGCGCAAGCCGTGGAATAGGAGTTTGCGGAGAAACGGAGGCTTGCCTCCGTTTTTCTGCGTTCAGGGCAAAGAGTGGATTTTTCCGGCGATTCCCTGAAATTTTACATTGCCACACGCCCTGTTCTGTTATATAATTCACGGGTAAGCCCCTCGCCAGACCGACGGCCCGCGGGCATTGTGTTCGGCGACAACTCTACGAGGAGGAAGAGATAAATATGAGCTATTCTGTACAAAATATCCGGAATGTCTGCGTGCTGGGCCACGGCGGAACTGGGAAGACCTCCCTGGTCGAGAGTCTGCTGTATATGACCGGCGGCACGGATCGGCTGGGCAAACCCGCGGACGGCAACACCGTCTGCGATTACGACCCCGAGGAGATCAAGCGGCAGATTTCCATCTCCGCCGCCATCGCGCCGGTGGAGTATAACGGCTGCAAGATCAACTTCCTGGATACCCCGGGCAACTTTGATTTTACCGGCGAGGTCGTGGAGTGCCTGCGCGTGGCGGACGCCGGGATCCTGGTCTGCGCCGCCAAGGGCGGCATGACCGTGGGTACCGAGCGCGCCTGGAAACAGCTTGAGAGCCGGAAGCTGCCGTGCATTGTCTATATTTCCAAGACCGATGAGGAGAACGGCGATTTCAACGAGGCGCTGGACGCGCTGCGCGAGAAGTTCGGCAAGTCCGTGGCCCCGCTTGTGGCGCCCATCTGGGACGATCAGAAGAATGTCATCGGCATCGTGGATGTCCTGAACAAGCACGCCTACGGCGTACAGAACGGCAAGACCACGGACATTGACATCCCCGCGGACAAGGTGGATGTGGTCAACGAGCTGTACGACGCCCTGAAGGAGTCCGTGGCGGAGACCAGCGAGGAGTTCATGGACAAGTACTTCTCCGGCGAGGACTTCACCTACGCGGAGATGCTGCAGGGCCTGAAAGCCGGCGTCCGCGACCGCTCCGTGGTGCCCGTCTTCTGCGGCAGCGCCCTGACCGGTCTGGGCAACACCGCGCTGCTCAACGCCATCGTCTCCCTGCTGCCCGACCCCACGGAGGGCAATCCGGAGACCGGCGTGGACAAGGACGGCGAGCCGGTGGAGTTTGTGGTCTCCCCCGGCGCCGCGCCCACCGCGTTTGTGTTTAAGACCATCTCGGATCAGTACGGCAAGTACTCCTGCGTCAAGGTGCTCTCCGGCACCCTGACCTCGGACACCCCCCTCATCAACGCCCGCACCGGCGACAGCGAGAAGCTGGGCCGCCTGTACCTCATGAAAGGCAAGAAGACCACGGAGGTCAAGGAGCTCACCTGCGGGGACATCGGCGCCATCGGCAAGATGGATCGCCTGAAGACCGGGGACACCCTGTGCGATCAGCGCAAGGTGATCACGCTGGATCCCCTGCCGTTCGCGGAGCCCTGCTACTCCAGAGCCATCTCCCCCAAGACCCGCGGCCAGGAGGACAAGGTGGCCCAGGGCCTTAACCGCCTCAACGAGGAGGATCCCTCCTTCACCGT
>CAYRAG010000076.1:0-6529 GCA_964422185.1 uncultured Oscillospiraceae bacterium
GGATCTGCCGTTGACAGAGCGGGTGCCGGCGCATATAATACACGACAGGTTGTCGCAAAATGACAGCCTGTCATTTTTGCATGGGGGAGATTCGAGATGTGTACCGAGACTTTCCTCCGTCTGCCGGAGGAGAAGAAGAAGCGAATTCTGGACGCCGCCTGGGCCGCGTTCGCCGACGCGCCGTTTGCCGAGGTCTCCATCAACGGGATCATCCGCCAGGCGGGCATCCCCCGGGGCAGCTTCTATCAGTACTTCGCGGACAAAAACGATCTGTTCGGCTACCTCATGGACGATGTCCTGGTGCGGTTCAAGGACAGCTGCCGGCAGCTGCTGCGGGAGGCCAACGGGGATCTGTTCGCGCTCCAGCTGCTGACTTTCGACTGGCTCATGGAGCAGGCGGACAGCGACAGCGACACCTGGCTGAGCCGCTTTCTCCGCTTTCTGCGGATCAACCCGGGAGTGGATCTGGAGCGGATGATGGTCGCCCCGTTCTGCCAGGAGCAGCTGTGGGATCAGGAGAGCTGGCGGGAGGTGGACACCTCCCTGCTGCGCCGGAGCGATCCGGAGTACCTGTGCCGGCTGGCCTCCATGCTGCTGCTCATCGTAGGCTGCACCGTCGTCTTCAGCCTGATGCACCCGGAACGGAGATCCGAGTGCCGCCGGGAGCTGGAGGAACGCCTGAATATTATCCGGTACGGCAGCGTCGTCTGCCCGGAGCCATTGGCATAAGGAGACACGGCTTATGAAAAAGAGACTGATTACACTGATGACGGCGCTGGTTCTGGCCCTGGCGCTGGGCAGCATGACCGCCCTGGCCGCCGGCGGGGACTCCCCCGCGCCCTCTGACAGCGGGACCCTCCCCGCGCAGACCCCGGCCGGCACGCCGGCGCCCTCCGCGCCGCAGGATCCCGCCAGCTCCCCGGATCCCTCCGCATCCCCGGAGCCCTCCGGCACGCCGGATCCCTCGGATCCCGGCGCCTCCCCGAGCCCCTCGGAGAGCGCACAGCCGGGTGAGGACGGCGAACCGGAGGCCACACCGCCGGAAGAGTCCGGCCCGCCGGAGCCGCCGGTGCTCGACCCGGATCTCAGCAAGCTCATCGAGGAGACCACCGTCACCCCGGAGCCGCTGGAGTCCATCGACTTCTCCGAGGTGGAGGCCCGGATGCGGGAGGGCAACCTCACCGTGTTGAGCATGGAGGAGTACATCACCATCATTGACGAGTACGACTACGGCTACTGGGAGGATTTCTACCGGGACAAGCTCAACGAGACCGCCAGCACCCAGTGGGGTCTGGTCACGCTTCCGGACGGGCTCATGGACGAGTACGAGAAGCAGAGCACCCTCGCCCAGCTGCAGCAGGCCTATGACGCCCTGCGGGAGCAGTTTGACGCCATCCGGAACGGCGACATGCAGAAAGACAACGCCGATCAGGTCCGCCAGCTGGAGAACACCCAGAATCAGGTGATCGTGGCCGGCGAGGCCACCTACTGCGCCCTGCAGACGCTGGAGCTCCAGGCGGATCAGCTGCAGCGCCAGCTCACCGCCCTGGACCGCACGGTGCAGGAGATGGAGCTGCGCTACCAGCTGGGCCAGATCTCCGCGCTGCAGCTGTCCCAGACCAAAGCCGGCCGAACCTCCCTGGAGAGCGGCCTGGCCACGCTCCAGATGAACATCCGCTCGCTCAAGTACCAGTTTGAGGCGCTGCTGGGCGCACAGCAGACCGGCGAGATTCAGCTGGGAGAGATCCCGGAGGTGACGGACGAGGAGCTGGAGGCCATGGATCTGGAGGCGGATCTGGAGCGGGCCAAACAGATGAGCTGGGAGCTGTACGACGCCGCCCTGACCCTGTCCGACGCCGAGGAGACCTACCGGGACGACGCGGACAACTACGGCTACAACGAGAAGAAATACGAGTACCGCGCCGCCCTGCACACCTGGAACACCGCGCAGTACTCCTACAACACCACCGTGCAGGACTTCGAGCAGAGGTTCCGCACGCTGTACGACAATGTGAAGGACTACAAACAGGTGCTGGACTCCGCCAGAGTCTCCCTGGAGAATGAGAAGTCCTCCTACCGCGCCCAGCAGCTGCGCTACGAGCAGGGGACGATCTCCCTCAACGCGCTGCTGGAATCGGAAGACAGCCTGCATGACGCGGAGCAGGCTGTGACCTCCGCCGCCAACGACCTGTTCTCCGGCTACAACAACTACCGCTGGGCGGTCGACTACGGCATTCTGAACTGAGGAGGACTGTCCTGATGAGAAAATTCCGTATCGCTCCGCTCCTGCTTGCCGGAGCGCTCACCCTGTCCCTGACGGCCTGCGGCGGCGGAGACGCGCCCGCGGACGAGTCCCCGGCCGGATCCGAGGCCGCCGGCGTCGCCGTCCAGGTCATGACCGTGGAGTCCAGCGCCATCGCCACAAACAACAATGTGACCGGCACCGTCTCCGCGGACAGCGAGTCCATTCTGATGGTCGCCACCAGTGCCCTGTGCACGGAGGTCTTCTTCGACGCCGGCGACGAGGTGGAGAAGGGCGACATCATCTGCACGCTGGATCTGAGCAGCACGCTGTCCTCGTACAGCGCCGCACGCATCACCTACGACTCCGCGGTGCAGAGCTACAACGACCAGAAGGCCATCCTGGACAAACAGGTGCAGATGGCCGAGGACAACCTCAACGACACGAAAGCCCTGTTTGAGATCGGGGCGGCCTCCCAGCTGGAGGTGGATCAGGCGGATCTGAACTACCAGAACGCCGTGGCCGGCAGAAACTCCACCCTGGCCCAGCTGGAGGCGGGCATCCAGAACGCCAAGTCCGGTCTGGAGCAGCTGGATACCGCGCTGGACAATGTGGACTCCATGGGCAATGTGGTGGCGCCGCAGTCCGGCACCCTGGTGTCCCTGAGCGCCGTGGAGGGCAGCTATGTGTCCAGCGCCGCGCCGGTGGCCGTCATCGACGCGCCGGATCAGATGAAGATCACCGCCGCCGTGTCCGAGGCCCTGGTGCCGAAGATCGCCGTGGGCGACAGCGTGGATGTCACCGTCAGCTCCATTGACGCGTCGTTCCAGGCCACTGTCCGCACGGTGGAGCGGGCGGCGAACATGCAGACCCGGCTCTACACCGTCACTTTCTCCGTCCCGGAGGATGTGAGCGGCCTGGTCTCCGGCATGTTCGCCAATGTGACCTTCCACACGGATGTGTCCGAGAACACCATCGTCATTCCCACCGAGGCCATCCTCACCAACGGGAACATCCAGTATGTCTTCGTGGTGGAGGACAACACCGCCCGGTACATCGAGGTGACCACCGGCCTGAACAGCACCGGCGTGACCGAGATCACCTCCGGCCTGACCGCCGGCCAGCAGCTGGTGACGGTGGGCCAGTCCTACCTGTCCGACGGCGACCCCGTCCGCATCGTGAGCGGGGAGGAGTAACCGCGGATGAGCACGGCAAAGTTTTGTATCAAACACCGGGTGACCACCATCCTGGCGGTGATCATGATCTCCATCTTCGGGATCACATTTGCCACCAGACTCCAGATGGCGCTGCTGCCGGACATCGAGGCGCCTGTGGCGCTGGTCATGTGCTACTACAACGGCGCCAACCCCGAGGATATGGAGGAGCTGGTCACCCGCCCCCTGGAGACCGCGGTGGTGTCCGTGGCGGGCGTGGACGGCGTGTCCTCCACCTCCTCCGACGGCGTCAGCCAGATCCAGGTCACCTATGTGGAAGGCACGGATCTGGATCAGGCGGCTACAAAGCTGCGGGAGCGCTTTGACCTGCTCTCCCTGCCGGACGGCGCCACCGACCCCATCATCGTCAACCTGAATGTCAACGACATCATGCCCTCCGCCATCATCGCCCTGATGGGGGACAACCTGGCGGAGCTGCAGGCGCTGGCGGAGGATACGGTCTCCCCCGCTCTGGAGCGCATTGACGGCGTGGCGCAGGTGGAGATCAGCGGCGGTGTGGAGCAGCAGATCTCCGTACGCATCGACGCGGCCCGCGCCGCCGGCCTGGGCCTGTCCAACAGCTATATCTCCCAGATGCTGGCGGCGGAAAACCTGCTCTACCCCGGCGGCGATCTGGAAAACGGCTCCAAGACCCTGACCGTCTCCACCGACGCCAAGTTCCAGACCGTAGACGATGTGGCCAACATGATCCTGCCCCTGCCCACCGGCGGCACCATCCGCCTCAACGAGGTGGCGGATGTCACCCTGGAGAATCTGGACCGGGACACCGCGGCGGTCATGAACGGCTCCCCCTGCGTCCTCCTCCAGGTCTCCAAGCAGTCCGGCGCCAATGAGGTGGCCATCGCGGACGCGGTGGCGGAGCGGATGGCGCAGCTGGGGGAGACGAACCGCAGTGTCCACTACACCATCTCCTACCTGGCCTCCGACTACATCAACCTGTCCGTGGACGCCGCGCTGCAGAACATCGTAATGGGCGTGGTTCTCGCGGCCATTGTGGTCTTCCTCTTCCTGCGGCGCATGAGCGCCACCATGACCATCGCCATCTCCATGCCGGTGTGTATCCTGACCGTGTTCCTGCTGATGAATGTCTTCGATCTGACGCTGAACATGATGTCCCTGGGCGGCATCGCCATGGGCGTGGGCATGATCGTGGACAACTCCATCGTGGTTCTGGAGAATATCTACCGCTTCGCGGCGGAGGGCCACGACCGGATGTCCGCGTGTATTGACGGCACCCGGGAGGTCACCACGGCCGTCCTGGCGTCCACGCTGACCACGGTGGCGGTCTTCCTGCCCCTCGGCCTGGCGGACGGACTGGCGGGCATGCTGTTCAAGGACTTCTCCCTGACCATCGCGTTCCTCATCCTCAGCTCGCTGGCCATCGCCCTGACCCTGGTGCCTCTGCTGTGCTACCTGATGCTGGACGAGAACAAGGTCCGCCAGCAGCAGCTGAAGAAAGCCAACCGGCAAAAGAACTTTATCGTGGCCGGCGCGGGCAGGCTGGTCAACAAACTCTACAGCCTCTACATGCGCCTGCTGAACTTCTTCATCCATCACCTGGCGACGGGCATGGTCGTGGCGGTCGCCCTGGTGGTGTTCTTCGGCGCGTGCTGCCTGAACACGAACATGGTTCTGCTGCCTGAGATGGATCAGAGCCGGGTCATGGTCGCCATCGACATGCCCATCGGCTCCGCCATCGGCGAGACGGAACAGATCGCCCAGCGGGTCTCCGACATCGTCCTGGACGAGGTGCCGGAGCTGGAGAGCATGTATTACATCTGCCAGGAGGAGTCCGCCACCGTGGCCCTGACCCTGAACGGCCGGCACGAGCGGGACCGCAGCTCCTCGCAGGTGGCCGACGACCTGCGGACCAGCCTCAGCGACATCGCCGGATGTGAAATCACCACCAACGCCTTTGACATCACCTCCATGGTGCAGGAGAGCGACATCAGCGTGGATATCACAGGTGACGACTACGACACCCTGACCATGATCGCGGACGACCTGGCCCGCCGGATCGCCGCCCTGCCCGACGCCGTAGAGGTCACCAGCTCCGTGGCGGAACAGGTGCCTCAGGTGGAGGTCACCATCAACCGGGAGGCCGCCTCCCAGTACGGACTCACCGCAGCCACCATCGGCGCCGCCGTCCGGGACGAGCTGACCGGCAACACCGCCACCACCGTGACCATCAACAACAAGGAACTGGATGTGGTGGTCAAGGGCGACGGCGCGGCCTCCGTCAGTCTGGACGCGCTGCGCTCCATGCGGGTCTCCACCGCCACCGGCGGTTTCGTCCCGCTCAGCTCCGTGGCGCAGGTGGATATCATCCAGGCGCCTCAGACCATCACCCGGGTCAACCAGTCCCGCCAGGTCTCCGTCACCGGCACCACCCTCAGCGCCAACAGCACCGCCATGACCGAGCAGATCCACGAGATCCTGGACAACTACGCGCTGCCCGAGGGCTACACCGCCGAGACCAACGGCGCCTATGAGAACATGATGGAGAACTTCCAGGATCTGTTCCTGGCGCTCGTCGTGGCCATCGGCCTGGTGTACTTCGTCCTGGCCGCCCAGTTCGAGTCCTTCACCATGCCCGTCATCGTCATGATGATCCTGCCCGTGGCGTTCACCGGGGCGCTGTTCGCCCTGCCGCTCACCGGCCGGGATCTGTCCATGATCTCCCTGGTGGCCCTGATCATGCTGGCCGGCACGGTGGTCAACAACTCCATCATCCTGGTGGAGTACATCCGGATCCGCCGCGAGATGGGCGAGGAGCGGCAGGAGGCCATTCTGCACGCCTGTCCCATGAGAATCCGGCCCATCATGATGACCACGCTGACCACCATTCTGGCCATGGTGCCCATGGCTCTGGGCATTGGAGACACCAACGAGATGATGAGCGACATGGGAATCACCATGATCAGCGGCATGGTCATCTCCACCATCGTCACCCTGCTGTTTACCCCGGTGTTCTACTCCGTCATCGACAATCTGTCCCACCCGTTCCAGCGGAGAAAGCAGAAGAAAGCGCTGCAGCAGCAGCAGGAACAGC
>CAYRAG010000077.1:0-6236 GCA_964422185.1 uncultured Oscillospiraceae bacterium
TCCTCCAGACCCATGGGGCCCCGGGCGTGGAGCTTCTGGGTGGAGATTCCCATCTCACAGCCCAGCCCGAACTCCCCGCCGTCGGTGAAACGGGTGGAGGCGTTCCAGTAGACGCTGGAGGAGTCGACCCGGGCGAGGAAAGTCTCCGCCGCCGCCGGATCCTCCGTGACGATGGCGTCGGAGTGGCCGGTGGAGTGGGCGGCGATGTGGGATATGGCGTCCTCCAGGCTGTCCACGACGCGGACGGCCATGATGTAGTCCAGAAACTCCGTGTCGAAATCGGCGGCTCCGGCGCAGACGCCGGGGATAATCTCCGCGGCCGCGGGATCCAGCCGGAGCTCCACCGGGATGTTTCCGGCCGCCGTGCGATCCTCTGTCATGCGCTGCCGGAACCTGGGCAAAAACTGCGCGGCGATGTCCCGGTGCACGAGACAGACCTCGGCGGCGTTGCACACGGAGGGCCGGGAGCACTTGGCGTTTTCCAGGATGTCCAGGGCCATGTCCGGATTCGCGGCCCTGTCCACATAGATATGGCAGATGCCGGTGCCGGTCTGGATGCAGGGGACGGTGGCCTGCTCCACGCAGGCGCGGATGAGACCCGCGCCGCCCCGGGGGATGAGCAGATCCACCAGGCCCACGGCGGTCATCAGCTCCGTGGCGGACTGCCGGGAGGTGTCCTGCACCAGGGTGACCAGCGCCTCGGGAAGCCCGGCGCGGGCCAGACCGGCCTGGAGGGCGTCTGTCACGGCGGAGGCGGATCGGAACGCCTCTTTGCCCCCGCGCAGGACGCAGGCGGATCCGGCTTTGATGGCCAGGGCCGCCGCGTCGGAAGTGACATTGGGGCGGCTTTCATAGATGATGGCGATGACGCCCATGGGGACGGAGACTTTCCGGATCTCCAGCCCGTTGGGCCGCGTGACCGTGGACAGGGTGCGGCCCACGGGATCCGGCAGGGCGGCGACCTGGCGCACGCCCTCCGCCATGCCGGCGATCCGGTCCGGTGTCAGAGCCAGCCGGTCCAGCATGACCTGGGACATGGTGCCCCGGGCGGCGTCCAGATCCTGCGCGTTGGCGGCGAGGATGGTGTCCTGCCGCTCCTCCAGCGCGTCCGCCATGGCCAGCAGGGCGCTGTTTTTGCACTGCGTGTCGGCCGCGGCCAGGGCGCCCCGGGCGTCGCGGGCCTGTTTGAGCAGTTCCAGTGTGGTCATGATCTCACCTCATTCGTTTTCTCTCTCTTTTGCCCCAGGAAGCGGGTGCCGACCGGTTTGCCCTCCAGCAGATCGTAGAGCAGCTCCGGCCTGGAGCCGTTCGAGATCACCATGTCGCAGCCCGCCTGCGTGCAGATGCGGGCAGCTTTCAGTTTCGTGGCCATGCCGCCGCTGGCCAGGGCGGAGCCCTTGCCGTCCGCCAGCGCCATGACCTCGTCCGTGAGCGACTCCACCACCGGGATGAGCCGTGCGTCGGGATCCTTTCTCGGATCCGCGGTGTACAACCCGTCGATGTCGGAGAGCAGAATCAGCAGCTGCGCACCCACCAGCTCCGCCACGATGGCGGAGAGGGTGTCGTTCTCCCCGATGGTGGTGGAGACGCCGATCTCGTCCGTGGAGACGGCGTCGTTCTCGTTGATGATGGGCAGGGCGTGCAGCGCCAGAAGCCGGGCCAGGGTGTTCTGCACATTGGCACGGCGGTGCGGATCCGCCACATCCCCCGCGGACAGGAGCACCTGGGCGACCACATGGCGGTACTTGGAGAACAGGTCGTCGTAGATGTACATCAGCTCGCACTGGCCCACGGCCGCGGCGGCCTGCTTGGTGGGCATATCGCCGGGACGGCCGTCCAGCCCCAGCTTCCCGACGCCCATGCCGATGGCGCCGGAGGAGACCAGAACCAGCTCGTTGCCCGCGTTTTTCAGGTCGCTGAGCACCTTGCACAGCCGCTCCACCTGCCGGATATTCATGTTGCCGGTGGCGTGGGTGAGGGTGGAGGTGCCTACCTTAATTACAATGCGCATCAGAAATCCGCTCCTTCTCGCAGGGAGAACCGGCCCCGAAACGGGGACGAATCGAGGGTATTTTAACACAGGGAGGCGGGAAATGCGAGAGCGAATGCGACAAAATATCCGCGTTGAGGCGCCTCGATCTGTGCGGTTTGCTCTTGCGCGGGCCGGGAAAATGCTCTATAATACTGACCGCTGCGGACAGAGAAAGACGCCGCGGCGGATACCATACCGGTTTAATGGTATGGTATTTTGCAGGCTTCGCGGGATAGGGCAAATGCGACGCGTTGCAAAACCCCGCGCAGGGAGGAACATCATGGTAAAAGCGATTGTGGGCGCCAACTGGGGCGACGAGGGCAAGGGAAAGATCACGGATCTGTTTGCCGAGCAGGCGGATGTGGTAGTCCGCTTCCAGGGCGGGGCAAACGCGGGACACACCATCATCAACGACTACGGCAAGTTCTCGCTTCACACCCTCCCCTCCGGCGCCTTTTATCCCCATGTGACCAATGTCGTGGGGAACGGGGTCGCCCTGGATATCCGGAAACTGCACAGGGAGATCACGGATCTGGTCAGCCGGGGCGTGCCGGAGCCGCACCTGCTGGTGTCCGAGCGGGCGCAGGTGATGATGCCGTACCATCCTCTGCTGGACGCGTACGAGGAGGAGCGGCTGAGCGACCGGGCGTTCGGATCCACGAAGTCCGGGATCGGGCCGTTCTATTCGGATAAGTACGCGAAAATCGGCTTTCAGGTGTGTGAACTCTTTGACGACGATCTGCTCCGGGCGCGGCTGAAAAATGTCTGCGAGCTGAAAAACGCCGGCATCGTCAACCTCTACCATAAGGAGCCGCTGGATCCGGACGCGCTCTTCGCGGAGATGGTGGAGCAGAGAGAGCTGATTCGCCCCTACATGGCGGACACTTTCACATTCCTGCAGAACGCGCTGAAAGAGGACAAAACCATCTTGCTGGAGGGACAGCTGGGAACCATGAAGGATCCGGATTTCGGGATCTACCCCATGGTCACCTCGTCCCACACCGTGGCGGCGTTCGGCTGTATCGGCGCGGGGATCCCGCCCCGGGAGCTCCATGAGATCATCGCGGTGACCAAGGCGTATTCCAGCGCCGTGGGCAGCGGCGAGTTTGTCAGCGAGCTGTTCGGGGACGAGGCGGAGGAGCTGCGCCGCCGGGGCGGAGACACCGGCGAGTATGGCGCCACCACCGGGCGGCCGAGAAGAGTGGGCTGGTTTGACGCGGTGGCCACCCGGTACGGCTGCCGGATGCAGGGCGCCACCGGCGTGGTGCTCACCTGCCTGGATGTGCTGGGCTACCTGGATGAGATCAAGGTGTGCACCGGCTATGAGATCGACGGCCAGGTCACCCGGGATTTCCCCGTGTCCTGCCGCCTGAAAGACGCGAGGCCGGTCTATACCACGCTGCCCGGCTGGAAGTGCGACCTGCGGGGAATCACCGATCCGGATCGGATCCCTCAGCAGGCGAAGGACTATGTGGCGTTCGTGGAGCAGGAGGTGGGCGTGCCGGTGATCATGTACTCCACCGGACCGGGCCGCCACGAGATTATCAGCCGCGAGAAACAGTAACCGCACGGGGATGGCGGCTCCGGGAGAGACGCGCCGTCCCCGTTCCCCGTTTTTCCCCCGGGGGTCTGCCGCGGGGGAGGGAAAGGAGCGTTTGCCTTGAAAAAGATGATGTCACGGGTGCTGGCTGTGCTGCTCTCCGCCGCGCTGCTGGCGGTGCCCGCCGCCCAGGCGCTGACGCCGGAGCAGGCGTATGAGCTGCTGTCCTACTACTATGTGGACGAGCTGCCGGAGGGCCTGGAGAACATGACCTCCGTGGAGGAGATGATTGAGGCGCTGGGCGACCCGTATACCACATACATGACGCAGGAGAGCTATCAGGCGTTTATCAGCAGCATCAACGACACGACTCTGGTGGGCATCGGCGTCGCCGCCCAGGTGCAGCCGGACGGCATTATGGTGTCCTCCGTGCTGCCCGGCTCCCCCGCGGAGGAGGCGGGGATTGTGGCCGGAGACCTCATTACCAACGCGGGCGGCCAGGAACTGGCCGGCATGGGCGAGGCGGCGCTTCCCCTGATCCGCGGGGAGGAGGGGACGCAGGTCTCCATCACGGTGCGGCACGCCAACGGCGAGATCCAGGTCTACAACCTGGTTCGCAAAATGATCGTCATCCCCACCACGACGGCGGAGACGCTGCCGGGCGGCCAGGGCTACATCGAGTGCAGCAGCTTCGGCGACGAGACGGCCGGCCACTTCTCTGAGGCCCTGGGGCAGTACGACAGCGAGGTGGACAGCTGGATTGTGGATCTGCGGAGCAATCCCGGCGGCACCACCGACGCGGCGGCCACTTCTGTGGCGTACTTTACCGGCCCCGGCGTGCTCATCTACTTCCGGGACGGTTCGGACAACTACAGCTACACTTTCGCGCCCCTCGGGTTCCCCCAGCTGACGGAGAAGCAGACTCTCGTGCTGACCTCCCCGTATTCCGCCAGCGGCGCGGAGCTGTTCGCGGGCGCCGCCCGGGACAAAAAAGCCGCCACCCTGATGGGGGAGCGAACCTACGGCAAGGGCGTGGCGCAGGTGATTTTGTCCAGCGACTCCTACCCGGAGTACTTCCAGGAGGGGGACGCCCTGAAAGTCACCATCTACCGCTTCTTCTCCCCGGACGGCACCACCAACGACAAGCTGGGCATCATCCCCCACCTTATGGTGAGCGATGAGACCTGCGCGGTCATGGCGACCCGCATGTACGCCGCGGCGCCCGGAAATCCGGCCGGCTGGGTTCGGCTGACGCTGGACGGCGCCACCTGGTACATGAACCTGGATGAGGTGACGCAGGCGGACGCGGCGGCGGCCTTTACGGAATTTCTGGAGGCGATTCCCCCGGCCGGCGTGCTGGAGAAAGGGAGCGCGGGCGGCGCCTGGACGGAGACGGACGCCTCGGCCCTGGGCACGGAGCTTGGCCTGCAGGTGACGCCCCGGACTTTCCAGGATCTGGGGGACAGCCCCTACGCGGACGCCATCAACACACTGGGCTGCTACGGGCTGCTGGCCGGCGACGGGAACGGCAGTTTCCGCCCGGCGGATACCCTGACCCGGGGGGAGTTTGCCGCCATGGCGGCGGATCTGCTCCGGGTGACCGCGGAGCGGACGGATCACTTCACGGATGTGGCGGAGACGGACTGGTACGCCGGCGCGGTGAACGCCCTGTATGAGATGGGCTTTGCCGGCGGCGACGGGGACGGCACATTCCGGCCCGGGGACACCATCAGCCGGCAGGAGATGATCTCCGTGATCAGCCGCCTGGGCGCCTGGCTGAATATGGATCTGTATGCGTACGCCCACACCGCCCAGATTGATCCCAACGCGGTGCCGGGCGAGTTCAGCGACTGGGCGAAGAACGCCGTGGATCTCTGCGCGCACTTCAATCTGCTCTGGGAGCCGGCGGAGAACATCAGCGGCACGCAGCCGGCCCTCCGGCAGGAGGCCGCGGCCATGTTCTATCAACTGCTCACCGCCACGGATGTGCTGGCGGCGGCGGACTGAGAAAAATCAAAGAGGGGAGGCGCAAGCCTCCCCTCTTTGTCAAGCCATGGCAGTGAATTACGCCACAGAATAAAAAAACCACACAAAACTGTGTGGACAAGAAATCCGGTGGCGAGTCACCGCTCGCTCGGGATCTGTTTGACCGGCCCGTAGATCAGGTCGTCCAGATCCAGTTCCTGATACAGTACCAAGGTTTTACCAAACCTCCTCCCTATCCACTTGTGAGACAAGTATACCCCGGAAAGCGGGGGATGTCAATGCATTTCCGGGAAATTATGTTAACTTTTTGTGAACCAGGCCCGGGAAATCCGGGGATAAGGCGGCCTGCGCAGTTTCGGGTGTCCGGGCGGGCGTGCGGAAAAATGCGGAAATTGTTGTTGACAGGCCCGGCGGATTCTGCTATCATATCCCTTGCCCGATTCGGGGGCGGCTCTGGCTGCCCAGGTGAGGGCGCCGTACGGCCGGGTTTCGGCGGGGCGGAAAAATGGAATATTCCGGTGACCCGGTGACGGGTTCCGGCCATGTGGGGGTATAGCTCAGCTGGGAGAGCGCTTGAATGGCATTCAAGAGGTCAGCGGTTCGATCCCGCTTATCTCCACCAAAAATAATGACTCACACAGTTTTCATGTGTGAGTCGTTGTTTTATCTGCCGTTTTT
>CAYRAG010000078.1:0-6065 GCA_964422185.1 uncultured Oscillospiraceae bacterium
GGCGGGGGTGAATTTTTGACGATTTCAGAAATTGTAGTACCATCCCCCGGGGATTTGTGGTAAGATACCGTGTTGGAAATTCTGAACGACGGGAAAGGGGTGACTCCTCCATGGCCAGACGCCCTGGCGCTGTACTGGCGGCGCTTGCGCTTGTGTCCGCGCTGCTGCTGTCAGGCTGCTCCATCCGCACGCCGGAGGAGCTGTATACCCTGCCCCAGCCGCCGCCGGATCATGAGCGGCTGCAGGCGGCCATCAACACGGCGCAGCAGGATCTGTCTCTGGAGTATTCCACCTCGGTGGAGTACGCGGCGCCGCTGTCCGGGGAGAATACCCAGACTTTCCAGCTGCTGGATATGGATAACAACGGGACGCAGGAGTCCGCGGCGGCGTTCTTCCGGGTGCCGGGCGCGGAGGATCCCCTGATGATCTACCTCTTCCGGCAGCAGCCGGACGGCACCTACCAGGTACTGGCCGTCATTCAGGGGCCCGGCAGCGCGATTGAGTCCATCTCCTACGAGGATCTGGACGACAAGCCGGGGCCGGAGTTTGTGGTGCTGTGGAGGATGGACAACGACCTGCATCTCATGGGCGTGTATTCCGTGGATCCGGGGGTCGTCCACACCCTGCTCATCAGCAGCTATTCCGACTTCAAGGTCATGGATATGGACAGGGACGGGCAGCGGGAGCTGCTGCTGCTCCAGCTGGATATCCTGTCCGGCGCGGGCACGGTGGATTACTACGATTACAGCACGGAGGCGGAGGCGCTGGTCAACCAGTCCAACGCCTCGCTGTCCAGCAACATCGCGTCCGTCTCCCAGCTGGTGGCCAATTATGTGCGGGGCATGGTGCCCGCGCTCTATGTGACCAGCACCCACACGGACGACAGTCTGGTGACGGATATCCTGGTGCTGGGCGAGGAGGGGCTGAAGAATATCACCCTGGACGAGAGCACCGGCGTGAGCAGCGAGACGCTGCTGCTGCGCGCCGCCTACGGCACGGATATCAACCGGGACGCCATCCTGGAGCTGCCCCACCTGACTTTCCTGCCGGAGTACAACGCGCCCGCCAGTCTGAACTACTGGGTGACGACCTGGCGGCAGTATGACGCGGAGGGGAAAGACTATCCCATCTTCACGACCTATCACAACGAGGCGGGCGGCTGGTACCTGATTCTGCCGGAGCACTGGCTCAATCAGCTGACCATCTCCCGGGACGACGCCGTGATTCTGGGACAGCGCTCCGTCACTTTCTCCCGCTGGTCCGGCAGCAATGACATTGCGCCGGAGCCGTTTCTGGCGATCTACCGCTTCACCGGAAGCAACCGCAGTCTCCACGCCAGCCAGGGCAGCCGGTTCATCCTGCTGGAGGACAGCAGCACCATCTACGCCGCGGAATTTCTAGGTACTTGGGACTGCGGCCTGGATGAGGACGAGCTGCTGCGGAACTTCAACCTGATCCGGACGGACTGGTAGCGTCTGTCTGAGACACGATAAGGAGTACACGGCCATGAAAAAGGTTCTGGTTCTCGAGGATGAGGAGAATATCCGCAGCTTTGTGGTGATCAACCTCAAGCGGGCGGGCTATGAGGCGATCGAGGCGTCTACCGGCGAGGAGGCGCTGGCGCAGCTGAAGCAGAACTCGGACATCGGGGTGGCGCTGCTGGATATCATGCTGCCGGATATCGACGGCTTTGAGGTCTGCCGCCGCATCCGCGCCTCCAACAGCAAGATCGGCATTATCATGCTCACGGCCCGGACGCAGGAGATGGATAAGGTCACCGGCCTGATGACCGGCGCGGACGACTATATGACCAAGCCTTTCTCCCCCGCCGAGCTCACGGCCCGGATTGACGCGCTGTTCCGGCGCATTGGGAACGACACCCCGGAGGACACCGGGGAGATCCGCCAGGATCCGTTCCTGCTCAACACCCGGAACCGGACTTTCGAGAAGAACGGGCAGCGGGTGAAGCTGACGCAGGTGGAGTACTCCATTATGAAACTGTTTATGGAGAACCCCGGCAAGGCGCTGTCCCGGGAGGAGATCCTGGATACCGTGTGGGGCAAGGAGTACTTCGGGGAGCTGAAGATTGTGGATGTGAACATCCGTCGGCTGCGCCTGAAGATTGAGGATGACGCCACGAATCCCACCTATATCACCACGGTGTGGGGCTACGGGTACAAGTGGGGGTTCTAATCCACCCCCGTAAAATAGTCAGAAAGGAGCGCGGATCGGCTTGCGTATCTTCTCGCGTCCCAAGAGCCTGCGGCAGCGGTGGATCTTCAGCAATATGACCGCGCTGATTCTGATTGTCGTGCTGGCGGTCACCGCGTTCTCCATCGCCATCGGGAACTACTACTACTCCTCGATGCGCAGCGGCCTGGATACCCGGGCGAATCAGGCCGCCTCCATGTTCCGGAGCTTTACCAGCGCCCAGTATTCGTCCCAGGCGCAGGCCTATGTCAACTCGTTCAGTGAGCAGAACAGCCTGGAACTGCAGTTTCTCACGCCCACCGGGCGCGTGCAGCAGTCCTCCTACGGGCTGACCGCCGGCTCCGTGCCGGGCACCCCGGATATCGCCCAGGCGGTGGAGACCATGGCTTCCACGCCCTGGTCGGGCCGGGATCCCCAGACGAACGAGCACATCATGTGCGTCTCCGCCCCGGTGCTGTACAACGGCTCCGTGGTGGGGGTGGTCCGCTTTGTCACCTCCCTGACCGCCGCGGATCGTCAGATCACCTTCTTCATCCTGCTGGCCATGCTGGTGGGTCTGATCATTCTCGTGTTATGCTATCTCTCCAACCAGCTGTTCCTGCGCTCCATCGTGGATCCGGTGGCCAGCGTGACGGAGGCGGCCAAGCGCATCGCGGAGGGCAGCTACGGCGTGCAGATCCCCAAGCAGCACGACGACGAGATCGGCGAGTTGACGGACTCCATCAACTACATGTCCCTGAAGCTGCGGCAGTCGGAGAAAGTGCAGTCGGAGTTCATCTCCTCCGTCTCCCACGAGCTGCGCACGCCGCTCACCGCCATCAACGGCTGGGCGGAGACCATCATGAACGGGGAGCTCACCGACCCGGACGAGGTGAAAAAGGGCATGGGCATCATCGTGTCCGAGGCCCGGAGACTGTCGAACATGGTGGAGGAGCTTCTGGAGTTCTCCCGCATTGAGGACGGCCGCTTCACCCTGTCGGTGGAGCCGCTGGACATCAAGGCGGAGCTGGAGGACGCCGTCTATACCTATAAGGAATTCTTCCGCAAGGAGGGCATCGTGCTCAACCACACGGACTGCCCGGAGGAGTTCCCTCCCATCTCCGGGGACCCCCAGCGGCTGCGGCAGGTGTTCTGCAACCTGCTGGACAACGCCGCCAAGCACGGGGGCTCCGGCAAGCGCATTGACACCTCCATCGAGCGCCAGGGGAACTACGCGGTGATCCGCATCCGGGACTACGGCCCCGGCGCACCGGAGGAGGAGCTTCCCTTCCTGAAGAACAAGTTCTACAAGGGCAGTTCCAAGACCCGCGGCTCCGGCATTGGGCTGGCGGTCTGCGATGAGATCATCTCCCGGCACAACGGCACCATGACCCTGGCCAACGCGGAGGGCGGCGGCTTTGAGGTGACCATCTCGCTGCCGGTGGAGCCGTGAGGAACCGGCCGTTCCCGCCGGCGGTGCCGGAAGAGATTCCAATCGAGTTTAAGGAGTTATCCATGGAAGAGAAACAGCAAATACCCGATCCCGCCGTCAGCCAGTCTCCCTGCGGGGAATCCCCCGCGCCGGAGCCGGCGCACAGTGCGGCCGACGGGGGCGCGAAGCGCCGCGGCGGATTTAAGACCATGTGCGGCGGCCAGGCGCTCATTGAGGGCATCATGATGCGCGGTCCGAAGAAGCAGGCGATCGTCGTGCGCCGCCAGGACGGCGGACTGGAGATCAAGGTGGACGATCTGAAGTTCATCAAAGACCGCTATCCCGTCCTGGGTCTGCCGATCATCCGCGGCGTGGTGAATTTCGTGGCCTCCATGGTCAACGGGGTGCGGGCCCTGCTCTACTCCGCGGATTTCTATCCGGACGAGGAGGAGGGCACGGAGACGGAGGAGCCCTCAAAGTTTGAAAAGTGGCTGGATGAGAAGCTGGGCAACGAGAAGCTGATGAAAGTCATCGTGGCCATCGCCGCCGTGGTGGGCATCGCGTTCTCCATCGGACTGTTCTTCCTGCTGCCCACGCTGCTGGGCACGGCCGTCACGCTGGTGACGGACTCCATGCTGGTGCGCAACCTGGCGGAGAATCTTCTGCGCATCGCCATCCTCATCGCCTATCTGGCCATCGTGTCCCGGATGAAGGACATGCGCCGGGTGTTCTCGTACCACGGCGCGGAGCACAAGACGATCTTCTGCTATGAGGCGGGCCTGCCTCTCACGGTGGAGAATGTCCGCATTCAGCCGCGGCATCACCCCCGGTGCGGCACCAGCTTTCTGTTCATGGTCGTGTTCATCTCCATCATCGTCTCCACCATCGTGTTCTCCATCTGGCCCATCTCCCACCCGCTGCTGCGCTTCCTGGCGCATCTGGTGATGCTGCCCCTTATTGTGGGCATCAGCTACGAGTTCAACCGCTGGGCCGGACGGCATGACGGGATCCTCACCCGCATTCTCACCGCCCCGGGCCTCTGGCTGCAGAACTTTACCACTTTCGAGCCGGACGACTCCATGATCGAGGTGGGCATTGAGGCGCTCAAACTGGTTCTCCCGGAGGTGGAGGGCGAGGATCGCTGGTAGCGGAAACATACAGCGAAAGGGGGCGGCGCCATGGCGGTCACCTATAACAATCTGTATCTCCGCACCCGGAACCGGCTACGCGCCGCCGGAGTGGAGGCCGCGCAGCTGGAGGCCAGGGAACTGGTCTGCTTCGCGGTGGGCAAGACAAAGGAGCAGTTCTACCGGGATATCAGCCTGTACGCCAGCGCACAGCAGGAGGCGCTGGCGGCGGATCTGCTGCAGCGGCGCCTGGCCGGCGAGCCGGTGGCGTATCTCATCGGGGAGTGGGAGTTCTACGGGCTGCCGCTGGACATCTCCCGGGATGTGCTCATCCCCCGTGCGGACACGGAGGTGCTGGCGCAGCGCGCCATCGAGCTGGCCGCGGCCGCCGGGGACGGCGCACGGGTGCTGGATCTGTGCGCGGGCACTGGCTGTATCGGCCTGGCGGTGGCGGCCAATGCGCCGCTGTGCCGGGTCACGCTGGCGGACTGGTCTGAGCCGGCGCTGCATGTGTGCCGGCAGAATATCCGCCGCAACGGCCTCAACGCCCGGGTCACCTGCGTCCGGGCGGACGCCCGGGACAACGCCCCGGCCGCGTTATGGGACTTTGATGTGATCGCCTGCAATCCCCCGTACATTCCCACCGGGGATCTGGAGACGCTGGATCCCTCCGTCCGGGACTATGAGCCCCGGATGGCGCTGGACGGCGGCCCGGACGGTCTGGACTTCTTCCGGGCGGTGGCCGCGAAGTGGAAAAGCGCCCTGCGTCTGGACGGCACGCTTCTCTTTGAGGTGGGCGCCGGCCAGGCGAAAGAGGTGGCGCAGATTCTGGTTCAGAACTCGTTTGAATCTGTCCGCACTATCCCGGATACCAGGGGTATCCCCCGGGTGGTGGAGGGTACCGCCGGGAACTGAAAAAAAGATCGCCCCGGGACAGAAAAGTCCTGTTTATGGGACTTCTCATGTGGCAGAATCAGGGCATAAGAATCGCCCGGCACTCTTTTGGCCGGGCGGAAAGGATGTGGCATGATGGCTACGAAGAAACCCCCCATGGAAAGTCCCGCCCCCGCCGCGGACAAGCAGAAGGCACTGGAGACCGCCATTGAGCAGATTGAGCGCGCCTACGGCAAGGGCTCCATTATGCGTCTGGGCGACAGCCCGGATATGGCGGTGGAGACCATCCCCACCGGTTCACTGTCCCTGGACATCGCGCTGGGTGTGGGCGGCGTCCCCCGGGGACGCATTGTCGAGATCTTCGGCCCGGAGTCCTCGGGCAAGACCACCCTGGCCCTGCACATTGTGGCGGAGGCCCAGAA
>CAYRAG010000079.1:0-6034 GCA_964422185.1 uncultured Oscillospiraceae bacterium
TGGGACAGGCTGATGCGCAGTGCGCCGTCCAGCCAGGGTTTCGGCAGCCCCAGGGCGGAGAACACATGGCTCGGTCTGCCCCGGTGGCACGCGGAGCCGGACGAGAGATAGACCCCCCGGTCGCTGAGAAAGCGGACAATCACCTCACTCTTGTAGCCCGGCAGGGAGACGGCCAGGATATGGGGCGCGTCGCCCCGGGAGATGATCCGCAAATCGGGCACCGCCCGCTCCAGCATCCCGATCAGCTCCTCTTTCCTGTGCGCCGTGGCCGCGATCCGCTCCGGCATTTCGGCGAAGCCCTCCTCCGCCGCCGCGGCGAACGCGGCGATCTGGGCGGTGGCCTCCGTGCCGGACCGCAGGCCGGACTCCTGGCCGCCGCCGAGCACCATGGGCTCCAGCTTCAGGCCGCCGCGGATATACAGCGCCCCGACGCCTTTCGGCGCGCCGACCTTGTGGCCGGACAGGGACAGCAGATCCGCGCCCAGCTCTCTCCCCGTGAACGGCACCTTCAGGTAGGCCTGAACCGCGTCGCAGTGGAGCAGCGCGGGGCAGCGGGAGCGGCGGATGGCCCGGGCGGTCTCCGCCACCGGCAGCAGGGTGCCCAGCTCATTGTTCACCAGCATCATGGACACCAGCACCGTGTCCGGCCGCAGCGCGGCCTCCACCTGCGCCGGGTCGATATGCCCGGAGAGATCCGGCCTGAGCCAGGTGACCTCATATCCCTGCCGCTCCAGCGCCCGGATGGGCTCCAGCACCGCCGCGTGCTCGATGGCCGTGGTGACGATATGCCTGCCGGTGTGTCTGCCCGCGTAGACGGCGGCGCGAATCGCCCAGTTGTCGCTCTCCGTGCCGCAGGAGGTGAAAATCAGCTCGTCCGCCCTGGCCCCGATCGTCCGCGCCACCGTCTCCCGGTGCGCTTTCAGCCGGGCGGCCGCCTCCATGCCCAGGGCATGCCGGGAGGAGGGGTTCCCGTATTCCCCGGTCATCGCGGTCAGCGCCGCCTGCGCCGCCGCCTGGGACACCGGCGTGGTGGCGGCGTAGTCAAAATAGTGGGGCATCCTGTCTCCTCCTCTCCCGCGGGGGGCGCTGAAAACCGCCAGGCCGCATGTCCCGGCCGTCTCCGCGATGATCCCGGAACTCCGGCGCGGCGGCAACCGCGGTGGTTTCGCGGCGCAGGCGCGAATTCACAGATAATTCAAAAAATCTTCTTAAATTAGACACCACTTTCCCCGCCCCCTCTGGTATCCTTACGATGCTGGAACCGATACAGCAGTTTTTCTCCTTTCTATTTCCCTTTCTCTACTCTCAGGCGAAAAACCACGCGGCGCCGGGATCAGACGGCGCCGCAACGGAAACCGCCCGCAGGCAACTGCGGGCGGTTTTCATTTCGTCAGGACTGCTGCTCCGCCCTGGCTTTGTCCCTCCAGGCCCGGATCTCCTCCGGCGTACGGGTGGGCTGGCGGTTCATCCGCTCCTGCCAGTCCGTCAGCCAGGTGCGCAGATCCTCCAGGCCCTCTTCGCTCAGGGGAAACTCCCGCGCCTCGTCCACCTGGGACAGCTCCCGGCAGAACGGGCCGCACCAGACACACGCCGGCAGCACTTTGTCCTCCCCGCCCCGGGGGCGCTCCACCTGATACCGGAGCAGGCCGGCACTGCCTTTCCAGCTGTTCCCGTTCTGGAAAAACATGAGATTCGGCAGTCTGATTTTTTCCTCCATCCCGGTCACCCCTTCAGCAGCTCCCGGCGCTGTTTCCAGTCCGGCAGCACGCTCTCGATACAGCGGTAGAAATCCGCGCTGTGGTTTTTAAACAGGATATGCGAGAGCTCATGAACCACCACATAGTCTACCGCCTCCATGGGGTAGGCCATCACGCGCCAGGAGAAGCACAGGCGGTCTTTCCCGCTGCAGCTGCCAAACCGCGTCCTGGCGGAGGTGATTCTCACCCCGGCGGGTTGCACCCCCATGAGGCTGGCGTAGTACGCCACACGCCCCGGAATTTCTTTCCCGGCAAGCGTGCGCAGCCTGGCCTCCTCCTCGCTGTCCGGCTCGGGATGCGCCTCGTTCCAGGCAACACGCTGTGCAAGGTTCCGCTCCACCCAGTCCCGGTGCTCACGGACGAACGCCCGGATCTGATTGTTTGAGGTGAACCTCGGAGCCCGAACCACAACCTTGGCGTCCCGGGTGATCTGAAGCTCCATGGTACTGCGCTCTGAGTAGACCACTGTGTAGTTCGGCATGGAGCGGCGCTCTCCCCTTTCCGCGAAAGATCGGCGTTTGAACAAGCGGGCAGGTGCGCACCGCACATGCCCGCTCACAGGGGCAGCTCAGCTGCCCTGAACCTCTCTGTCTCTGTTTTCCCCGTCCTGCAGCAGCCGCACCTGGATCTCCAGCACCCGGTGGTTGTCCACTTTCGTCACCGTCACATCCAGGTTCTCATACACAAAGTGATCCCCCTCCCGGGGCACACGGTCGATCTGCTCCATCACCCAGCCGCTGACGGTCGTGGACTCGCAGTCGCCGGTGATGGCGAACAGGTCATACAGATCCGTGAGGTTGGCGTTGCAGGCGACCAGGTAGCTGCCGTCCTCCTGGAGGACGAACTCCTCCACGATCTCGTCGTGCTCGTCCCAGATCTCGCCCACCAGCTCCTCCAGGATATCCTCCAGCGTGATGATGCCCTCCGTCCCGCCGTACTCGTCCACCACCACAGCCATGTGGTTCTTCGTCCGCTGCAGCGTGCGCAGCAGGCTGGAGATCTTCGTCGTGCCGGTGGTGTACTCAATGGGGCTGATGAGCCCGGCGATATCCTCCACGCCCCGGCTCCTGGCCGAGTAGAAATTCTTCTCGTGGATCACGCCGATGATGTTATCGATACTCTCCGTATAGATGGGCAGGCGGGAATATCCCGTGGAGGCAAACATCGCCGCCAGATCCTCCATGGAGGCGGTATCCGGCGCCGCCTCCACATCCACCCGGGGGGTGAGGATCTCCTGCGCCGCCAGGTCGTTAAACTCAATGGCGGCCCGGATTAGCCGGCTCTCGTGCTCGTCCAGTCCGCCCTCGCTCTCCGCTTCGCTGACCATGGTCATCAGCTCGTCCTCGGTGATGCCGTCATTGCCGGTGGCGCGGAATATCTTCTTCACCAGCTTCTGCCACAGGGAGAACAGGCCGTTGAGCGGGGCCAGGATCACCATGCACACCCGCACGGCCGGGGTCACGGCAATCGCGAAAGTCTCCGGCGACTCCTTGGCCAGCGTCTTGGGTGTGATCTCCCCGAAGATGAGCACCACCACCGTGGTGACCAGCGTGGCGACCACCGGCCCGTAGGTTCGGATATACCGGGTGAACAGGGCGGTGGCGATGACGGTCAGGGTGATGTTGACGATATTGTTGCCAATGAGCAGCGCGGAGAGCAGCCTGTCATAGTTCTCCGTCAGAGCGAGGGTCTTCTCCACCCGCTTCTCCCCGTTTTCCACGCGGCTCTTCAGGCGGATCTTGTTGCACGCCGAGAACGCGGTCTCCGTGGCGGAGAAGAACGCGGACAGAAGAATGAGGCAGACAATCGCGGCAATCATCGATATACTGGCACTGTCCATTTGAGAACTTATCAACTCTACTTTCTGTTTTGTTTCGACACTCCCCGCGGCGCAGCGCGGAGATTCCCGTTGGCCGGAGCCGACGCCTTTCTCTCTCAGGTCTTGCACGGCCTCCGCAAACGGACAAGGCTCGGGTGTGTCTCACCCTGCTGTTCCGGCGCGTTTCCGGAACCCGGATCCGGGGCGGATCTCCCGGAATTCAGGCAGCGGTGTACGGTTTTACATCCCTCTGTCCCCCTGATCTCCTCCGCCGCCCGTTCGGAAAAAGGCGGAAAATTCCGGTCTGCGTCCTTTCCGGACACATTTCAGACCTGTTTCGTGGGTTTCATTATAGCATAGTCTTCCTGTTTTTCAATAGGAAATCCCGGGATTTCCGCGCCGCGATCAACGGTTCAGACCGCCCCCGGGCAGCGACGAATTTCCATGGCGGGGCGGTGGCGGGCAGGGAAAACGGCACCCGGCGCAGTTCGAGGCTGGCTGCCATTTCTCATGTTCAGACGCCTCCCTGCCGCTTCCCATGCGGGGAGGCGGATTTGCCGCGGGCCGTCTGCGCTGCTGCGGGGAGCCCGGATCCGGCCTTGACAACGGCCCATCGCTGTGGTAGATTAGCACTGGCCATATCACTGACGGAAGTGGGGAAACCACATGGAGTATGGCCGGAACCATGCCGACCGTCTGGGCGCACATTGATACCGGTGCGCCCTTTTTTCTTACCCCCGGCCGGGGCGCCGCCGGCACGGAGAAACACAAAGGGAAAAGGAGCTGTTTTGGTTGAAAACTGATATCCAGATTGCGCAGGAAGCCGCCCTGCTGCCCATCCGGGAGGTCGCCGCGGCGGCGGGCATTGACGAGGATATGCTGGAGTATTACGGCAAAACAAAGGCGAAAATCGATGTGAATCCTCTGCGGGGGAAGCCCCGGAAAGGCAAACTGATCCTGGTCACCGCCATCAATCCCACCCCCGCCGGCGAGGGGAAGACCACCACCTCCGTCGGCCTGTCCGACGCCCTCAGCCGCCTGGGCAAACAGACCATGCTCTGCCTGCGCGAGCCCTCCCTGGGCCCGGTCTTCGGCATCAAGGGGGGCGCGGCCGGCGGCGGCTACGCCCAGGTGGTGCCCATGGAGGACATCAACCTCCACTTCACCGGGGACTTCCACGCCATCGGGGCGGCCAACAATCTGCTGGCGGCCATGCTGGACAACCACATTCAGCAGGGCAACGCGCTGGGCATCGATGTGAAAAAGATCACCTGGAAGCGCTGCGTGGACATGAACGACCGGCAGCTGCGCAACATTGTGGACGGCCTGGGCGGCCGGATGCAGGGCGTCCCCCGGGAGGACGGCTTTGACATCACCGTGGCCAGCGAGATCATGGCGGTTCTGTGCCTGGCCACCAGCCTGAAGGATCTGAAAGAGCGGCTGGCCCGGATCATCGTCGCGTATACTTACGACGACAAACCCGTCACCGCCGCCGATCTCAAGGCGCAGGGCGCCATGGCCGCTCTGCTGAAAGATGCCATCAAGCCCAATCTGGTTCAGACGCTGGAGCACACGCCCGCCCTGGTGCACGGCGGGCCCTTCGCAAACATTGCCCACGGCTGCAACTCCGTCTCCGCCACGGACACCGCCCTGAAGCTGGCGGACTATGTCGTCACGGAGGCCGGCTTCGGCGCGGATCTGGGCGCGGAGAAATTCCTGGATATCAAGTGCCGGGCGGCCGGTCTGCAGCCGTCCGCCGTGGTGATCGTCGCCACGGTGAAAGCGCTGAAATACAACGGCGGCGTGCCGAAGAGCGAGCTGGGAAGCGAGAATCTCGCCGCCCTGGAGAAAGGCCTGCCAAACCTGCTCAAACATGTGGAGAACATCACCCAGGTCTACGGCCTGCCCGCGGTCGTGGCCATCAACCGCTTCGCCAACGACACGGACGCGGAGCTTGACCTGATCCGCAGCCGGTGCCGGGAGCTGGGGGTCAATGTGGCGCTGTCCGAGGTCTGGGAGAAAGGCGGCGCCGGCGGCGAGGATCTCGCCCGGGAGGTGCTGGCCCTGTGCGATCAGCCGTCTCACTTCTCCTACGCCTACGACCTGGATCTGCCGCTGAAAGACAAGATTGAGACGATTGTCCGCCGCATTTACGGCGGCGCCGGCGTGACCTATACCGCCGCCGCGGAAAAGGAGCTCGCCCGTCTGGAGAAGATGGGCTTCGGCGGCCTGCCGGTGTGCATGGCCAAGACGCAGTACTCCCTCACGGACGACCCGTCCGTGCTGGGCCGCCCGGAGGGCTTCCAGATCCATGTCAGCAAGGTGAAGGTCTCCGCGGGTGCGGGCTTTGTCGTGGCGCAGACCGGGGATATCATGACGATGCCCGGCCTGCCGAAAGTTCCCAGCGCGGAGAAGATCGATGTGGACGAGAACGGCGTGATCTCCGGTCTGTTCTGAA
>CAYRAG010000080.1:0-3982 GCA_964422185.1 uncultured Oscillospiraceae bacterium
GAAGCTCCGGGAGGAACAGGTCTCTGCGCTGCCGGATTCGTGCGGACAGAACGCGAACCTGTGGGATTCCGGCGGTACCGCCGGGTCTGTTCCTTTCCGGCTGCCGCCGGACTCCCCGCCCCCTCTCTCAAGCGAAATGAGTTCCACCGGCGCCGCGCCGCGAAGCGGCACAGCACGGCGATCCGCCTGTCTGCGAGACGGGGCGGAACGGATCCTGCCCCGGGGATCTGAGCGCGGCAGAGGGCATGCCTGTCCCCGGCGGGGCCGGGAGACGGGACGCTGCGGTTTCCGCCGGGAAACTGCCCCGTCCGCCGCGCATAAAAAACGCGGCCCGACCTCGTCCGCCGCTGCCGCACACAAATCCAGAGAGCAAAAATGCCGCGGCAGACCGCCGCGGCACACCCGTCCCATGGAGGAAAAAAACCACGGCAGACTGCCGTGGCTCATCCATCGGAAAACAGAAAAAGCCGCGGCGAACTGCCGTGGCTCATCCCTGCTCTATTCCACCGCTCACATCTAAATCGGATGCGCCAACCGGTAAGTCTCACGCAGGTCTTCTGACTCGCATCTATGGCCACAGTTTAAGTGGCCTGCGTCGGATGATCAGCCTTCTCAGTTTCCCAATGACCGGCTTTCGCCTTTCGATCATCCGGCTCCATGCTTACAGCCGCGGTACGGCAGGGGATTCGCACCCCTTTTCCTCCCGCCGGGCATGGGCATCTGCCTTTAGCGCACGGCGGACTCGTGAAACCAGATTCAATTGTATCTGAAGTATATCACCCGGCGCGGGAAAAATCAAGGCATTTTTCAGACGGGCCCGTAGCCATGTCCGGAGCGCCACTGGTCGCGGAAGAAAACAGACGCGGCAGGCTTTGGAAAAGGCCATAGAAGAAACCTGCACCGAACTCGCGTCCGCCTGCACCGATCCCGCACCGGACATGGGTTGAAATTACGCCGATTCCGGGCCGAACCTGCACCAAACTTGCACCGTCTTGCGCCGGGCTGCCTGCGCCTGTCCGATGCCGCGGACGCCCAGCGGTTTTGCCCTGGAGGCAAACTCCCTGAATTTCTCGAAGTACCTCTGCAACTGCCCGGTGGATCGGGCTTTCCCGTTGATGATATTTCGCACTTTATGGCGGTATCACGCCTGGATATCGAAAAATCAGGCCAGAATATCGCACTTATTCGGAATATGACAGCTTGTGCCCTGCGGGGTTTCCTCCACAGGTTCCCTGCCGCGGTTTTGCGGTGCGCCCGGGACGGGCTCCCCGGCGGCGGGGATCGAAAAATGCCGGGCGCGCCGCGCCCGGCATTTAGATATCGAGACCGCGCCGGATTCAGGTGTCCGGCAGGTCAATCTGATCGAAGCTATCGACGAGTTGGGCGGTACACTCTTACGCTTTGCGGAAACCGCCCGGTTCCGCCAGGGCGAAAAAGGACTCGGTCTCAACCGGATTCACACTTTTTCCTCCGTTTCGTGGTGCCGGGATCCTGCGAAGAAGCCCGTTTAAGGGTATCCCGTCACGGCGGCGGACGCGAGGCGCTCCCCTGGCCCCGCCCCGAAGCGGAGGACAGTGTCCGCGGCTACTTCATGGCGTCTACGGCGTCGTAGGCGGAGTGAACCGCGTCGGCGATGCGGCCGCCGTGGATGGCGTCGCCCAGACAGACGGCGTTGGGGTACGCGGCCAGGATCTCCGCCCGGCCCGTGGTGTCCGGATGCACGCCGAGCGCCAGCACCACGGCATCCGCCGGCATGAAAGACAGCTCCCCGGATACCGTGCTCTCCACGGTGATCCCCTTCGGGTTGATGGCCACCAGGCTGCGGCGGGGGAACAGGCGCCCGTGCTTGGCCTGAACCCGCTCCAGCACGGCCTCCCGGTTCTGGAAGTAGATCTTCTCCCCGATGGAGTTGCCGCGGCCCACCAGGGATACCACATTCTCGCAGTCGCAGAGCATCTCGGCGGTCTCAATGCCGGTCTGGCCGTCCCCCACCACGATGACCTGCTTCCCGATGAGCTTCACCCGGCCGGAGAGGATGTCGTTGGCGTGGTACACATTCTCCCCGTGGATGCCCACAATGCTCTCCGGCATGTTGGGCGCCGAGCCGGTGGCGAGGAAGACCTGAATGGGGTTCTCCGCCTGGATCTCCCTGACGGTGGCGTTGGTGTTCAGGCGGACATCCACATCGAGCACCCGCAGCCGCTCCTCATAGTAGCTGGTGATCCAGTCGATCTTGTGCTTGCGGGGCGGCAGATCCGCCAGCCGGAGCTGGCCGCCCAGCTGTCCGCGGCGCTCAAACAGGATGGGGTGGTAGCCCCGGAGGGCCAGCATGCGGGCGCACTCCATCCCGGCCGGGCCGCCGCCCACGACCACCACATTCTCCCCTTTTCCGGTCTTCGTGATGTCTCCGTAGCCGTACTCGTGATGGGATCTGGGGTTGATGGCGCACTCCGTGCGCCCGGTTTTCGCCAGGGACTCCATGCAGTGCAGGCAGGAGATGCACCGGCGGATCTCGTTGGGCCGGCCGGTGGCGGCCTTGAGGCCCCACTCCGGATCCGCCATCTGGCCCCGGCCCACGCCCACGAAGTCCACGGCGTTGCGGGCCAGCAGGCTTTCCGCGTAGTCCGGCTCCCGGATGACCGACACCCCGATGACCGGGATGGGCACATTCTGTTTGACGGTGTCCGCCAGGTAGATGCGCCAGCCCTGGGGATACGAGATGGGCTCGCACACCGTGTTCTGCGTGTCATAGACGCCGGAGGTGACGCTGACGGCGTCGATCCCGAACGGGATGAGGTAGTTGAGAATGGCGATGGAGTCCGGCAGCTCCAGGTAGGGCTCTTTCACCCCCAGGTGCCACAGGAACTCGTCCACCGTCATGCGGAGAATGATGGGAAAATCCGGGCCCACCTGGGCGCGGGTCGCCTGCAGGATCTCCGCCACAATGCGGCACCGGTTCATGAGAGAGCCGCCGTACTCGTCCGTGCGCCGGTTGGAGTAGGGGCTGAGAAACTCATTGAGCAGATAGCCGTGGGCGGCGCTGATCTCAATGCCGTCCATCCCGGCCTGCTGAACCCGTTTCGCCGCCGCGGCGAACTGATCCACCAGCCGGTGGATCTCATCCACGGTGATCTCCCGGCAGGGGTTCTGCAGCACCTGGCTGACCCTGCCGCTGGGGGTCAGGGCGGGGGCGTCGCTGGTGGGGTGGAACGCCTGGGCGCCCGGATGGCACAGCTGCACGAAGACCAGGCTGTCGTACTCGTGGATCCGATCCGCCATCCGCTTCATCCCGGGGATGTGCCTGTCGTCAAAGGCGCCCATCTGCCAGCGGTTGTGGCGCCCGTCCGTGCCGTTGACCATGGCAAACTCCGTGATAATCACCCCGGCGCCGCCCTTGGCCCGGATGGCGTAGAAAGAGATCAGATCCTCGCTCACAGTGCCGTCATCATTGGCCAGCCCGGAGCACATGGCGGGCATGACCAGCCGGTTTTTCGTCTGGGCCTGCCCGATAAAGCCTGTGGAAAACAGATGCGGGAAGTCTCCCGTGCGTTCGGGGCGCCGGTAGGAATGCGTCTCCGGAGTTTTGGATTCGACTGTTTCAGACATGGTATGGTGCTTCCTTTCTGCCGGATAGCCAGGATTCCTTTTGCCCCGTACGGGGTGGTCTTTCCCCCGATGCCGGGAAACCTGGCTGTTTTCGTGACATCCGCGGTGCCCCGCACAGCGGGGAGCACAGGATGTCCCTCCGGTGGGGATCATAACACGCGGGTTTCCGCGTGGCAAGGTGATCTGAAGATTTTTGACCACATATTCCGGATCCGCCCGGGGCCGTTACTCCGCCTCCGGCTGAATGACGGGTGACTGGAGGAGCCGGTTCGGAGGGCGGGGATCCTGCCATCACGCCGGGGTTACCGCACAGTTGGGATAGCAAAACGCGGGCCGGGGCCCTGCGCGGAGCGCCGCCGTCTCAGACGGTGCGGTT
>CAYRAG010000080.1:4082-5864 GCA_964422185.1 uncultured Oscillospiraceae bacterium
TCCTGGCGGAGAAGAATATCTCCCCCGTCCGGATGCGGCTGGCCACGGGAACCATGACAAAGCTCCGGCACCACTGAGAATTTGCGGTTGTTCGGACGGCAACATCGGGGGATCTCTGCGGCGCGGTGCGGACAAAACCGGCGCAGGGGAAAAGCCCGGTACAGACAAGGAGAATGGGCGATGAAACACAGAGGAATCTTCTGCCTGACGCTTTTGCTGTGCGTCGCGCTCAGCGCCTGCGGGAAACTCCCGGACGGCACCCCCGGGGCGGCGGTTTCCGGCGCGGAGGAGTACAGGGGCTCCCCGTACTCGGTGGTACTGGCGGAGCTGCAGCAGGCGGGATTTACCGACATCGAGACGGAGCAGCTGGAGGATCTCAACTCCGCCAGCCAGGCGGAGGACGGCCTGGTCTCCGGGATCTCCATCAACGGGAGGACGGATTTCGCGGACGGAACCGAGTTCCCGCTGGACGCGAAGATCGTGATCACCTACCACACGATCCGGAAAGTCTACGCCCCCCTGTCCTCCGACGAGATCAAGACCATGGACATCGTAGAGGTTCGGCAGCGCTTTGTGGAGGTCGGGTTCACGAACATCGAGACGGTGGAGGTCTACGACCTGGATCCGGACACCTTCCAGGGGGAGTTTGAGAACACCGCCTCCATCGACACGGTCATGAGCTTCTCCGCGGCGGACGCGTTCGCCTACGACAGCAAAGTAACCCTCACCTGCCACCGGCCCTACGAGAAGTACAATGTGGTTTTGAAAGTGGAGTGTGTCCCCAATTTCCTCTTCAACCGCTATGACATCGACATCTCCCTGGACGACGCGCCCCAGGCGACGCTCAAGCACGGGGAGTCCGGCACCTACGAGTTCCGGCTCAAGGTGGGCGAGCACACTTTCACCTTTGCCTCCGCCGAAGATGCCGCCGTGAAGTACGGGAAGACCCTGAATGTATACTGCGACATGGAGGCGGCGTACAGGGTCAACTGCGAAAACGGCGAGATCGCGGTCACAGAGGTCTATGTGGACAGAGAAGAGGTGCTCTCGGACACCCAGGTGAAGATCCAGTTTAGCAGGAGCGATCTGGTGGCGGCAAACTACCAGGAGGTGGAGAAACAGCTGGCGGACTGCGGCTTCACGAACATCCGAACCGTCCCGGTTTACGACATCGTCTTCGGCATCACGGACTCCGGCGAGACCAGCGAGGTGACCATCGGCGGACGCGACGACTACAAGCGCGGCGATATCTTTGAGCGGGACGCCGAGGTCGTGATCACCTACCACATGCCTGAGAAAGAGGCGCCGGCGGACGGATCCGAACCGCCCTCGCCGGCGGAGAGCGGTTCCGGCTCGAGCGCGCCGCCGGAGGACACCGCCCCCCTGAGCTACTCCACGAATTCCCTGGAGCAGGCGAAACAGGGCAACTCCGGGGTGTTCTCCTACCGCATGTCCGCCCAGGGGCAGGATCTGTACTGCGTTATCGACTTCGAGGAGGGCTATGTCTACTGCTTCACGGACGGCGAGGGCGCGGACAGCGCCTGCGAGAAGTTAAAAATCGAATCCGGGGATCTGAATTCCGGCGTCGCCATCACCTACCGCGACGGGGAGTCTGAGTGGCACAATGAGCTGCGGTTCAAGCGGCCAAACCAGCCGGATACGCTGCTGTTCGGGGACGGAGAGCAGACGGAGTATGAGTTCGCGGCGGCCGATCTGGCCAAAGCGCTGGAACTGAGAGACACAAAAGAGATCAGCGGCGGCTGAGGCGGCGCCCTCCCCTGC
>CAYRAG010000081.1:0-5780 GCA_964422185.1 uncultured Oscillospiraceae bacterium
GGCTTCAGGTTCCGCGATGAAGCGGAAAACCGTGGAATATCCCCGTTTTCAGGCGAAAAATCGACCAGGTATTCCACTAACATCTGCAGGAGCTTTGCCGAAAAATGCGTCGAAGTCGTACCCGCGCTAACGGAAAATCTGTTGAATTCCCACACTGTCTGCACCGGCGCCGCGCCCGTCACCAATCACGGGAAAATGAGCCAGATTCGCAACTTCAGCACGGACAATGTGGTTTTGTACCTCCCACCCGACAGGAAGAATCTCAAGACCCTGTCCAGGATGGAGATACCCGGGGAGTTTGCGGGTACTTTCTGTCATGAGCACGAGATGGCGTTGTACCATTTCGGCACAGGGCACGCAGAAGGTAATGTGCACCTGAACCGCTACCTGTTGAAGAATACGGAAGAGCCCCAAAACACATGGAGCAGGCATATGCGAAGCTTCCTGAACGGGATGAACGATATGCGTAAGGAGCTCCAAAAGGAGGGCGTCAGTCGTCTGAGCGCAGAGAAAGCTGCTGCGTGCCGTTTCCGCTACGATGCGATTATAGCGGAGGAACGGGAACAGAATAAGAAGACCAGGGGAAGGGAGGCCAGGCGGGAAGAGAAAAACCTCCTGAATCGCCTGGAAAAATTCAGGGACAATCGCCTGTTGTTCCTGTATGATTTTCAGGTTCCTTTCAGCAACAACATGAGTGAGAAGGATCTGAGGATCTGCAGGAATCGGGAGAAGATGGCAGGTGGTTTCCGATCGGATTCGGGAATGCAGATTTACTGCGCCATCCTGAGCTTCATTGAGACGATGAAGCGAAAGGAATGGATTCAGAGGCATTGCCAGGCCAATGAACGGTGAACCTGTTGTGGTTTGACCGCTGATCCGGCATGCCCGGATCACCCCCATAGCTGTGCTGTGGGGGTATTTGGCGCCGGGCCGTGATGGAGCCGTCTGAACTGTGACGGCCGGCGCCCGCCCCGCCCCGGGGGATTCGAAAAATAGTTTGACAAACAGGAGGCGGGCGGATATAATAGGCTTCGCCGTTCGGACGCTTAGCTCAGCTGGCTAGAGCACCTGCTTGACGTGCAGGGGGTCAGCGGTTCAAGTCCGTTAGCGTCCACCACGGGAGATCCCTGAAGCCGTCCGGTTTCGGGGATTTTTCCTTTTTCTGCCGGACTCCGGTTCGCGAGACACAGCCGGAAACCTGCCGCCGGCGGATCGGGGAATTCCACGAAGTCTCTTGTCATTTCCGGATCCCGGTGGTACAATGAAGCCCGAAGTGAATATTGTCCGCTGTCGATTTCACGGGGCTAATGGCTTTGGCCCATGCCCCGCGGAGAAGGGAAAGGGGTGCAATTCCCCATCGTACCGCGACTGTAAGTGTGGAGACGGATGACCCTCAGGGCGAAAGCCGGCCATTGGGAAACTGAGAAGGCTGGTCATCCGGCGCGGGCCGCAGAGGCGGCCTCAAACACGAGTCAGGAAACCGGCGACAGACGGAAACCAGTTGGCGCATCCGGTCTAGATGCGAGTGGTCTGAAAGATTATCATGCGCCGCGGCGGAGAGCCGCGGCTTTTTTCGGCCTTTTTCCGCTCCGGGACGGCGCCGCCGGGAGAAAGGGGGTCATTCCCATTCAAAATGAAGACGCGTTCTCCAGCTGCCATCCGCTGGTGAATTTTCTGTATTTCGCTCTGGTTCTGGTCTTCACCATGTTCTTCATGCACCCGGTCTGCCTGGCGATCTCCCTGGGCAGCGCCGTGATCTACCACATTCATCTGAACGGGCGAAAGGGAGCCCGCTTCCAGCTGACCGTGATGCTGCCCATCGTGCTGTTCGCGGCCATCCTCAACCCGGTGTTCAACCACGAGGGGGAGACGATCCTGACCTACCTGCCCACCGGGAACCCCCTGACGCTGGAGAGCATCCTGTACGGCCTCGCCGCGGCGGTGCTGCTGGCGTCCGTGGTGCTGTGGTTCAGCTGCTACACCGCCGTGATGACCTCGGACAAGTTCGTCTACCTGTTCGGCAGAGTGATCCCGTCGCTGAGCCTGGTGCTGTCCATGACGCTGCGGTTCATCCCCAAGTTCCGGGATCAGTTCCAGGTGGTGCGCGAGGCGCAGAAGTGCGTGGGCCGGGATGTGTCCAACGGCGGTCTCGTCCAGAGGCTGCGCCACGCGGTGACGATCATCTCCATCATGCTGACCTGGTGCATGGAAAACGCCATCGAGACGGCGGACAGCATGAAGAGCAGGGGCTACGGCCTGCCCGGCCGGACGGCGTTTTCCATCTATACCATGGATAAGAGAGACCGCTCTGTGCTGATCTGGCTGATTTTCTGCGGCGTGTTCATCGCCTGCGGCTGGGCGGCGGGCGGAATGTCCTGGCGCTACTATCCCACGGTGCAGGGAAACGGCGTGTCCCTGCTGGGGGTGTGCTTCCAGCTGGTTTACCTCGCCCTGTGCCTGACGCCGGTTATTCTCGATCGAAGGGAGGATGCGGTATGGAAACATTTGAGATCCGAAATCTGACCTTTGCCTATCCGGAACAGCCGCGTCCTGCCATTGAGAACATCAGCCTGACGGTGGAGCAGGGGGAGTTTCTGGTGGTGTGCGGCCCGTCCGGCTGCGGAAAGTCCACCCTCCTGCGCCAGCTGAAGACGGTGCTGGCCCCGCACGGAACCAGATCCGGGGAGATCCTCTTTGAAGGCCGGGATCTGGAGACGCTGGATCAGCGGGAGCAGAGCGCCCGCATCGGATTCGTCCAGCAGAGCCCGGAGAACCAGATTGTCACGGACAAGGTGTGGCATGAGCTGGCGTTCGGGCTGGAGAGCCTGGGGTATGACACCCCCACCATCCGCCGCCGCGTGGCGGAGATGGCCTCGTTTTTCGGGATCCAGACCTGGTTCCATATGAATGTCAACGATCTGTCCGGCGGTCAGAAGCAGCTGCTCAATCTCGCCTCGGTGATGACCATGCAGCCCGGCGTGCTGATCCTGGACGAGCCCACCTCCCAGCTGGATCCCATCGCCGCCTCGGACTTCCTGGCGGCGCTGGGCAAGATCAACCGGGAACTGGGCACCACGGTTCTGCTCACCGAGCACAGGCTGGAGGAAGCCCTGCCTCTGGCCACCCGGGTGGCGGTGATGGATGAGGGCCATCTGCTCTACACCGGCTCCATCCGGGAAGTGGGCGGAGCGCTGAAAGGCATGGGCCACACCATGTTCCTGGCCATGCCCGCCGCCATGCGGATCTGGGCGGCGGTGGAGAACGACGCCGAGTGCCCCGTCACCGTGCGGGAGGGCCGGGACTGGCTGACGGACTTTGCGCGAAGCCACACGATGAAGGAGGTGCCCCCGGCGCCCGTGTATCCCCACGGGGAGGAAACGGTGCTCCAGTGCAACGAGGTGTGGTTCCGCTACGAGAAGGACACGCCGGATGTGGTCAAGGGTCTGACCCTGGAAGTCCGGAGAGGGGAGTTCGTGGCGCTGCTGGGCGGAAACGGCACGGGCAAGACCACCAGCCTGAAGATTCTGGGCAAAATCCTCAAACCGTACCGGGGCGAGGTCACCGTGCATGGCAATGTGGGGGTGCTGCCCCAGAACCCCCAGGCACTGTTTGTCAAGAAGACCGTCCGGGAGGATCTGTTTGAGATTTTGCAGGACAGCGGCCTGCCGCAGGAGGAAATGGAGGATCGGGTCGCCCGGGTGACGGCGCTGTGCCGCCTGCCCGAGCTGCTGGACCGCCACCCGTACGATCTGTCCGGCGGCGAGCAGCAGCGCGCCGCCCTGGCGAAAGTGCTGCTGCTCAGGCCGGATATCCTCCTGCTGGACGAGCCGACCAAGGGGCTGGACGCGGAGTTCAAGCAGACTTTCGCCAGCATCCTCCAGCGCCTGCTCCACCAGGGCGTCACGGTGCTGATGGTCAGCCACGACATCGAGTTCTGCGCCCAGTACGCCCACCGCTGCGCCCTGTTTTTCGACGGGAATGTGGTGACGGAGTCGGCGCCCAGAGAGTTCTTCTCCGGCAACAGCTTCTACACCACTTCCGCCAACCGCATGGCCCGCAGTATCCTGCCCGAGGCCGTGACCGCGGAGGATGTCATCTGCGCCTGCGGCGGGACAGTGCCGCCGCCCCCGGATCTCCCCGAGGATATCCCGCCTCTGCCGGAGCCGAAAGAGGACTCGGCGGACTGGAAGCCGCCGAAGCTGCCCTGGTGGCGCAAACTGCTGGCGGGGATCTCCGGCGCGGTTGTGGTGCTGATGTTTCTGCAGTTTCTCCGGATTATTGATCTGACGAAGCTCGGCGGATCCGAGGGGATGACCACGCTGGGGATTGACCAGGTGTGGATGTACTTCGTGCTCTGCGCCGCCCTGATTGTATTCGCCCTGAGCGTGACCCGGCGGCAGACCCGGCCGGACTATCTGGTACAGACCCCGGTGGAGAAGCGAAAGCTGTCAAAGCGCACCATCGTGGCCGCGGTCTTCATCGTGCTTCTGATCCCGCTGACCTTGTTCTTCGGCGTGTTCTACCTGGAGCGGGCGAACTACTACATCACCTGCCTGCTGATTCTGCTGGAGACCATGATCCCTTTTTTTCTGGTGTTCGAGGGGCGAAAGCCCCAGGCCAGGGAGCTGGTGATTATCGCGGTGCTGTGCGCCATCGGCGTGGCGAGCCGTGCGGTGCTGTTTATGATCCCTGAGTTCAAGCCGGTGACCGCGCTGACGATCGTCGCCGGTGTGGCATTCGGCGGGGAGACCGGCTTTCTGGTGGGCTCCCTCACCATGCTGGTGTCCAACATCCTCTTCTCCCAGGGCCCGTGGACGCCCTGGCAGATGTTCGCGATGGGGCTCATCGGATTTCTCGCGGGGGTGCTGTTTCGCAAGGGCTGGCTGCGCCGCAACCGCGTCGCCCTCTGCGCGTACGGCGTCCTGGCCTCCGTGCTGATTTACGGCGGCATCATGAACCCCTCCTCCGCCCTGGTCTGGACGAGGGAGCTCAATCTGGAGATCCTGCTGACCTACTATGTGACCGGCCTGCCCATCGACTGTGTCCGGGCGGTGGCCACCTGGATTTTCCTCTGGTTCGGGGGAGAGCCCATGCTGGAGAAGCTGGATCGCATCAAGGTAAAATACGGCCTCGTGGAGTAGCGCTGTCCGGATGACGGAACGCAGCGCCGGAAAGAGACAGACAAAAGAAGAGAGCCCCCGGAACGGTTCAGGGTCACTGAGCCGCTCCGGGGGCTCTTTTTTCGTTTTCCGCGGCGCCGGTCAGGACGGCTGCCCGAGCATGGCCAGCAGCCGGTTTCTCAACTCGTCCCGGTTGTCCCGGTCGATGACAAAGCGCCGCACGCCGGGCGTCTGGCGCACCCGGTTGAGAAACGGGGTGTCCGCCGGTTTGACGGCCGCGATCACCAGCCGGGGCGAGGGCGCCAGCAGGGACAGCACAGCCGCCTGGAAGCGGGGGGCGTCCTTTTCCAGGACACCCAGTTCATCCAGAACGACGCTGCCCCCGTCCGGCGGGATCTCCTCCAGCCACTCCGCCGCCCGCTCAAAGCCCTCCGGATATGCCACCCGGACATGGCCGGGCTGGTGGACGCTGACCAGGTTGTCCGGCGTATACTGCCGGGTTTTCTCCTGGGGATTGTGAATGTAGACGGGCTGGGAGCCGTCCTCCAGGATCTCCTTATGGGTGAGGAAGCCGTACAGGGGCCCGGGCTGTGTGTCCAGAAGCGCCCGGATCAGCGTGCTCTTGCCCACGCCGATCTCCCCCTGGATCAGAAGAGTCAT
>CAYRAG010000082.1:0-5257 GCA_964422185.1 uncultured Oscillospiraceae bacterium
AGGGTATGAGACAGAAGAAACCGGAGGGCTGCTCCCGTGCGGCTCCCCGGTTTTTTCGTCAGCGTCAGGTCGACAGGCGTGAAAAAGGGCCCGGAGGCGATTTGCGTCTCAGGGCCCCTGTTCTTCCGGTTTTCTCTCTCCGGCGCCAGGTGTTTGCCGCAGCAGGCCGGATCCCCGGCTGCCGTCCGGTTTTCAGGGATTTGTCTTTCCCGCGGCCGGAACAGATCGGGCGGGGGACATACCCCCCGGGGCGCTGGAAGTCAGTTCCCCGCCGAGCGGAGATTCCGGCCTCAGGAGAGATACCTGGGCTTCTCCATTTTGTACTTTCGGTACAGATATACGAACTGGTAAAATTTCCTGTTCCCTACAAGCTTCCTGGCCTGGAGCCTTCGCCGCAGCACCCGCTGCCGTGCGGAACCGGTCTCATTCTGCGCGATCATGCGGCGGATGGCCTCCACGCCTCTGCGGATATCCTCCGGACTCATGTCCGGTGTGTTCCCGGAATCCCGGTTTTCAGAATCGCTCATGATGTCACCGTCCTTTTTCCCGGCGGTATCCGGAACCGCCTTCCGGTTTCGCTGCGTACCCGCCGGAAGTCTATCATTCCCCGTCGGCGATTGCAAGCGGAAACTTCGCCCGCTGCGGCGGTCCGGGATGTTCCGGACGGGGATTTTTCTGTCCGGAGGGATTGACAGGAAAAACCGTTGTGGTATCATCCAGTTGGTTGATCCTGCAACGAAATGGAGGGGGAGGCCATGGATGTCACAAAACGGATGCTCACGAAGATCGCCAGGGAAGTGAGCAGGTTCACCGTCCGCACCCTGCGGGAGGACGGGATCGGTTCGGGGGAGTTCGATGTGATTCACGCCATCCGGAAGAATCCCGGCATCACCCAGGCGGGCGTGTGCAGAATCACCGGACTGGACAAGGGCGCGGTGGCGAGGCAGACCCGGAATCTGGAGAAAAAGGGGTATCTGACGCGCCGGGTCAATGAGGAGGACGCCCGCAGCCGCCGGCTCTATGCCACGGAACAGGCGGAGCGGCTGAAAAACTCGAAAGCCTCCATTGAGGCCAGGTTCTACGAGTGGCTGCTCCAGCCGCTCTCGGAGCCGGAACAGAATGAGTTCGTGCGGCTTCTGGAGATTTTGTATCACCGCTGCAAGGAGGAGAGCAAAGCGGGCTTTCCGGAGATGCAGCGGATCATGGAAGAGGGCATGGAGGATGAAAACGAAGAGGGATAAGCTGTCCCGGGCGATGGAGTTTATTTTGCTGTTTGGCATCGTCAGTCTCTTCTCGGACATGACCCACGAGGGCGCCAGCAGCATTCGGGGCGCGTATCTGTCCCTGCTGGGCGCGTCCGCGGCGGCTATCGGCTTTGCCTCGGGCCTGGGCGAGATGGTGGGCTACTCCATGCGCTATGTGTTCGGCAGAATTACAGATAAGACCCGCCAGTACTGGCCGATGACCATCCTCGGCTATGTGCTGGATGTCCTCGCCGTTCCGGCGCTGGCGCTGGTGGGGGAGCACGGCTGGATCGCCGCCTGCGGTCTGCTCATTGTGCAGCGCATGGGCAAGGCGATTAAGAAGCCGGCGAAGGACACCATCATGTCGTTTGCCGCCAGCCAGGAGGGCGTGGGGAAGAGCTTCGGCATTCAGGAAGTGCTGGATCAGATCGGCGCGTTCCTGGGCCCCGTGCTGATGTACCTCGTCATGCTGTTTCAGACGGAGGGCAGCGTGTTCCGCCGGTATGCCGTCTGCTTCGCCGTGACCGCGATCCCCGGCGCCATCACCCTGATTCTGCTGCTGGTGACCCGGCGCAGGTTCCCGAATCCCGAGCAGTTTGAGCCGGAGCCGAAAGAGTATATCCCGTTCCGGATGAAAAAGGAGTTTGTGCTGTATATCGCGGGCATCAGCCTGTTCGCCTTCGGGTTCATCGACTACTCCCTGATCATCATGCATGTCTCCAACACTTACGCGTCGCTCTCCTCCGGCCTGGCGGAGACCTCCTCGCTCGTCACCACCGGCACACTGCCGCTGCTGTACGCCGGGGCGATGCTGGTGGACGCGGTCTCCGCGCTGGTCTTCGGGTTCTGGTACGATAAAAAGGGCGTCCGGGTGCTGGCGGTCTCCACCGCGATCTCCGCGCCGTTCGCCCTGCTGATTTTCGGCGGGCACTCCGTCCCCGCGCTCCTGGCGGGCATTGTCCTCTGGGGCGTGGGCATGGGGGCGCAGGAGTCGATTCTGAAGGCCGCCGTGAGCAGCATGGTGCCGAAATCCAGCCGCGCCACCGGGTACGGGATCTTCGAGTGCTCGTTCGGCATCTTCTGGTTTCTGGGCAGCTGGCTGCTCGGGGTGCTGTACGACATCAGCATCCCGGCCATGATCGCGGTGTCCACGGCGGCTCAGCTCTCATCCATTCCGCTCTATCTCCTCTCCGCGGGGATCATGGACCGGAGGAAGACCGCCGGCCGGTGACCGCCCGGGACGCAGGACGCGTGCCGATCCCGGAAAGGGGAAGGCCTCCGCTTCACGCAAACTTTACAAGAACTTTACGCTGCCGTGGTGGCAGGCCGGGCGGGCTTTTGATAGCATATCCATGGAAATCCGGGAGAAAGGGACTGGGATTGCATGGATATCTTCGATGTGCTGACGCTGGTGGGCGGGCTGTGCCTGTTCCTGTTCGGCATGAATGTCATGGGGCAGGCGCTGGAGCGCCGCGCCGGAGGCGGACTTCGCACCCTGCTGGGAAAGCTGACCACCAACCGGATCGCGGGGCTGCTCACCGGCCTGGGAATTACGGCGGTTATCCAGAGCTCGTCCGCGGTGACCGTCATGGTGGTCGGGTTCGTGAATTCCGGGCTGATGACGCTCAGACAGGCGATCAATGTCATCATGGGCGCGAATATCGGCACCACGGTGACGGCCTGGCTGCTGAGTCTGGCGGGGATTGAGAGCGACAGCCTGCTGGTCAGTCTCCTCAAGCCGTCTTCGTTCACGCCGGTGCTGGCGCTGATCGGCACGGTGTTGTCCCTGTTCACGAAGAACAGCAAACACAGGGATACGGGCGCGATCCTGCTGGGGTTCACGACGCTGATGTTCGGAATGGAGACGATGTCCGGCGCCGTCTCCGGGCTGCAGGACATGCCGGGGTTCCGGAATCTGTTTCTGATGTTCCGCAATCCCGTGCTCGGCGTCCTCGCCGGTGCGGTGCTCACCGCGATCATCCAGTCCAGCTCCGCCTCCGTGGGGATCCTGCAGTCGCTGGCCACGACCGGCCAGGTGTCCTGTGGCGCGGCGATCCCCATTATCATGGGGCAGAACATCGGCACCTGCGTCACCGCGCTGCTCTCCTCCATCGGGGCGAATCAGAACGCGAAACGGGCGGCTCTGGTGCACCTGTCGTTCAATGTGATCGGAACCGCGGTCTGGCTCACGGTTTTCGTCATCGTGCGTGCGGTGTTCGCCCCCGCCATTCTGGACGAGCCGGCGACCATGGCGGGCATCGCCGCGATCCACTCTGTCTTCAATCTCCTGTGTACCGCGCTGATGATGCCGCTGGCGGGATTTCTCGAGAGGCTGGTGACCCGGCTCATCCCGGACGCGAAGAAGCCGGAGAGCGGGGTGGAGCTGGACGAGCGTCTGCTCATGACGCCGGCGTTCGCCATGGAGCGCTGCCGGGAGGTCGCCGGGGAAATGGCGGAGATCTCGGTGGGCGCCCTCAGGGACGCGATGCGCACGCTGAGACAGTACTCCGCTGACCTCGCCGACTCCATCCGCGGCAGGGAGGAGAAGGCGGATCACTATGAGGATATCCTGAGCACCTATCTCGTCAGCCTGAGCAGCCGCCCCATCAGCGAGGAGGACAGCGAGGAGTCGGCAAAACTGATGAAAGTGACTGCGGATTTCGAGCGGATCTCCGATCACGCCGTGGGTCTGCTCGCCTCCGCGGAGGAGATCCGGGAGAAGGGACTCTCGTTCTCCGGGGAGGCGTCCCGGGAGCTGCATGTCATCACCTCCGCGGTGGAGGAGATCCTGAGCCTGACCCTGGCCGCGTTCCTGCACGACGACCTGCAGTCCGCCGCTCTGGTGGATCCGCTCAAGCAGGTGGTGGAGGAGCTGAAAGACCAGCTGCGCACCAACCATATCCGCCGCCTGCAGCGCGGGGACTGCTCCATCGAGGTCGGCTTTATCTGGCCGGATCTGCTGACGAACCTGGAGCGGGCCTCCGCCCACTGCTCGAACATCGCGGGCTGCGTCATGGATATGGCCCACCACCGGATGAACCTACACGAGTCCCTCCGGGCCATCAGGGACGGCGACGGGGAGTTTCGCGGGAACTATCTGGCGTATCAACGGAAATACGCCATTCCGCAGGCGTAGAAGAATAGAAGAATAGAAAAAGAGACCGGAACGGATCCGGTCTCTTCTTTTTATGCGCCGGGGAAATCCCGTGCGCAATCGGGTGGCGGAGAGAGAGGGATTCGAACCCTCGAACGGGTATTAGCCGTTACACGATTTCCAATCGTGCGCCTTAGACCAGCTCAGCCATCTCTCCGTGGCGCCGCCTCCGATCCGGGAGACAGCGAATGTTATTATAGCAGCTTTTGCAAAACAGTCAAGGGAAAAGTGAAATTCTTGATTGACGAACATTTCATACGGGTTATCTGAAAATGCGGGGAGAAAAGCGGAAATTCGCGTACGAAATCTAGCAGGATCGCGCAGCGGTTCCCCCGGGAGGGCGTCTCCCGCGGGAAAGCAGGCGCGGGGAGGCGGGAAAATTCGCGGCAGGGGAGCCGCGGAAAACCGGGAGAAAGAGAATTTGTTCCGTGTCAACCGTGAAAATGCACAGAATTTCCCGGTAAGTCCTGTGGAATATTGCCATTGCACACGCCGGATAAACAAGTTACAATACGGTTACAATTCGTGACAAAGGGTTTTCAAGTTGATGACAAATAAATTCAGAAAGCAGTGATTCTTATCTGTAAGCGTATGAGACATGCCGCAGTTTCCGGCGTTGCGCTGATTCTGGCGCTGCTCACCGTGGCGACCGTCCTGCCCGCCTACGCCGCGGAGCCGGCGGCGGAAGCCGGTTCCCCCTGGGAGACGGCCGCGGAGATGCAGACGCCCGGCGCCGAAACTGCGCAGCAGCCTGTCATAGACGGCGCGCTGCCCGCGGAGGGGATACTGACCTCCACGGACGGAGAGCAGCTGCCGGGAGAAGAAGAGACGGTTCCCGCGGAAGCGGAGCAGCTGCCGG
>CAYRAG010000083.1:0-4900 GCA_964422185.1 uncultured Oscillospiraceae bacterium
CCAGAACGAGCGCACACCCGGAAATTGCCTATAAAAACAAATCATAAATAGAACCAGAATTTAAATTTTTGGAACACTGTTCAGTTTTCGAAGTGCACGGCTCACCGTACGCCGGTCTACGCCCACCGCCGCCGCGATGGCCGTCTGCGTGGCTCCGCCGGACGCCAGTTCCTGTATCCTCCGATCCCGCTCGGACAGGACGCAGACGCCCTCTCTGTCCAGGCAGCTTTTTACCGTCTGATACGAGATGGACAGCGCCCTGGCGATCTCCGGGATGGTTTTGCCGGCGTCCGCCAGATCCCGGATCTTCCGGTTCCTATCCTCCTTGATCAGCTTTCTGGACTGGTTCCGGGAGGGGTTGCCCGAGACCCGCACTCTCGGCTGGAATTCCTGCTCAGTCGCGTACAGCCCGATGCGCTCCTGTTCCGCCGGGGTGATCTCCAGAAACTCGATCATCTTCTCATTGGAGTACCGGTAGCCGCCTTTGTCCCTCGCGCTGCAGATCACGCCCTCCAGCTCTTTCTCCGTCATGGGCTGCTTAAAGCCCTGGTTAAAGAGCAGGAGCTTCGCCCAGGCCGCGTCGTGGCCCAGCGCGGGAAGCATGGCGTTGTAGGCCATGAAGCACAGGTTGTTTCTCGTCTCGTCGCCGATGGCGTCATCCCGGATCAGGCGCAGCTGGATGAGCTGCTTCATCCGGAAGAATCCGAAAGTGTGGTAGTTGCGCAGGAGGTAGATGTCAGACTCGCTGTACCGGCCGGCAAAGGCGTCCCTGCCGTCCGGGCCCGCGGCTCTCACTGCCGGAGCGGGCGGCTCATCCGCCGCCAGGGAGGCTTTCCCCTCTTTTGCCAGCGCCACCAGATCCTGGAGCACATAGACCGGGGCGGATCCGGAGATCTCCACTCTCACCGGTGCGCCGGTGGCGGTGTTCACGCTGTACGGCAGTCTGTAGAAACCCACCGGGTTTTTCGAGGCCGTCACATCCACCTCGCACAGATCCCCGTACCCGTTCTCCTCCAGCATCTGCCGGACTCTGAGGATGAAGTAGTTCTTCACCTCGTCGTAGTAGGGGCGGCATTTCGCGTGAACCGGCACCAGAGCCCACCATAGCTGCAGGCCGCGCCCCGTCCACACGGTGCTGGAGGGGCAGGGGAGAGGCGGAGACATGTCGTGCTCCAGCCGCCATACAATGTCCTCCAGCATCTCCGCACGCTCGTACTCATCCACCTCCTCCGCGTGGCAGTCGATGTCGAGCACAATGTTCTGGAGACTGAAGAGGGACTCGGATTTGCGTCCCGCGCCAGTCTTCACCTGGTTGCACATGATGTAGTAGTCCAGGTTGCCGCTCACATGCATCTGCTCCAGGAACTCCTGGACGCGGGGCACACTGCCCGCGTAGAGCATCTGCACGCCGCTGCTGCGCTCTCCGCGCCAGCCAATCTGCAGCCAGCCGTCAAAGGCCCTGTTGCCAAAATGCAGATCGTACCAGGGGAAGAAGTCCGGATCGATGGTCGCGTGCCGGTACTGCCGCCGTACCGGGGTATACCCCATAGCCTCACCTCCCGTGCCTGTGCGGCTCCTGTGATTACAGCCTGTAATACGCCGGACGGCCTCTGCATGATTTCCTGCATTTCTGCCGTCAGGCCGCCCGCGGGGCTGTCCGCCGTACGCGGACACACAAAAGTAGAAAAAACGGCCCCGCTGGCCAGAGGCGGCAGCCTCCGTGAAACATTTTTGCAGGGCCTCCCGCATTATGCAGGATTTGTTCTTTTCTCTTTCACGGGCCATTCTACACGCCGCTCTCAAAGCGTGTAAAGAGGGCCCGGACAACGGGGATCAAAAAAGACCGAAAGCCGCTGTCGTCCAACGGTTTTCGGTCTTTGCGTATACAAAAATACAGGGGGATCGTATACAGTTTTACCGGTAGGCGTATACCATTTTACCGGTACCCGTATACGCTTTTCCCGGTATCTCCACAGCGTTTTGGGGTGGGAAAAAAGAGGAACACCACATGCTGTCCCCGCCGCCGGAGTCGGCAGGCCGGGGGGACCGCCGGAAAAATGCGCTCAGTCCATTGCGCTGCAATGGACTGCTCTTCCGGCGTATACAAAAATCCAGTACCCTTTCACTTCATCCGGAACTGCTCCGGCGCCTGGTGGTTGGGGACAATCCGGATGGTGCCGCGGGTCGTGTGATCCGCCCTGTAACTGCGGATCAGCCCGCAGCCCACCCAGTAGTCGAGGATCTCCTGGATGACGGAGCGGTACCTGGCCAGCTGGGATCGGCTGGTGGTCTTCACATCTCCCGCCTCGAAGATATCCTTCCACGGGATGTCCCGCTCCGCCGTCATGTTGCGGTTCATCCGGTCGATCCTGCGCAGCAGGTATGACTGCATCAGGATGATCGTGTTGGTCTTGCTGGGCGGTGTGTCGATGACGGAGATGGGGAACTCGGAGACCTTTCCGATCTGCTTGGCGAACCGGAAGATCGTCGGGACGGAGAGGATGCGGTAGCAGTCAATCGTCCCCATGGAGGACTTCGCGAAAGCCCGCTCAAAGGAGATGATGCTGCTGAAGAACTTCCCCTCGGACACATCCTCAAAATTCCCGCGCCTGAGATCGTCCGTGATGTCGATGTTCACGGTGGTTCTCAGGCACTTCTCCATGGACTTCGCGACTTTCTGCTTGTTGCTCTCGGACACCTTGCCGGAGCGCTGCTTACCGGTGATCAGGCGGTAGATCATGGCGGAGGAGATGTAGTCCCGGCCCTCCTCCGCAAAGGTCGCCACGGCCTCAATCACCTCCAGGTCAAACGCGTTGAGCCTGTCATCGCCGCTTCCCAGATCGTCGTAGGAGATGACCACTTTCGTCCTGATCCGGTTGGCGGCGTCATCCCACTCGCTCAGGGCCATTTCCCGTTCCTGCTCGGACAGCTCCTGAACCATGATGCTGTCCACAATATCGCTGCGTGTCTTCTGGACGGTAGACGGGATGGGAAGGAGGGAGAGCTGATGGTTGCTGTCCTCGTACAGCTGCATGGTTTCGCCGGACATGATGTTCTCCCTCCTGTGGATGAGATGGTGCGGCGGCGCAGGGAAAGAGGCGCCGGAGACGGGGGAGCCCTCCCGCGGAAGATATGGTACCCGGCTCCCTGACACAAAGCGCTTTCGAGGCCGGAGGACAAAATCCCGGGGGCGATCCGGGAACGCTCTTTCCTCTGACCGCAAGTGTACCACACCCCCGGGGAAAATACAAGCGGCCGGATCCGGCCGCGATCCCGGGGCTGCCGTCCGGCCTCCCGCCGCCATTCGCATCGGTTCCGCCGGCATTCCGATCTCTTGCGGTGCGCGGCGACGCGGGCTTTCTGCGGGAATACCCGCTCCCCGGCTTACCGCCCCATTCCCCCTGTCTCTCCGTCTCCCGGCGCTCCGGGCATGTTGGTCCGGAGGACTGTCCTCATATCGGGCTGATTTTGGGCCAGCGGGAACAGGAACCCGGTTCCGCCGTGCGTCCTTCCGCCTTAAACCCCTCATATGCCTGTTTCCGCATGGTCTTTCAAACCTCAGGAAGATCCCGGCAGGTTAAAACCGTTCGAAATTCTCCATTTTCTCCAAAAATCGCCCCGGGAAGCGGATGTTGCGGCCGTCCCGGGAAAGTGGTATAATAGTGGTGTCAGGACGGGGGGCGCCATGGTTCTGGCACCCGGACGGATATGCACCCTCTACACCGCGCTGGAATGGCTCCGGACGGCGTCCCGGGAGGGGCTCTGTCCGCCGGAACCGGCTCCGTGCGTCTCCCGCGCCGGTACGGGTGGAAGAAATCCGCGCCGGAGAGGCGCCGGCGGCGTGCTGCGCACGGCTGCGCGGGCAGGGCGGCCCGTATTGACGGTGCCCGGGCGGGAGCGCCTCCGCCGGGTAAGGGAACACGGAAAAGAAAGAGACGATTCCAGATGCATGCGATAGCGGAACGGATCAAAAAGTTAAAGTGTCTGAACGCACTGACCCTGAAAGTCATCGCCATGATCCTCATGGTCTGCGACCACGCCTGGGGTACAATCGCCCCTCAGTTGCGCTGGCTGACACATATCGGGCGTCTGGCGTTCCCCATCTTCGCGTTCCAGCTGGTGGAGGGATTCTTCCGCACCCACGACCGGAAGAAATATCTGCTGAGACTGTTCGTCTTCGCGCTGGTCTCCGAGCTGCCTTTTAACTTTATGGTCAGCGGCGGGTTGATCTACCCGTTCCACCAGAATGTGCTGTTTACTTTCTGCGAGGGCCTGCTGATCATGATGCTTCTGGAGCGGGCCAGGCAGAAGAAAACCGCCGTGTTTGTGCTCTCCGGCGTGGGCTGCGTGATACTGGGCTTTGTGGCAGGCACCGTCTCCATGGTCGACTACAACGGTTTTGGCATCCTGATGATTCTCCTGTTCTATTTCTGCTACGGCAAATCCTGGGGTTGGCTGGTGCAGCTGGTCGGCATGCTTTTCATCAACTGCTACATGATGGGCGGACTGGTTTTCCCGGTCTCGATTCTGGGCATCTCCCTGGAGATCCCCGAACAGGGGCTCGCACTGCTCTCGCTGCCCCTCATCTGGCTGTATAACGGAAAACAGGGGCCGCACAGCAAAGCCATCCAGTACGCCTGTTATGCCTTTTACCCTGCGCATATCCTGATTCTGGATCTGCTGATGCTGATCCTCTTCTAACCCCTGACGGGGTGTGCCGCCGCCGTTATCCGCACTGACGCAGGCAGGTTCTGCCCGGGCGTGGGGCAAAAATGTCCCACACTGCCGCAAGTCGAAATTTTCCTCTTGATAACAGGCGGTAAATGTTGTATAGTGCACTCAGAGGTGATGAATATGGCGGAAGAAGTCACAGTCAACCCGCAGAGTGCGGAAGCGGACA
>CAYRAG010000084.1:0-3502 GCA_964422185.1 uncultured Oscillospiraceae bacterium
CCATGTTCAGCTCGGACATGAACGACTTTCAAAACTGCATCCGGCTCAATGTGCTCGCCCTGCCCTGGACGCAGGAGAATCAGAATGTGCTCCGGCAGGTGGGCCGGTGGCTGTGCACGCTCCAGTAGAGAGAATCTCCCGCCCGCGTGGAAAAGGCCAGGGGGAACCGCACGGTTCCCCCTGGCCTGTCTTTTCCCGGGGAGGAAAAGCTGCGGTTGGGATTCAGGGCGTATCCGGAAACGGCGCACCGCCGCGCCGGGTCAGACCTTTTTCTGATCCTCCAGATACCTGCGGATGGCGGCGTCCGGGGAGCCGCCCCCGGTACAGACGAAGTAGGCGTTGGTCCAGAGGGTGGGGATCCGGCTTCGCAGCTGGTCAAACTCCTGGCGCAAAATCCGGGACGAGGTAGCCTTGAGCAGCTTCACCGCCCGGTGGATGCCCAGCTGGGGCGTCACCTCCAGGGACAGACGCACATAATCCGGCGCGATCTCCAGGGCGTCGATGACCATCTCCTGCTGCGCGGCGGTCTCCGTCAGAACCTCCCGCAGCCGATCCGCCGCGGCGTCCGTCAGGACTTTCCGCCGGTACTTCGTGCACCAGACCACCTGGTATCTGCAGGAGTAGACCACCCTCCCGCTGGTTTTGCACTTCATGGCGCCACCGCTTTCTCCGCCTCAGACTCCGCCCTCCCGCCGTTTCGCGGGCAGGGCGGGTTTTCGCTTCCCGCGCCCGGCGCGGTCTCCTCCCGGGAACCCCGCCTTACCGGGTTCCCGCAGAGAGCATTACAGCTGGTTTTCGTTGCGGGAGATGATGTCGTTTTGCAGATCCCGGCCCAGCTCCACGAAATAGGCGGAGTAGCCGGCGATGCGCACCACCAGATCCCGGTACTTCTCCGGCTCGGCCTGGGCGGCGCGCAGGGTGTCCGTGTCCACCACATTGTACTGCACTTCCATGCCGTCCTCGGCGAAGTAGGCCTTCGTGATGTCCCGCAGCTTCGCCACGCCCTCGTCGTTGCTCAGCACGGAGGGGTGCATGCGCAGGTTGAGGGCCACGCCGCCCAGATAGTGGTGGTGGTCATAGCAGCAGGAGCTGTTGAACACCTGGGTGGGGCCGTTCTTGTCCCGGCTCTGGCCGGGGGAGGCGGCGTCCGCGATGGGGCTGGGGAACTTGCGCCCGTCCGGGGTGCCCCAGGTGAGGCGGCCCTGGGCCACATGATCCGAGGCGCCGTACAGGCCGGCCTTATAGACCTTGGCGCGCACGCTGTGGCACTCCCCGCAGATCTTATAGTACAGATCGCACACAAAGGTCATCTCCATATCGGCATAGGGGTCGCCGTTGCCGAAGTGGGGCACCTCGGAGAGGATCTGCTGGCGCAGGGGCTCGTAGCCCTCCCAGTTGGCCATGAACGCGTCGTAGAGCTCCCGGGTGGTGCACAGCTTCTTGTCAAAGCACATGTACTTGATGGTGGTCAGGGAGTCGGCCAGGGTGGCCAGACCGGTGGCGGTGCCGCCGTAGGAGTTGTACTTGGCGCCGCCGTCCACCACATCCATGCCCTTCTCCATGCACCCGTCGATGGTCATGGACAGCAGGGCCTGGGGGTTCTCCCGCGCACTGACATATTCCGCGTAGTTGTTGATGGAGATGAACATCTTCATCAGGTAGGTGCCCATCTTCGTCAGGGCGTCCCGAACCTCCTCGATGGAGTTCATCTCATAGAGGTAGCCGGTGTGCAGGCTGGCCTGCTCCCCGTTGAGGGGGTTGATGCCGTTGTTGATGGCCATGTCGAAGATGCTGCCCCAGAGCAGGGAGGCGTGAGGCGGATAGATGCCGTTGGGCGCCGGGTAGTCGTTGCCGCTGCCCACGATCTCCTGGCACCCGATGCACGCGTAGTTCCGGGCGTCCTCCAGGGAGAAGCCCAGCTGCTCCTGCAGGGAGGGGATGACCACCTCGTCGTTGTAGTACAGCGGCAGGCCGCCCACGAGCTTGGAGGTGGCCAGGGCGCAGTCCCACAGCTCGTCCGGGGTGTTTTTGTTCGTGCGGAAGATCAGGGTGGGGTCGTGGAGTCTCAGGCGGCCCACCGTCTCAAAGACCATGTAGGTCACGGGGTTGGTGGCGTCCTCGCCCGTCTCCGGGATCACGCCGCCGATGGTGGTGTTCTGGTAGGTGTTGCCCATGCCGGTGGTGTCCACGAGCTTGGCCGGGCCGCAGCCGTAGTAGCAGTTGGCTTTCAGGAAGAACGCGTCCACGATCTCCTGGGCCTGATCCATGGTGATCCTGCCCTCTTCCAGATCCTTCTTCAGGAACGGCCAGGTGTACTGGTCGAAGCGGCCGAGAGAGGGGCTGGGGATGAGGGACTCGTTCTGGATGAGCACCTGGTACATCATGACGCCCTGTACCGCCTCCCAGAAGTTCCGGGCGGGGTTCTCGGCGATCCAGTCCAGGCTGTCGGCCATCATGGCCAGCTCCGCCTTCCGGGCGGGATCCGTGCAATGGGCCATCTTCGCCCGGCAGCCGTCCGCGTAGCGGTGGACGAGGGTGATGGCGGCGTCGCAGGTGATGACCACCGCCTGATAGAAGACATACTTGCGCACATCCTCGCCCATCAGGTTGCCCCGGTGCTCGTCCATCCAGTCCTGGGCCTGCTTGCGGATGGCGCCGTAGCCCTTGTTGATGACCTTGGGATAGCCGGCCACCAGGTGTCCCGCGGGCAGGCTGCACAGGCTCATGCCGCCCTCGCAGTAGCTGCTCACCAGCAGCCGGGACATCTCATCGTAGAACTCCGGCTTCCAGGCGTCCGCGGTGGCGCCCACCCGGTGGGTCTTCCAGAAGTCCGCGGTGTCCACCAGCGTCTGGTAGTCCTCCGGGCTGATGCACTGGTGAACCTCCTCGTCGTCCGGGTTGTGGTACAGCCCGTCCTCCCGCAGCTGCCACTCGCCGTTGGCGATGGGCTCGATGATCCACGCGGCCATCCACTCGGGATAGCCGGGGTTGCTGAACATGTGGCCGCCCTTGCTGCCCACGATCAGCTCGTCGTCCCCGATGTACAGGGTCATGCGCTCGCACAGCTCCTTCAGGGCCAGGGGGCGCTTGATGGCGGGAAGCACATTCTCGTACTTTTTGTACGCCTCGGTCATGATGCGATCCCGCTCGGCGTCGATGCGGATCACGCGGTCGCGGACTTTCTCCCGGTAGGCCAGGATACGGGGGGTGGCGCTTCTGAATTGATACATAGAGATCCGGCTCCTTTCCAAATCAAATTTTTCCAGACAGAGTCATGGGTGTCGGCACCGCCGGGCGGGCTCTCCCGCCTCCGGCCGATGCGCCGGATTATTTCCTCAGGGGGCGCCTCCGGCGCGGCCCTGTGTGTTTCCCGGTTTCAGGTGTCCCCGCTTCACGGGGCCGGGGGCGGCTCCCCCGGAGAGAGTAGCGGCCGTGCCGCCGGACGAAACGCACCCGGCAGAGGCGGACCGGCAGGCGGCATGGCCCGCCTCTTTATGCCGGG
>CAYRAG010000084.1:3602-4828 GCA_964422185.1 uncultured Oscillospiraceae bacterium
AAGGTATCCTTGTCGATCTTGTAGCGGCTCATGACCAGGATGGAGATGAACAGGCAGATGGCGGGAATGAAGTTGAGGAACCAGTTGTTGGCGGTCAGGACGGCGGGGCTCTGCGGCTGGTTGGGGACATAGCCCAGCACGCCGATGACCAGGGAGAAGACGGCGGCGCCGATCGCCATGCTGGCCTTGTACGCGAAGTTCAGCTGCGAGGTGATAAAGCCGGAGATGCGCAGCCCGGTCTTGTACTGGGTGTACTCGGTGATATCCGGCATGATGCCGTACATGGCGGACAGGCCGAAGCCCTGGCCGATGCCGGACAGGAAAGTGACCACCTGGTAGATCATGATCGTGCTGCCGCCGGCGGTGATATTGATGCCGATGATGCCGGCGATCAGGTCGGCGACGGCCCGCAGGCCCCAGCCCGCGATGGCCAGGTGGGCCTTGTTCTTCACCTTGCCGGTGACAAAGCCGATGAGGATGGCGCCCAGCGTCATGCCCACCATCCACACGGTGATGTTGGAGGACATCATGTTCTGATCGCCGTAGTTGTAAGTCCAGAAATACATCCGGGCGCCGGTGGTGCCGGAGGTGATGCCGTAGGAAAAGAACGCGATGAAGAACAGCCAGAACGGGGTGTTCCCCTTCAGGGTCTTAAAGCAGTCCTTCAGCTTGGTATCCGACACGGGGACGGTGACGCGCTCCTTGGTGCCCCAGAACTGCCACAGCGCCATGGGGATGGAGAGGATCTCCAGAATCAGCATGGCCAGGAAGAAGCCCTTGGCCATGTCGCCCTTGCCCAGGGAGGTCACCATGGGCAGCAGCGCCGCGCCCATAATGACGGAGCCCACGAAAGAGCCGGCCTGCTTGAACGAGATGACGCTCAGGCGGGAGTCGGGATCCGTGGTCAGAGAGGCCACCAGGCCGTTGCCGGGGATCTCGACGCAGGTGCTGAAGAGCACATACAGGAAGTAGGCGCCCAGAGAGAAGACCATCTGGCCGGTGTGACCGAGACCCGGGATGATGGTGAAAGTCAGCACGCCCAGGATGGCGGACGGGATGCACGACCACACCCAGGGGCGGTAGCGGCCCCACTTGGTCTGCGTCCGGTCGCTGAGGTAGCCGATCATGGGGTCGTTGATGGCGTCCCACAGCTTGGTGATCATCAGAAACGCGCTGGCGACAGTGGCGGGGATCATCGCGATGTCGGTCCAGAAGAAAGTCAGGAA
>CAYRAG010000085.1:0-1911 GCA_964422185.1 uncultured Oscillospiraceae bacterium
TTGGGATGAGGACAGGCGATTTGACGCTGGGGATCCCGCCCGCCAGGGCGGAATTACCCGCGCAATATTTTAGTGGATACCTCGCGGAAACGCAACACCATTCACGGGGAAAAATTCCCCAAAATCACACTCCGGGATCCCGTCGGAATGGAAAATGTTGACGAAAATCCGCAGGTTTACATAATATCCTCATGTGCTCGGAGGAATCCTCCCGCCCGCGAACCGCGTCTCCGGGCTGTGGGAATTCCGGACACATACAAGCCGCATCCCCCCTTGAGCCATCTCCTCCCCGCCACAGGGAGGCGCAGCGCTCACGGTCTTCCCGTGGCCGCGGAACCGGCACTGGGCAAAAAACACCGCCCCTGTCCCGGTGAGGGTCGGGGGCGGCGCAAAGGCTCAGGCAGCCGGGACAGGCCGGGTCAGAAAAGTGTCCGGCCAGTCTCTCTTCAGATCGTCAAAGGCGGAGGACGCACCGGTCTCCGAGCCGAAGATCCCGAACACGGTGGGGCCGGTGCCGCTCATGCAGGCGCCCAGGGCGCCGTGCTCCAGGAGGATGTGCTTGATCTCCCGCACGGTGCCCGCTCTCGGCTCCGGCAGGACATCCTCAAACACATTGTACATCCGCCGGCAGATCCCGGGCAGATCCCCCCGGGCGACGGCGTCCAGCATCCCCGCGGTGTCCGGGTGGCAGCGCAGCTTCACGGCGTCCGCGGCGCGGAACAGCTCCGGGGTGGAGACGGAAAACGGCGGCTTGCACAGCACAATGGCGCACTCCGGCAGAGGCCGCAGCGGCGTGAGCCGCTCGCCCCGGCCCTCCGCCAGGGCGGTGCCGCCCAACACGCAGAACGGGACATCCGAGCCCACCTCCGCCGCGGCGGCCAGAAGCTCCTCCTCGCTCAGGGGCATGCCGTAGTGCTCATTCAGGGCGCGGAGCACCGCCGCCGCGTCCGCGCTGCCGCCGGCCAGACCGGCGCAGACGGGGATGGCTTTCTCAATGGAAATGCACAGGTTCTCTTCCGGCAGTCCGGCAGCTGCCCAGAACCGCCGGGCGGCGATCACCGCCAGGTTCTTCTCCCCCGCCGGAAGAAACGGCAGGCTGGTGGCGGCGTGGACGCCGGGTTCCGCGCCGGGCAGGATGGTAATGGCGTCACTGAGGGAGACGCTCTGCATGACCATGCGCAGGTCATGGTATCCGTCCGGCCTGCGGCCAAGGATGTCCAGCGTCAGGTTGAGTTTGGCGCAGGCGCGCCGCTCGATGCGCTCCACGGCGGCTGCCTCAGCGGATCTTCCGCGCTTCCAGGTAGAAGCGCTTGTCGCAGGCCTCGCCCATGGAGAAAGTCTTCCGGGGCAGCACGCCGCCGCGCAGCACGCCGGGGAACAGCTCGGACTTCTCCATGGCCGGCAGCAGGAACGCCGTTGCGCCGGGCTGCTTCGCCAGCTCCCGGGCCACGCTTTCGCCGTGGATGTAGTCCGTCTCCCCGCCGTGATCTCTCGTATAGTCGTCCAGGAACGACTGGAGCACATCCACCGCCAGGCGGTTCTCCACGCCGGGGATGGTGACCGCCGTCTCCTTGTCCCCATAAAAGACGGGGAATACGCGGCCCTCCCCCTCGCCCCGGTGTCCGCCGGGATACGCGGCGGCGAACGCGTCGATCAGCGCCTCCGGATCCGTCCCGAAGACCACCCGGTGGATGGCCTCAAACTCCAGGGAGTCGTCATGGAGGTTGACCAGCTCCGCCAGGGCGTACCGGGACGGCAGGTTCGGCCAGCTCTCCGGGGGCGTAAACCGCTTCTGGCGCTCATAGCACTCTTTGGCGGTGGCCAGGGAGTGGTTCCCGTCCCCCACCGCGATGAGAAACACCTCGTCCGTGCCGTACCGCGCACGCTGCGCCCCGGGATCCGCCAGGGCGG
>CAYRAG010000085.1:2011-4659 GCA_964422185.1 uncultured Oscillospiraceae bacterium
CGCCATGGTCATGTTGATCTCCTGGATCTCGCCCTCCACCTCGCCGCCGCCCAGGCGGCTCTCCGGCAGGATCAGGCGCAGGGACGACGGTGCGCCGCCCACAAACTCCTCCACCCGCTGCCAGTACTCCGGCTCGGAGGTGTACTGGTCGCAGGCGACCACAGACCACTTCGTCAGATCGCAGTCCCGGGGCAGCAGGATATCCGCCGGCCGGAACGGCAGCTTCTCATACAAGGATTCCATCCTAACCTCTCCTCCTCCGGCACGCACTACAGCGCCGCCTCAATGGCGCACAGCAGATCCCCGAACTGCTCATACGCCGGCAGATCCGGGTTGTCCGCCTTGATCTGCTCCGTGCTCCGGAACAGAAAACCCGCCTTACTGGCGCGGATCATGGCCAGGTCGTTAAAGCTGTCCCCGGCCGCGATGGTCTCAAACCCGATGGACTGCAGCGCTTTCACGGTGGTCAGCTTCGACTGTTCGCACCGCATCTGATATCCGGTGATCTCCCCGTCCGGCGCCGCCTCCAGGGTGTTGCAGAACAGGGTGGGCCAGCCCAGCTTCTCCATGAGGGGTTTTGCGAACTGCTCAAAGGTGTCGCTGAGCAGCAGCACCTGGGTCTCCGCACGCAGCGCGTCCAGAAACTCCCGGGCCCCCGGCAGGGGGTCGATGGTCGAGATGACCTCCTGGATCTCCCGCAGGCCCAGATGATGCTCTTTCAGGATCGCCAGGCGGTAGGCCATGAGCTTGGCATAGTCCGGCTCGTCCCGGGTGGTGCGTCTGAGCTCCGGCACGCCGCTGGCCTCGGAAAACGCGATCCAGATCTCCGGTACCAGGACGCCTTCCACATCCAAACAGACAATATTCATAACGATACCTCTCTCATTCTCTCACTTCAGATCCGCCAGGAACCGGCTCAGCCGATCCAGCGCCCTGCCCAGATTCTCCATGGACGCGGCGTAGCAGATGCGCACAAAGCCCTCGCCGCCGGGCCCGAACGCGGTTCCGGGGATCACCGCCACCCGCTGCCGCGCCAGGAACTCATCGCAGAACTGCTCGGAGGTCAGGCCGGTAGACCGGATACAGGGGAACATGTAGAACGCGCCACGGGGCTCAAAGCAGTCCAGCCCCAGGCTGCGCAGGCCGTCCAGCAGGTAGCGCCGGCGCCCGTCGTACTCCTCCCGCATCCGCTCGATGTCCGGATCCCCGTTCTCCATGGCCTCAATGGCCGCGTACTGGCTGGTGGTGGGCGCGGACATAATGCCGTACTGGTGCAGCTTCGTCATGGCCTTGATCAAAGGCGCCGGCCCGCAGACATACCCCATGCGCCATCCGGTCATGGAAAACGCCTTGGAGAAGCCGTTGACCACCACGGTGCGCTCCGCCATGCCGGGCAGATTCGCCATGGACACATGCTTCCGCCCATAGGTCAGCTCCGCGTAGATCTCGTCTGAGAGCACCGTGATCTCCGTGTCCCGGAGCACCTCCGCCAGCGCCTCCAGATCCCCGCGCTCCATGATCCCGCCGGTGGGGTTGTTGGGATAGGGCAGCACCAGGATCTTCGTTTTCGGCGTCACCGCCGCTCTCAGCTCCTCCGCGGTGAGCTTAAACTCGTGCTCCGCTTTCGTCTCCACATAGACGGGCACGCCGTGGCACATGGTCACCAGAGGCCCGTAGCACACGAAAGACGGTGTGGGGATGATCACCTCATCCCCCGGCTCCAGCAGGCAGCGAAACGCCAGATCCAGCCCCTCGCTGCCGCCCACGGTGACGAGGATCTGCCCGTTGGGCGCGTACTCCAGGTCAAAGCGGCGCCGCAGATAGCCGGAGATCCCCCTGCGCAGGTCGGACAGGCCGGCGTTGGGGGTATATTTCGTAAACCCCTTCTCCAGCGAGTAGATGCCGGCGTCCCGGATATGCCACGGCGTGGGCAGATCCGGCTCCCCGATCCCCAGGGAGATGCCGTCCTCCATCTCATTGAGCAGGTCAAAATACTTCCGGATGCCCGAGGGCGGGATAGACTGGATGCCCCGGCACAGAAGCTGGTTGTAATCCATCATTCGAGGACGAACCCCTCTTCCTGTTTCTCCTGACGCTCGAAGATCAGGTGCTTTTCCTTGTATTTTTTCAGGATGAAATGCGTCGCCGTGCCGGTGACGCCCTCAATGGGCGCCAGCTTCCGCCCCACGAACTGCGCCACCTCTTTCAGGGTGCGCCCCGAGATGATCACCGTCATGTCAAAGGCGCCGCTCATGAGGTAGCAGGACTCCACTTCCTCATACTCATAGATGCGCCGGGCGATGCGGTCAAAACCGTCCCCGCGCTGCGGCGTCACCTTGACCTCAATGAGCGCCGTGACATACTCCTGCGCCGTGCGCTCCCAGTCGATCACGCCCTTGTAGCCGAGAATAATCTGGTCTTTCACCGCCTGATCCAGCTCTTCCCGTGCCTCGTCCGCCGTGATGCCGGCTTTCGCCGCCAGCTGCTCTATGGTCAGGGTGCAGTTCTCCTCCAGCGCCGCCAGTAGTTTCAGATTCATCCCAGGTAGTCTCCTTCCGTTTTGGGGGCGGCCGTTGCCGCCCGCGCCTGAAATCGCCCTGATTATACTATACCCCGCATGGATTGGCAAGGGTGTGCGGCGCAATTGC
>CAYRAG010000086.1:0-4496 GCA_964422185.1 uncultured Oscillospiraceae bacterium
CTCAACAGCAGGACGACCAAGTACTACGGCCAGACCATGCATTTCGCCGCCAGCGACTTCACGGCGGATGCGCCCAATGGCACGAGCGGGCTGGTGGGCCTGGATACAGTGGAGAGCCTGAATCTCAACTGCTCCAGCTCCGGAACGGTCGGAACGGCGGCGGTGGGATCCCACCCGGTGACCGCGGTCAGCGGCAATCCCAATTACACTGTTACGGTAAAGGGCGACATGCAGGTGGTGAAGGCGGTGCCGGAGGGCAGCGTCGCCGCCCTGCGCGGGCAGAAGAATACGGAGATCGGCGTCCTCGCCCAGTCGCTGACAGGTACCTTTGAGAATCCGTATGACGGCGAGGCGGTGCCGGGCACGGTGACCTGGGTGAATAACAGCGACAGGATCCCGGGCACCACCGGTCAGACCCAGTCGTATCAGTACACCTTTACGCCGGCGGATCTCACCAACTACAGCACCACGACGGGCATGGTGGAGGTGACCGCCACCGAAGGCGCACCCGCGCCCATCGTCATCGAGGGAGGCACCAGCCTGGTATACAACGGTGCGCCTCAGTCCATCACCGTCAAGCCGGTTTCCGGCGTCGCTTTTGTGGTGGAGTATGTGATCGGGGAAGAGACCAGGTTTGAGGGGCCCACCAATGTTGGCCATTACACGGTCACGATCACCGCGGAGCCTCAGGGCGGCAGCAAGTATGAAGAGAACACCATGACGGTGGAATTTGCCATCACACCGGCAGTTCCCGAAGTGACCGTGACCGCGTCCGAGGTGACCGAGGGCGGCACGCTTGCCGATTCCAAACTCACTTTCACCGCCACGCTGAACGGGAACCCGGTTCCCGGCACGGTTACCTGGGATGATCCCTCCACCGTGGTGACAGAGGGCACCGCCTACAGCTGGACATTCACTCCGGATGATACGGACAACTACTTCCAGGTGAGCGGCGAGACGACAGTGCCTGTGAAGGCCAGCGAGTCCAACCCCGGCGGCGGCGACAATCCCGGCGGCGGGGAGAGCAACCCCGGCGGTGGCGAGAGCAACCCCGGCGGCGGCAATACGCCTGGAGGTAGCGGCTCCGGTAGCGGCAGCGGCTCCGGTAGCGGCAGCGGCTCCGGTTCCGGCGGCGGCTCCGGTAGCGGCGGCTCTGGTTCCGGCGGCGGTACCGGCGGCTCCACCGTGACTCCGCCCGCGAAGGCGCCTGTCCTGACCCCGGGTGCCACGGCGGATCAGAACGGAACCGCGAAAGCGGCCGTGACGGAGAAAGAGGTGTCCTCCGCCATTCAGGACGCGCAGAGTGCGCGTCAGGACAGCGTCGTGGTGGAGCCCAGGGTGAGCGGCTCGGCCAGTGAAGTGGCCGTCGACCTCCCGAAGAGCTCCGTCGGCGAGGTCGGCAGAGCCGGCCTGGCACTCGAGGTGGATACCGCCTTTGCCGATGTGACGCTTCCCGCCTCCAGCCTGAACGAGCTGGCGGGGCAGTCCGGCAGCACGGTTTCCGTGTCCGCGAAGAAGAACGACGCGGCCGGCAGTGTCAGCATTGAGGTCTCCGTGGACGGCAGACCGGTTGACCGCCTCAGCGGCGGCGTGGAGGTCACGCTGCCCGGCGCGGGCAACGGCAATGTGATTGTCGTGGTCAATGAGGACGGCACGGAGACGATCGTCAAGAAGTCCGTGGTCTCCGCCGGCCTGGCGGAGGCGGTGCTGAACGGCTCCTGCACGATCGCCGTGCGGGAGAAGCACACCAGCTTCGCCGATGTCACCGCGGGCGACTGGTTCAGCAGCGCCGTGGACTTTGCCACAAGCCATGAGCTGTTCTCCGGCGTGGGCGGAGGCAACTTCGACCCGAAGGGCACCATGACCCGCGGCATGCTGGCTACCGTGCTGTGGAATCTGGAGGATCGAGACGCCGCGCTGGAGAACCGCGCCACCGCGGCCGGCGCGAATTACACCGATGTGAAGAGCAGCGACTGGTACGCCCAGGGCATCGCGTGGGCCGCCGCGAACGGCCTGGTCAACGGCTACGGCAGCGGCCAGTTTGGCCCGAACGACCCCGTCACCCGGGAGCAGATGGCCGTGATTCTGTACGGCTACGCGAAACAGTTCGGCCTGGATACCACACAGAAGGGCAGCCTGGCCAGATATACGGACAGCGGCAGCGTGGACAGCTGGGCGCAGGACGCCATGGTCTGGGCGACAGGCGCCGGCCTGCTCAACGGCAATACGGACGGCACCCTGAATCCGACCGGCTCCGCGACGCGTGCGGAAGTCGCGGTCATTCTGGGCAATCTGATTCACCTGATTGTGGAGTGATTTGCGAAGTCTGACATCCCCGCCGGGTCACCGCGGGGCGCGAGGCCAGACGAACAGAGACAAAGAGCCAGGGGACGGCTGCGGGCTGCCCCCTGGCTCGCTTTTTCTCCTCGCGGCAGGAGCCGTGGAAAAAGGAAGAGCACCCTTTCCCATCAAAAAGAAAGGGTGCTCTTTTGGTTGCGGAGGGAGGACTTGAACCTCCGACCTCCGGGTTATGAGCCCGACGAGCTACCAACTGCTCTACTCCGCGATATGAAACTGGTGCCGGAGACCGGACTCGAACCGGCACGGGAATTGCTCCCACGGGATTTTAAGTCCCGGGCGCCTACCAATTACGCCACTCCGGCTCGGAGATGTCACCACAGTTCCCGGTCGTCGGTACGGGTATAAGATAGCACACTTTGCCGGCCCTGTCAATACCCGATTTTTCAGTTTCCCGGGTTTCGCCGGCACCCCGGGCGGGAAACAGGGGCCTGCCGGAGCGAAACCGGCAGACCCCCGCGAAATCCAGACAGCCTCACTTGTTCTGGTTGAGCAGATCCTGCTTGATCTGCCACAGCTGCTGAGACAGATCCACATAGTAGTTGTGCGGGTTGTCAAACCGCTTGACCTCGTCCCAGAGGGCGTCCACCTGGCGCTGGCAGTAGCCGCGGATCTCGTCGATGGGCGGGAGCCGGTAGACCAGTTTGCCGGACCGGAACACGGGCACCAGCAGCTCCACCGGGGTGTAGTCTGTGAGCGTCTTGTGCTTCCAGGTGGCGTCCGGATCGAACAGATCCAGGGGCTCCCCGGACGGGCCTTTCTCTTTGTGGAGGCAGATGAGATCCGCCTCGGCCTTGCCGGAGTCGTTGGCGAACAGACGGTAGACTTTCTTGAAGTGGGGTGTGGTGAGCTTGGAGGGGTTCTCGCTGATCTTGATCTTGGGAATGATGTTCCCGTCTTTGTCCTCCACCGCCGCCAGCTTGTAGACCCCGCCGAAGACCGGCTCGCTGCGGGAGGTGATCATCCGCTCGCCGACGCCGAACGCGTCAATTTTGGCGCCCTGGTAGATCAGCTCCCGGATCAGGTGCTCGTCCAGCGCGTTGGACGCGAAGATCTTGCACTCGGTCAGGCCCGCGTCGTCCAGCATCTTCCGGGCGCACTTGGACAGGTAGGTCAGATCGCCGCTGTCCAGCCGGATGCCGCACCTGGTGATCCCCTGGGGCAGCAGAACCTCCTTGAACGCACGGATGGCGTTGGGGACGCCGGACTTCAGGACATTGTAGGTGTCCACCAGAAGGGTGGCGTTGTTGGGATAGAGCTGGCAGTAGGTCTTGAACGCGGTATACTCGTCCGGGAACATCTGCACCCAGGAGTGGGCCATGGTGCCGGTGGGGGGAACCCCGTACCACTCGCCCGCCATGGTGCAGGCGGTGGATCCGCAGCCGGCGATGTAGCTCGCCCGGGCGCCCAGCAGCGCGGCGTCCGCCCCCTGGGCGCGACGGGACCCGAACTCGGAGACGGGACGGCCCTCCGCCGCCCGGACGATGCGGTTGGCCTTGGTGGCGATGAGGGACTGGTGGTTCAGGGTCAGCAGCAGGAAAGTCTCCACAAACTGCGCCTGAATCGCCGGAGCCCGGATAATCATGATGGGCTCGTTGGGGAAAATGGGGGTGCCCTCCGGCACGGCCCAGATGTCTCCGGTGAACTCGAAACTGCTCAGGTAGCTCAGAAAGTCCTCGCTGAACCCGCCGCGGCTGCGCAGGTACGCGATGTCCTCCTCATCAAAGCGCAGGTTCTGGATATACTCCACCGCCTGCTCCAGGCCCGCCGCGATGGCGAAGCCGCCGCCGTCCGGCACCTTGCGGAAGAAGAGATCAAAGTAGCAGATCTGATCGGCCAGTCCGGTCTGGAAATATCCGTTGCCCATGGTGAGCTCATAGAAATCGAAAAGCATTGTGTAGTTCAAACGCTGTTTCACCCTGCTCAGCCCTTTCTTCTGTGTTTCGGGGTTGCGGAAAAATGTTTCCCGTATTATATACCCGGCCGGTGAAAAAAACAACGACAAAATTGGGCAATCACGAACTTTTTACGCGCAAACAAAGCGGCCGCCCCGGCAGGGGCGGCCGCTGAGCAGTCGCTTATTTCTCTTCTTTCTTCGGCGCCGGCTTTTTGGCGGGCGCCTTTTTCGCCGGTTTCTT
>CAYRAG010000087.1:0-4355 GCA_964422185.1 uncultured Oscillospiraceae bacterium
GCGTGGCTCTGCTGGCGGATGGTGAGCAGGGCGCGGGCGGTGTCCACGGAGGTAACGCAGCTCACGGAGTGCTCCACGGCGGCACGCCGAATGCGGAAGCCGTCGCTGTCGTGCTTGCGCCCGTGTCTGGGGGTGTTGATGATGAGATCCACCGTGCCGGAGGAGATCATGTCCAGGATATTGGGGTGGGCCTGGGTGACCCGGTTGACGCGCCGGCACTCAATGCCCGCTGCGGTCAGCGTGTCGCAGGTGCCGGAGGTGGCCAGGATCTCGATGTCCATGTCGGCGAAGCCTCTGGCGATGCCGATGATCTCCGGCTTGTCCTCGTCTTTCACCGTGATGATGATTCTGCCGCCGCGTCTGGGGGCCCTCAGGCCGGATCCCTGGAGGGCTTTCAGCAGCGCCTGGGGGAAAGTTTCGGCAAGGCCGAGCACCTCGCCGGTGGATTTCATCTCGGGGCCGAGGCCGGTGTCCACATCCGTGAGTTTCTCGAAGGAGAAGACGGGTGCCTTGACCGCGTAGTAGCTGGCCTCCGGGTAGATGCCGGTGCCGTAGCCCAGGTCTTTCAGCTTCTGGCCCAGCATGACCCGGGTGGCCAGGTCGATAATGGGCACGCCGGTCACTTTCGAGATATAGGGGATGGTGCGGCTGGATCTGGGGTTGACCTCGATGACAAAGATGTCGTCGTTGTACAGGATGTACTGGGCGTTGATCAGCCCGATGACCCCCAGCTTCTCCGCCATGTTCTTCGTGTGCTGCAAAATCAGCTGCTTGTGCTTCTCCTCCAGGTGGATGGGCGGGTAGACGGCGATGGAGTCGCCGGAGTGGATGCCGGCCCGCTCCACATGCTCCATGATGCCCGGGATGAGGATGTCCTCGCCGTCATAGACGCCGTCCACTTCCAGCTCCCGCCCCATGAGGTATTTGTCCACCAGGATCGGGTGCTCCTGGACGGTCATGTTGATGATGCGCATGAAGTCCTCGATGTCGCGGTCGGAATAGGCGATCTCCATGCCCTGGCCGCCCAGGACATAGGAGGGCCGGACGAGGACGGGGTAGCCCAGCTCATTGGCCGCGGAGATAGCCTCCTTAGTGGTGTAGACCGTCTTGCCTTTTGCACGGGGGATATGGCACTCCTGCAAAATCTCGTCAAAGCGCTCCCGATCCTCGGCGGCGTCCACGCCGTCGGAGGAGGTGCCCAGGATGCGCACGCCCATCTCCGTAAGCGCCCGCGCCAGCTTGATGGCCGTCTGGCCCCCAAACTGCACCACGGCGCCCCACGGTTTCTCCTGCTCCACCACGGACTGGACATCCTCGGCGGTCAGGGGCTCGAAGTACAGCTTGTCCGCCACATCGAAGTCGGTGGATACCGTCTCGGGGTTGTTGTTGATGATGATGGTCTCATAGCCCATGCGCTTAAACGCCCACACGGAGTGGACGGAGCAGTAGTCAAACTCAATGCCCTGGCCGATGCGGATGGGGCCGCTGCCCAGCACCAGCACCTTCTTCTTACCGGATCCGGAGTCGCAGGCCTCGTTCTCCTCGTCATAGCTGGAGTAGTAGTACGGGGTCTCGGCATCGAACTCTGCCGCGCAGGTGTCCACCATCTTGAACACCGGCACAATGCCGTAGGATTCCCGCAGCGCCTTTACCTCCGCCTGGGTCATGCCGCACAGGCGCCCGATGTAGCTGTCCGCAAAACACATCTCCTTGGCCCTGCGCAGCAGCTCCGGGCTGACCGTGCTGTTCCTGCACTGCTCCAGGGCGTGCTCCATGTCGATGATGCGCTTGAACGCGTCCAGGAACCAGATGTCCATCTTCGTGATGTGGTTGATCTTCTGCGGGGAGAAGCCGCGGCGCAGCGCCTCGGCCACGACGAACAGCCGCTCGTCCGTGATGTTCTCCAGCAGATCCTCAATCTCGTCCGTGTAGAGGTCTTCCAGCTTGTCCAGCTTCAGGGCCTGGACATTGAGCTCCAGTGATCGGATGGCTTTCATGAGGGCGCCCTCAAAGGAGTTGGCGATGGCCATGACCTCCCCGGTGGCTTTCATCTGAGTGCCCAGGGTGCGGCTGGCGGTGGTGAATTTATCAAACGGCAGCCGGGGGATCTTCAGCACGCAGTAGTCCAGCGTGGGCTCGAAACAGGCGGTGGTCTTGCCGGTAATGGCGTTGGGGATCTCGTCCAGGGTATAGCCCAGGGCAATTTTCGCCGCCACTTTCGCGATGGGGTATCCGGTGGCCTTGGAGGCCAGCGCGGAGGACCGGCTGACTCTGGGGTTGACCTCAATGACCGCGTACTCAAAGCTGTCCGGGTTCAGGGCGAACTGGCAGTTGCAGCCGCCCTCAATCTCCAGCGCGGTGATGATATCCAGCGCCGCGGTGCGCAGCATCTGGAACTCCCGGTTGGCCAGGGTCTGGGTGGGCGCCACCACGATGCTGTCGCCGGTGTGGACGCCCACCGGGTCGATGTTCTCCATGGAGCAGACCTGGATCACATTCCCGGCGCTGTCCCGCATGACCTCAAACTCGATCTCTTTCCACCCGGCGATGCACCGCTCGATGAGCACCTGGCCCACCCGGGACAGGTGGATGCCGCGGTCTGAGATCTCCCGCAGGGACGGCTCGTCGTAAGCGATGCCCCCGCCGGTGCCGCCCAGGGTGTACGCGGGCCGGACGATGACGGGGTAGCCGATCTTCTCGGCGAACGCCACGGCGTCGTCCACGCTCTCCACCACCTCGGAGGTGACGCAGGGCTGCCCGATGGACTCCATGCACTCCTTGAAGCCCTGGCGGTCCTCCGCCTTGCGGATGCTGTCCGGGCTGGTGCCCAGCAGCCTCACGCCGTACTGTTCCAGAATGCCCTCCTCATACAGGTTCATGGCCAGGTTCAGTCCGGTCTGGCCGCCCAGGGTGGGCAGGATGGAGTCCGGGCGCTCTTTCTGAATGACCTTCGTGATGGTGGGCACATTCAGCGGCTCGATATACACATGATCCGCGATGTCCTTGTCCGTCATGATGGTGGCGGGGTTGGAGTTGACCAGCACCACCTCCAGGCCCTCCTCTTTCAGGGCCCTGCAAGCCTGGGTGCCGGCGTAGTCAAATTCCGCGGCCTGTCCGATGACGATGGGTCCGGATCCCAGTACAAGCACCTTTTTGATGTCCGGGTTCTTCGGCATTACCGGTCACCTCCCATGGACGCCAGGAAACGGTCGAAGAGATATTCCGTGTCCCGGGGGCCGGCGTTGGCCTCCGGGTGGAACTGCGTGGTGAAGCAGTGGGGCCGCCGGTAGCGCAGGCCCTCCACGGTGCCGTCATTCACATTCACATGGCTGATCTCCGCCACGGCCGGATCCACGCTCTCCGCGAGCACCATGTACCCGTGGTTCTGGCTGGTGATGAACACGCGCCCCTCCGCGATGTCCCGCACGGGGTGGTTTCCGCCCCGGTGGCCGTAGGCCAGTTTGCCGGTCCGGGCGCCGGTGGCCAGCGCCAGCAGCTGGTGTCCGAGGCATACCCCGAACATCGGCAGATCGCTGTCGTAGAGGATCTTCAACTGCGCCGTGATCTCCGGGTTGTCCGCGGGATCCCCGGGGCCGTTGGACAGCATGACGCCGTCAAAGCCGCCCTGGAGCACCTCCCGCGCCGGGGTTTTTGCGGGAAACACCGTGACGGCGCAGCCGCGTCTGCGCAGGCACTCGATCATGTTCCGCTTGACCCCGTAGTCCATCATGGCCACCCGGTACCTCTGCTCCCCCTCCGCGGGGAAAGTGTCCGCCTGCTTGCGGGTGACCCTGTCCACGGTGTCTTTCACCTGATAGGCCCGGATCCGCTCCAGCGCCTCCGGGACAGAAAAATGCTCCGCGCAGGTGATCATGGCGTTCATGCTTCCCTGGCTGCGGAGGATTTTGGTCAGGGATCGGGTGTCTACTTCCTGGATCCCTGAGATATGATGTTGTTTCAGATAGTCGCCCAGAGAGCCCTCACAGCGGAAATTGCTCCCGCGCTCCGCCAGGTGGCGGACAATGAACGCCTCCGGCCAGGGGCGTCCGGACTCGTTGTCTTCGCGGTTGACGCCGTAATTGCCGATCAGGGGATAGGACATGACCACACCCTGGCCCGCGTAGGACGGGTCGGTGAGAATCTCCTGGTAGCCGGTCATGGAGGTGTTGAACACCATCTCAAAGACCCGATCCTCCGTGTCCCCGATGCTCTCCCCGGTAAAAGTCATGCCGTTTGCCAGAAGTAATGTCGCCTTCATGTATCGTTGCCTCCTTCGTCTCCGGTGGCCCCGCTCCCCCCGTTGGGATGAGGACAGGCGATTTGACGCTGGGGATCCCGCCCGCCAGGGCGGAATT
>CAYRAG010000088.1:0-4353 GCA_964422185.1 uncultured Oscillospiraceae bacterium
GGCGGCTGCGGCGAGTGCCAGACTTCCTGCCAGTCCGCCTGCAAGACCTCCTGCGGCGTGGTCAACCAGCAGTGCGAGAACCGGGCTCAGGAATAACACACTGAAAAGGGGCCTGCGCATGTCAAGCATGCGTCAGGCCTCTTTTTCACGGAAAGGCAGCGCGTGTTATGGTACATCAGTATAAGCTCAACGGCTACAATATCGTGCTGGACACCTGCAGCGGCAGTGTGCACGCGGTGGACGAGGTGGCCTACGACATCATCCGCCTGCTGCCCGATCACACGGAGGACGAGGTCGTCCGGATCATCCTGCGCGACTACGCCCATTTGCCCGATGTGGACGAGGCGGAGGTGCGCGGGTGCATCGCGGAGGTGCGCTCGCTGGAGCGTGCGGGGAAACTGTACTCGCCGGACACCTACGAGCCCCTTGCCGCCGGGTTCAAGGCGGGCCAGACGGCGGTCAAGGCGCTGTGTCTCCATGTGGCGCACACCTGCAACCTCACCTGCGACTACTGCTTCGCCAGCCAGGGGAAGTACCGGGGGGACCGGGCGCTCATGCCCTTTGAGGTGGGAAAGCAGGCCATCGACTTCCTCATCGCCCACTCGCCGGGCAGGACGAACCTGGAGGTGGATTTCTTCGGCGGCGAGCCGCTGATGAACTGGGATGTGGTCAAGCGGATCGTGGCGTACGCCCGCTCCAGGCAGGCGGAGTGCGGCAAGAACTTCCGGTTCACCCTGACCACAAACGGCATGCTGGTGGATGACGAGGTCATCTCGTTCTCCAACCGGGAGATGAGCAATGTGGTGCTCAGCCTGGACGGGCGGAAAGAGGTGCACGACCGGCTGCGCAGGGACTTCGCCGGTCACGGAAGCTATGACCGGATTGTCCCGAAGTTTCAGAAGTTCGTGAAGGAGCGGGGAGACCGGGACTACTATATCCGGGGCACTTTCACCCACTACAACACCGACTTCACCCGGGACATCCTCCACATGGCGGATCTGGGCTTCACCCGGCTGTCCATGGAGCCGGTGGTCTGCCCGCCGGGGGATCCCTACGCGCTGACGGAGGAGGATCTGCCCGTTCTGTACCGCCAGTACGAGCTGCTCGCCCGGGAGATGCTGCGCCGGGAGAAAGAGGGCCGCGGCTTTGTGTTCTACCACTACATGGTGGATCTGACCCACGGGCCGTGCATCTACAAGCGCATCGCCGGCTGCGGCAGCGGCACGGAGTATCTGGCCGTCACGCCCTGGGGGGAGCTGTTCCCCTGCCATCAGTTTGTCAGCCAGCCGGAATTCAGTCTGGGCAATGTGTGGGACGGCGTGACCAACCACGCCGTCCAGGAGCAGTTCCGCCAGTGCAACGCATACGCCCGGCCGGACTGCCGGGACTGCTGGGCCCGGCTGTACTGCTCCGGCGGCTGTGCCGCCAACGCGTACCACGCCACCGGCGCCATCACCGGCACTTACGACCTCGGCTGCAAACTGTTCCGCAAACGCATGGAGTGCGCCATTATGATGAAAGTGGCGCAGAGTGAGGATCCCTGAATGGACACCCCCATCTGCGATTTCGTCCGGCGCTACGCCGGCTCCGGCGCGGTGCGGCTGCATATGCCCGGCCACAAGGGGGTCTCCCGGCTGGGCTGCGAGAGCCTGGACATCACGGAGATCCCGGGGGCGGACACCCTGTACGGCGCGTCCGGGATCATCGCGGAGAGCGAGGCGCACGCGGCAGAGCGGTTCGGCAGCGGCCTCACGCGGTACGCCACGGAGGGCTCGTCCCAGTGCGTCCGGGCGATGCTCCACCTGGCCCGGCTGGGCTGGGCCCCGGCGTCCGGCCGGCCGGTGATCCTGGCCGGGCGCAATGTGCACCAGTCGTTTGTGCACGCCTGCGCCCTGCTGGATCTGGACGCCGCCTGGCTCATGCCGGAGGGCGGCGGCAGCCTGTGCGCGTGCCCCGTCTCCCCCGCGCAGGTGGACGCGGCCATCCGCCGGGAGTCCCCGTTCGCGGTCTACCTCACCGCCCCGGACTATCTGGGCGGCAGCCCGGATCTGGCGGCCATCGCCCGGGTCTGCCGGGATCACGGGGTGCCCCTGCTGGTGGACAACGCCCACGGGGCCTATCTGAAATTTCTCACGCCGTCCCGGCATCCGCTGGATCTGGGCGCGGCCATGTGCTGCGACTCCGCCCACAAGACGCTGCCGGTGCTCACCGGCGGCGCGTATCTCCACCTGAGCCGGGAGGCGGCGGAGCGTGTGGGCGGCCAGGCGGACAGCGCCCTGGCGCTGTTCGGATCCACCAGTCCCTCCTACCTGACCCTCCAGTCCCTGGATCTGTGCAACCGGCTGCTGGCGGAGGGCTGGCCGGAGCGGCTGCGGGAGACCGCCGCGGCGATGGACGATCTGAAAGACCGCCTGGCGGCGTGCGGCTACACGGTATTCCCCTCGGATCCTCTCCGGCTGACCCTGTCCGGGCAGAGCCGGGGCTACGACGGCCCCGAGCTGGCGGACGCGCTGCGCCGGGCGGGTCTGGAGTGTGAGTACGCCCAGCGCGACCGGGTGGTGTGCATGGTCACGCCGGACAACCCGCCGGAGGATCTCCGGACTCTGGAGCGGACGCTGGCGGATCTGCCCCGCCGGGCGCCGCGGGAGCTCTCCGCGGCGCCGCCTCTGCCGGCCCCGGTGCGCCGGCTCACCATCCGGCAGGCGGCCCTCGCGGACGCGGTTGCGGTGCCTCTCGACCAGGCGGCCGGCCGGATCTGCGCCGACCCCGCGGTCTCCTGCCCGCCCGCCGTGCCCGTCGCCGTCAGCGGCGAGGAGCTCACGCCGGAGGTGCTGCGGGTGTTTGCGTATTACGGCTACCCGTCTGTCCGGGTAGTCCGGAACGCGGGAGAGGAGGGTTCGCCGTGACCCATGATCAGCGGCGGGTCTGGCTGATTCAGGCTCTGCTGGACGAGGATCCCCGGTACCGGGAGATCCGAATCCCGGAGGGGGAGCAGGATCAGCGCGATCTGCTCCGGGCCCTGATGAATGTGCGTATGCCCAACCCGGTCAGCCGGGAGTTTCTGGAGATCCAGGACGGGTATCTCCGTGAGGAGCGGGATCGGGCGGGCGTCACGGAGGCGGAGCGGCTTCCGGCACTGCGCTGCGACCGCCGGCTTGTGCTGTGGCGGGGCGACATCACCACCCTGTGCGCGGACGCCATCGTCAACGCGGCCAACAGCGCCCTCCTGGGCTGCTTCCGCCCGCTCCACTCCTGCATCGACAATCTCATCCACACCAGAAGCGGTGTCCAGCTGCGCCTGCGGTGCGCGGACATCATGCGCCGGCAGGGCGCTGAGGAGCCCGCGGGCCAGGCGAAGATCACCCCGGGCTTCAACCTGCCGTGCCGGTATATTCTCCACACGGTGGGGCCGATCATCTCAGGCCGGGTGACGCAGCGGGATCGGGAACTGCTCTCGTCCTGCTACACCTCCTGCCTGCGTCTGGCCGCGGAATACGGCTGCCGCAGCGTCGCGTTCTGCTGCATCTCCACCGGGGAGTTCCATTTCCCCCAGGATCAGGCGGCGGAGATCGCCGTGGGCGCGGTCCGTGCGTTTCTGGAGACCGGCGCCGCGGTGGAGCGGGTCATCTTTGATGTGTTCAAGGATGAGGATCTCCGGATCTACCGCGCCCTGCTGGGGGAGAATCTGGCCTGACAGGCCCTGAAAAAATCAGAAAGGCGGGAGTTCCCATGTCCCCTGACACTATACCGGAATCCGGCGATCTGCGGGAGAGCGTCTCCCGGCTGCGAACGGCGCTGCGGGAGGCGGACGCCGTAGTGATCGGCGCGGGATCCGGCCTGTCCGCCTCCGCCGGCTTCACCTATACCGGGGATCGTTTCGACCGGTATTTCTCCGACTTCGCGGCCCGGTACCATTTCACGGACATGTACTCCGGGGGCTTCACCCCCTTTGAGACCGCGGAAGAGCACTGGGCGTACTGGAGCCGGTACATCTACATCAACCGGTACATGGATCCGCCAAAGCCGGTCTACGACAGGCTGTTCGAGCTGGTTCGCGGCAGAGACTACTTCGTGATCACCACGAATGTGGATCACTGCTTCCAGAAGAGCGGGTTTGACCGGGAGCGGCTGTTCTACACCCAGGGCGACTACGGCCTGTTCCAGTGCAGCCTGCCCTGCCACGACGAGACCTATGACAACGAGGCGGTCATCCGGCAGATGGTGCAGTCCCAGGGGTATACGATGGACGAGACCGGCGCGCTGGTTCCGCCGGAGCACCCCGCGGATCGCGTGCCCTCCGGCCTGGTTCCCCGCTGCCCGAGGTGCGGCCGGCCCATGCGGATGAACCTCCGC
>CAYRAG010000089.1:0-4318 GCA_964422185.1 uncultured Oscillospiraceae bacterium
CCCCCGACCTGCTGATTACAAATCAGCTGCTCTACCAACTGAGCTACACCAGCGTGTTGCTATTCGTCCACAGCAAGGGCTAGTTTAACAGACTCGCATACTGCTGTCAAGAATTTTCTTCGCCCCCGGGCGACTTTTTCCCGCCTGCCGGGCGGCCTGACTGACGCGATCCGGGGCGTGCGGGAGGCTGCGACAGCCCGGGGATCCGCTCCGCGTCTCCCCGGGCCGCCGCCGCGCACCGGCGGGGCCAGTTCCTCCGCCGGGTGCTCATTTCAGCATGGATTCCAGTCTCTCCCTGGGGACGGCGCCCACCTGGCGGGCGGCCTCCGCGCCGTTCCGGATGACCACGAGGGTCGGAATGCTCTCCACCTGGAACTGGAGCGCCAGCTCCTGCTCCTCGTCCACATTGACCTTGCCCACCCTGATTTCCGGATGATCCTCCGCCACGGCATCCACGATGGGAGCCATCATGCGGCACGGCGGGCACCAGTCCGCCCAGAAATCCAGCAGAACCGGTTTCTCCGAGTTTGTCACCTGCTCCTCGAAATTATGCTTTGTTACCTGCAGAACTGCCATACTATGCTCCTTTCTCCGGCCTTACCGCGGCCGGCCGCGTATCAAACTCCTGAAAACAACCTGTCTTGCGCGGTTCCCACTGGTTTCACGCAGGCCGGGAATCCGCCCGCGACTCCTCATTCCCGCTTTCCGCCGGCAGACTCCGCCTCCAGCGCCTGTAGCATCTCCCGGAGGATCTCCACACAGTCCCCCACCACCGACTCGTGGGCGAGGGAGAAGATGGGTGCCTCCGGATCCGAGTTGACGGCGATGATGCGCTCGGCGCCGCTGATCCCCGCCAGGTGCTGCACCGCGCCGGAGATGCCGAAAGTGATCAGCAGTTTGGGCGACACGCTGACCCCGGTCTGCCCGATCTGGTGGTCATAGGAGAGCCACCCCGCCTCCACCAGGGGCCGGGAGCAGCCCAGCCTGGCGTCCAGGCGCTCCGCCAGCTGCTCCGCCAGCCTGATGTTCTTCTGCACTCCGATCCCGCGGCCCACGGAGACGATGATGTCCGCCCCCTGAAGTCCGGCGGCCTCCCGTGCGGCCTGTTCCGCCCGGATGGTCCGGGTGGCGGGGGTTCCCATGGCGGGCGGCGCGACCTCCACCACCTGCGCGCCGGGCCGCGGCGCGGGAGGGGTGATGGGCAGCACGCCCGGGCGGACCGTCGCCATCTGAGGCCGGTGCTCCGCGCAGACGATGGTGGCCATGAGGTTGCCGCCGAAAGCCGGGCGGGTCTGGTACAGGCACCGGCTGGCCGGGTCGATGGAGAGCTCGCTGCAGTCCGCCGTCAGTCCGGTGCCCAGCCGTGCGGCAAGCCGGGGCGCCAGGCTGCGGCCCAGGGGCGTCGCCCCGAACAGCACCACCGCCGGATGCAGGGTTTCCATCAGCTGCGTGAGCAGGGCGGCGAGAAACGGCTCCTCCCGGATCTCCGTCTGTGCTGTCCGGCAAAAGTATACTCTGTCCGCGCCCTGCTCCAGCAGCGGCCGGCAGATGTCCTCATCCGGGCCGGAGACCACGGCGCACAGCGGCTCCCCCAGATCGTCCGCCAGAACGCGGCCGCGGGAGAGCAGCTCCAGCGCCACAGGGAGGAGAACCCCTCCCTCGTGCTGCGCGAACACCCACACGCCGCTCCACCGCGACAGATCCAGGGCTGTCTTTTCTTTCTCGATGGAGATCGCCCCGGAGGGACAGGCGTCCGCGCACAGGCCGCACAGCACACACCTGGCACTGTCCGCACGCGCCGTGCCGTCTTCCAGGCGGAGCGCCCCGGAGGGGCAGGCGGACAGGCACAGCCCGCAGCCGACGCACTTCGCGCCGTCGATGTTCAGGCCGGTCATCCCCGCACCTCCTTCACAATCTCCAGAATCCGCGCCCCCTGTTCCGCGCTGGTGCCGGTAATGGGCACCGTCTCGCGCTCCCGGGCGGGGACGAAAGTGCGCACCACCTGGGTCGGGGAGCCGTTCAGGCCGCAGCGATCCCTGTCCGCGCCCAGGTCATCCAGTCCCCAGCGCTCGAACGGCGCGGTCAGACTCCGGCGCACGCCGGACAGGCTCGGCATCCGGGGCGTGTTGATCTCCCGCGTCAGGGTCAGCAGCGCAGGCAGGGTGATCTCCACCAGCTCGTCTCCCCCGGGCGTCAGCCGGCGGACCTCCGCCTTCCCGGACGAGATCTTCCCGATCTCCACCACCTGGGTGAGATGGGGGACCCCCAGCTGCTCCGCCAGTTCCGGGCCGATCTGCGCGGTATCGCCGTCCACGGCCATCCTGCCGCAGAGGATCAGGTCAAACCGTCCCGCTTTCCGGATCCCGGCCGCCAGGGTGTAGGAGGTCGCCAGGGTATCCGCTCCGGCAAAGGCCCTGTCGCTGAGCAGGATCCCCCGATCCGCGCCGCGTGCCACGGCGTCCCGCAGAAGCTCCTCCACCCCGGGGATCCCCATGCTGATGACGGTCACCTGGCCGCCGTACCGCTCCTTCAGGCGGATCCCCTCCTCCACGGCGTGGGCGTCGAAGGGATTGATCACGCTGTGGCTGGCGTCCCGCAGGATGGTATTCGTCTCCGGATCCAGGCGCACCTCGTTGGTGGACGGCACCTGCTTGATACACACCACGATGTCCATGTCAGGCCCCCTCTTTCGCGAACAGGTTGTCCTGGCCCAGCAGTACCTTGGGATCGAACGCCTTTTTCAGCGCACGCATCTCCTCGATGTGTTCTCTGCCGTACATAATCTCCAGGAAGTCCACTTTCGACTTGCCCACGGCGTGCTCGGAGGACACGGAGCCGGACATGGCGGTCACCGCCCTCGCCCAGTCGGCGTACAGCTCCTTGCCGCGGCGGTAGTCGTCCCCGGACCGGGGCAGGATGTTCACATGGAGGTGGTTGTTGCCCACATGGCCCCACACGGCGGACTGCAGGCCGGTCTCCGCCAGTCCCTGGCGGTACAGCGCCACCACATCCTCCAGGCGCTCATCCGGCACCGCCATGTCCGTGCCCAGTTTGGTGATCACCGGGTCGATCTTCCGGCGCTGGGCGATGAGCATGTTCACGCTCTCCGGCACCGCGTGGCGGAAGAACTTCAAAGCCGCCACATCCGTGGCGGTGCGGGCCACCTGGGTATCCTCCTCCCGGCCGCCCGCGGCTTTCAGTCTGTCCCCCAGATCGAACAGGCGCCGCTGGATGTTCTCCCGGTCGCTGTCGTGCAGCTCCACGCACACGGCGGCGGCAGCCCCGTCCGGCACGGGAGGCAGCGCGGAGAACGCGGGGTGGTTCGAGCGCTGATTTCGCAGGATGTCCAGCGCGTCCCCGTCGAAGTACTCGATGGCCGCGACTTTCTCCTCCTGGTCGCGCACGGATCGGACGAACGCCATCGCCTGATCCTCCGACAGGAAGTAGCAGTTCACACACCACTGGTACGCAGGGCTGGGCAGCAGCGCGAGCTCCAGCTGCGTAATCGCCGCCAGGGTGCCGTCAGAGCCGATAAACAGATCCATCAGATCCATATCGGGCATGCAGTAGTATCCGGAGGTGTTCTTCGTGGCCGGCATGGTGTAGGTGGGCAGTCTGCCGGTCACCACGGAGCCGTCCTCGCACCTCAGGGAGAAATCCAGCCCCCGGGCAAACTGCTCGCCCCGGTGCAGCGCCACGATCCGCCCGTCCATCAGCACCGCCCGCAGGGACAGGATATGGGGGCGGGTGGGCCCGTAGAGATAGCTCCGGGCACCGGACGCGTTGCACGCCGCCATGCCGCCCACGCAGGCGGAGCGCTCGGTGGGATCCGGGCTGAAGAAGAACTCCCCCGCCCTGCAGAACGCGGCATAGCTCTTCCGGCTCTCCTCATCCCAGCCCCGGGTGTCGAATTTCCGGCTCTCGATCCACTTCCCCAGCTCGGACAGCACGACGCCCGGCTGTACAAGGACGGAGAACCTGCCGTCCGGCAGGGCGCGGCAGCCTGTCGCCCGGTTCATCCGGGTCAGGCTGACAATCAGGCCGCCGTGGGGCACACAGCCGGCGGAGATGCCGGTGCGGCCGCCCTGCAGCGTGACGGGAAGATCCCGCTCCCAGGCCTGGCGCAGCACCGCCGCCACCTCTTCCTCGCTGCGGGGAAACGCGATATACTCCGCATGCCCCTCCGTGTGGGACTCGTCCCTCAGGTACTCCTGATGCTCCGCCGTGACCGGCCGTATTATCTCTTCCATAAAGCTCACTCTTTGATCGTTTCGATTACGGCGTGTCCGCGCCGTGTTTCCCGTATACTCTACCACAG
>CAYRAG010000090.1:0-3898 GCA_964422185.1 uncultured Oscillospiraceae bacterium
GGATCTATGAGCTGCCCGCCACGCCGGACAAGGTGAAGGCCGCGTGGGCCGCGAAGCAGGAGGGCAGAGAGCTCAAGCCGGATAAGTACTATCTGGGCAGAGATTTCGAGGATGAGATGGACGACATCGCCAGCCATCCCCTGTAAGTTCAGAATCAATAAGTGAGAAAGGCCGAACCAATCCACAGCATCCCTTACAGTGTAGCACATGACCTTGGAGAGGGTCACGAAAAACTACTACTCTATAATACAAGGAGGCCGGCACAGTGGAACTGTCCGAGGTCACCTGTTTTATCGACGGCTGCATCTATGACGCCCCGGCCCCCTGCACCTGCGCGTGCCCGTACGGGCTGGATATCCGGTCGTTCCTGCGCAAGGCGGCCAAGGGCCGCCTGCCCGCGGCGTACCGGGATCTGCGCACGGCCACGGTCTTCCCGGCGGCCGCCTGCGCCCTGTGCGGCCAGGAGTGCCGCACCCGCTGCCAGCGCAGCCTGACGGGGGACGAGCCTCTGGACATGGCGCGGTTGGAGGAGGCGGTGCTCCGGCTGGCCGGGCCCCAGCCGCCGGATGTGTTTCAGGTTCCCGCGAAAGAGGAGAAGATCGCGGTGGTGGGCGCCGGCCTGGCCGGACTGTCCCTGGCGCTGTGCATGGCGCAGAAGAAGTATCCCGTCACCGTCTTCGACCGCGCCCCGGATGTGGGCGGGAAACTGCGGGAGCACCCCCGCTACGCCGAGTTTAAGGAGGACATCCTGTTCCAGTTCTCCGGCGAGCAGGTGGAGTTCCAGCTGAATACGGAGATTACCGGTCTGGATCAACTGGAGGGCTACTCCGCCGTGTATCTCGCCACCGGAGAGGGCGGCAGCGACTTCGGCCTGCTGAGCGGCTGGAACCCGGCGCTGTACAGCACGGAGAGGGCCGGGGTGTTCCTGGGCGGCGGGCTGTGCGGCCAGAACGCGCCGGACAGCCTGGCCGCCGGGCCGGAACTGTCCCGGCTCATGGAGGGCGCCATCCAGACCGGCCGGCCGTCCGGCGGAAAGGCGAAACCTTCCTGCCCGGACTACCGGCTCATCCCGGAGGACACCCCCAGTGTTCCGCTGGTGGTGCCTCAGGATCCGGCGGGATACACGAAGGCGGAGGTGAAGCAGGAGGCCGCCCGGTGCCTGCAGTGCACCTGCGACCGCTGCCTCAAGCGCTGCGAGCTGCTCAGCAAATACCGCAAGCCGCCCCACCAGATGGCCATGGAGGTCATGGCGGACTCCGGGCCCCATTTCCTGGCCAGCCGCACCATGACCCGGGAGGTCTATTCCTGCAACCAGTGCGGCTGGTGCGGCGGCCTGTGCCCCGAGGGGGTGGATCTGGGCGCCCTGTTCCAGTTCTCCCGCACCGCCCGGGCGGGCGCGGGCATCGACCCCGCCGTCTTCCACGACTTCTGGCTGCGGGAGCTGGACTTTGTGTCCACGCAGGGGTTCCAGGCGGCCCTGCCGCCCGGCCGGGAGCGCTGCGAGTACGCGTTCTTCCCCGGCTGCCGGCTGGCCATGTCCCTGCCGGAGCAGACGCTGGCGGTCCAGGAGCTGCTGACAGAGCGTCTGGGCGCGGGCGTGATCACGGCCTGCTGCGGCGCCAGCGCCTGGTGGGCGGGAGAGCAGGAGCTCTGGGAGGAGAACACCGCCCGGCTGACCTCCGCCTGGGAGGAGCTGGGCCGGCCGGTTCTCATCCTGGCCTGCCCCACCTGCGGCACCATGCTGCGCAGGCTCGCGCCGGACATCCAGACGGTCTCCCTGTACGAGATCCTCGCCGGGGAGCCGGATCTGCCGGTCTCCGCGCCGTTTCCGGACGCCGCCCTCTTTGACCCCTGCTCGGCCAGGACACAGCCGGAGCTGCGCGGCAGCGTCCGCACCCTGCTCCGCCAGGCCGGCACCGCGCCGGAGGAGCTGCCGGATCCCGGCCGCTGCTGCGGCTGGGGCGGCCACATGCGCACGGCGGCGCCGGAGCTCTACGACACCGTGGCGGAGCACCGGATATCCGAGAGCGATCTCCCCTACTATGTGTACTGCGCCAACTGCCGGGAGGTGTTCCTGGAAAAGGGCAAGCCCTGCCGCCATGTGCTGGAGGTGCTGTTCGGGGAATGCGGACAGACTTACACCCTCAGCGAGAAGCGCGGGAATCTGCTGCAGGTGAAAAAGGAGCTGAGACGCCGTATGGGTCTGGAGGAATGGAGCCCCGCGGTTCATCCGTGGGACGGTCTGGCACTGTCCGTGGACGATGCCGTCCGGCAGGACATGGAGAGCCAGCTGATCTCGGACGACGAGGTGAAAGAGTGCATCTGGACCTCCGTCCGGGACGGGGACCGGTTTGTGGACGGCCAGGGCGTCTACCTGGCCAGTCTCCAGAAGCAGGTCATCACCTACTGGGTGGAGTACACGGAGGACGGCGGGGCCTACACCGTCCGGTCCGTCTACTGCCACCGGATGCGCTTTGGCGGGGAGGCGGGCGCATGAGTGAGGAGAGAACCTGGATGTGCGCGAAATGCGGCGTCCCCCTGGAACTGAAAAAGACCACATTCCAGTATATGGGGAGATCGTTCGGGCACGAGGTGCCCGTGTGCCCCAAATGCGGCAAGGTATTTATCTCCAGAGATCTGGCCACCGGCAAAATGGCCGAGGTGGAGGCTCTCATGGAGGACAAGTGAGGTTTCACAGCCGGAGAGGAGGGATCGCGCCGTGAGCACACTCAGCCCCGGCGGGGCGGATCTGACCCGCCTCGCCCTGACCGCCGCGGGCGCGGCGCCGGGTCTGGCGCTGCTGGACATCGGGTGCGGAGAGGGGGACTCCGCCCTGCTGGCCCGGGAGGAGTTCGGCCTGACGGTGTCCGGGGTGGATCTGGATCCGGAGCGGGTGGCCCGGGCGAAAGAGCGGGGCGCGGACGCCCAGGTCATGGACGCCGCCGCCCTGCAGTTCCCCTCCCGCTCCTTTGACCTGGTTCTCATGGAGTGCGTCTTCTCCCTGCTGGAGAAGCAGGAGGAGGCGTTTCACGAGGCGTACTGCGTGCTCAAACCCGGCGGCCGCCTGATCCTCACGGATCTGTACCGCCGGCACCCGGATCGGATGCGCTGGCGCCGGGAGTACCGGGAGGCCATGGCGCAGTTCCGGCGCCCCCGGAACGAGGGGGACTGCGAGGCCGGGGAGCATCTCCCCTCCCCCTACTGCCAGGACGGCGCCCTGGTCCTGGACGGCCTGCAGCTGCTGCTGGACGAGCTGGGATACACCACCGTCCACTTTGAGGACCGCTCCCGGGATCTGGCGGCGTTCGCCGGCCAGGCGATCCTGGACTACGGCTCCCTGGACGCCTGGTTCCAGGCCGGCGGCGGCTCCGTCTGCTCCGGTATCTCCGGGCCGGACACCGGCTACTTCCTGCTCGTGGCCCGCAAACCGGATGCTTGACCGGTGGGTGGCGGATCAGATCGGCGTGCCCGCGCCCCTGACCCGCCCGGTGCTGGACGAGTGGCTGCTCCGGCGGTTGCGGTCGGTGGTGGCGTACGCCCGGGGGAACAGCCCCTATTACCGGGAACACCTGCCGGAGACCCCCATTGACAGCCTGGCGGACTTCGCCGCTCTGCCGTTTCTCACCCCGGCGGATCTGGCCGCCCAGGGGATCCGCCTGCTGTGCGTCCGGGCGGATCAGGTGGAGCGGATCGTCACCACCAGCGGCTCCACCGGGCCTCCCAAGCGGGTGTATTCCACCCGGGAGGACCAGGAGACCACGGCGGCGTTCTTCCGGGAGGGCATGCGGCAGTATGTGGCCCCGGGAGAGCGGGTGCTGTCCCTCTTCCCCGGCTCCTCCCCCGGCTCCCTGAACGACCTGCTCCGGCAGGGCCTCTCCCGGCTGGGCTGCCCGATGAC
>CAYRAG010000091.1:0-2670 GCA_964422185.1 uncultured Oscillospiraceae bacterium
CACCGGAACCGCCGCCGCGCTGGTGGAGGGCGTCCGGGCGGAGGCGGGACAGTGATCAGGGAGAATCAGAAAATCCTCAACCGCCTGCATGTCCTCACGGACGCGCTGGTTGTGTTCCTGGCGTTCCCCGTAGGCTTCTGGATCCGGTTTTCCATCCTGCAGGGCAGGGTGAATGTGCCGCTGACCGACTACCTGATCCTGGCGGCAGTCTACACGGTGGCGCAGCTGTTTACCTACGCCGCGTTCGGCCTGTACCAGAGCTTCCGCAGGATCCGGCTGCGCAACGAGCTGCTGCGCCTCTGGGAGGCCACGGCGCTGGACGCCGCCATCCTGCTGGGCTGGCTGTTCCTGCAGCACAGCGTGGACTACTCCCGCATGGCGCTGGGGTTCACTTTCCTGATCATCGTGGCGGTTCTGAGCCTGAAGCGGTATGCCATGCGCCGGATTCTGCGGTTCTACCGGCAGAAGGGCTACAACCAGAAGCATGTGCTCCTGCTGGGGGGCGGTGCGCTGGCGGAAAGGTACCTGCGGGAGATCCGGCAGGATCGGGAGCTGGGGTACACGCCCATCGGGTATGTGTCCGATCAGCGCACGGAGCTGGATCTGAGATACATGGGCGTCTTTGACGATCTGGGCGCGGTGCTGGAGCGCCGCCGTCCGGACGAGGTGGTGGCGGCGCTGGAGCCGGGGGATATCACCCGCACGCCGGAGATCATCGCCGCCTGCGAGTCCGCCGGTGTGCGGCTGTCCATCATCCCGTTCTACGCAGAGTACATGCCGTCCAACCCGCAGTTTGACGACCTGAACGGCATCCCCCTGCTGAACATCCGGCATATCCCGCTGGACAACTGGGCCAACGCGTTCTGCAAACGCGCCATGGACATCATCGGGTCTGCGCTGCTGCTGGCGCTGTGCTCGCCGGTGCTGCTCATCTGCGCCATCGGGGTGAAACTGTCCTCCCCGGGGCCGGTCATCTTCAAACAGGAGCGCATCGGGAAGGACAAGAAGCCCTTTACCATGTACAAGTTCCGCTCCATGCGGATGAACGATCAGGAACAGGTCGGCTGGAGCAGGAAGACAGACGACCGGAAGACGCCGTTTGGATCCTTTATGCGCAAGTGCTCCCTGGATGAGCTGCCCCAGCTGTGGAATGTGCTCCGGGGGGACATGAGCCTGGTGGGCCCGCGGCCGGAGGTGCCCCACTATGTGGAGCAGTTCCGCAACGAGGTTCCGCTGTACATGGTCAAGCACGAGGTGCGCCCCGGCATGACCGGCTGGGCCCAGGTGAACGGATACCGCGGAGACACCTCGATTAAGGCCAGAGTGGAGCACGATGTCTACTACATCGAGCACTGGAGCATCGCCTTTGACATCCAGATCCTGTTCACCACGGTCTTCGGGGGCAAGTTCCTCAACGACGAAGAGCTGACGACAGACGGGAAGACAAAATCCGGGGACGATGACAACGCCCCCGGCTAGCATGGAGGGATCCGGTTCCCGGCCGGAGCCTCACGGGAGAAAAACTGCCCACGGCCGCTGAACTTTCTCAGCTGCCGTGGGCAGTGGTGTGTCATCCCGTCATTTCACGCCGTGCACGGTCTCTCTGCTTTCCGCTCCGGCTTTCCAGGCGAGCTGAACCTGAACCACCGCCACCACCGCGCACAGCGGCAGGGTCAGCATCAGAAGCGGGTAGAACCACCGGGGCTCCACGGCATCATACAGGACGCCGCCCAGCATGGGCCCCAGGGACATCCCCAGATCCAGCCCCACATAGTAGGTGCTGTTGGCCAGACCCCGGTGTCCCTCGCCCGCCAGCAGAATGGCGGTGGACTGGCTGACAGAGCACATGATCCCGTATCCGCCCGCCATGAACAGGGCGGCGAGCAGCATCACGAAATTGCTGTTCATCACGGTCAGGCAGAGCATCGCCAGAAACGCGCTGACCTCGCCCGCCGCCACGAACACCCAGTACGGCAGTTTGTCAAACAGGTTCTTCAGGCCGAAGCGCAGCGCCAGCAGGAAGACGGCGTACAGAGGGAAGAACAGCCCCACGGACACGGACAGTCCCCGCACCGCGACATAGCGCACCAGGAACGACTGTGTGGCGCAATACGGCACGGCGAACAGCGTGACAATCAGGGCCACGGGCACCACATTTTTATCGATGAGCCGGAAAGACATCCGGGCGGCCGTTTTCTCCCGGACAGGCGGCTCCCCGCGGTCGTGGATGAACTGGATGGTGACCAGGGTGCCCAGAGCGAACGCCGCGGCGATCAGGAACGAGGCCCGGTATCCCAGCAGGTCGCTGATGTACACGCCGATGGCCGGCGCGACCGCCATACTCAGGGCGTTCATCGTCCCGTAAAGCCCCATGCCGAACCCGACCCTGTCTTTCGGGAGCATATTGGCGGTCCAGGTGGACATGCACACCGAGCAGCAGGAGTACCCGATGCCGTTGAGGATCCGGGCGAGCACAATCATCCAGGTGCCCGTGGAGCACACATAGCCGACGCAGGCCGCGCACAGCCCGATGGCGCCCACGAGGGACAGTTTGTACTTGCTCACATAGTCGGTGAGATTCCCCGCGACAGGCCGGAACAGCAGCGAGGTGAGATTCGTCAGCCCGCCGATGATCCCCATCAGCGCCCCGCTCGCCCCGAAGCTCTCGGC
>CAYRAG010000091.1:2770-3879 GCA_964422185.1 uncultured Oscillospiraceae bacterium
GAGTTCGGGTATGATGGTACCAGGCGGGAAGACGGAACGGCGAGCCGGCATTCCGGTGGATCCTCCGCCTTTCCTCTGCCTGCGGCACGATGCCATTACCATACCGACTCATTCCAGGGAGGGATTTATAATGACCATCCAGGAGGCAATCCGGCAGCGCCACACGGTGCGAAAGTTTTCCGACAAACCGATTCCGGAGGAGATTGTTGCCCTGCTGAACGAACGGGTGCAGGAGGACAACGGGGCGCACCGCCTGGCGATCTCCCTGGTGACGGGCAATTCCGACGCGCTTGCAGGCTGGGCCAGGGTTCTGATATCCAAGGGCGTGAACAACTATTTCATCCTCGCCGGCGCGGACGCCCCGGATCTGGACGAGAGACTGGGGTACTGCGGCGCGGATCTGATGCTGTACGCGCAGACGCTCGGTCTCAACACCTGGTGGATTGGCGGCATGGTCAGCAAAAAAGGCGTGGATAAGAACCTGGCGGACGCGTCCCTGAAAGTGAACGGGATCATCGTCGTCGGCTACGGGCTGACGCAGGGCGTCCCCCATAAATCGAAAGCCGCGTCTGAGATCAGCCGTTACGACGGCCCGGAGCCCCAGTGGTACACAGACGGTGTGGAGGCGCTTCTCCTGGCGCCCACCGCGCTGAACCGGCAGGCATACCAGGTCTCCGGCAGGGACGGAAAGGTATCTCTCCAGTGCACCAACGGCAGCTTCGCGGGGATCGACCTGGGCATCGGGAAGTACCACTTTGAGGTCGGAGCCGGCCGGGAAAACTTCGAGTGGTCTGAGGCCTAGAACACAGAGACTTCTACCATGATGGCGGGGAAAGCGCCGGGGAGTGGTTCGGCACAGGTTCCCGCCGCAGGAGACGACCGGTGCCGCCGTGAGGTACCTTTTGGGAAAGCGGGTCCACAGGCATGACGGGGACAGCCTGAGAGGCCAGGCCAGCTCGATCTTCCCGCTGGGAGGCTTTGGCAGCGGACGATGTGCCCAACGAAAATGAATGGAGATTCAGGATAATGGCCGCGAACAGATTCATCCACACTTACGGCCAATATGCGTCAAACCGTGATGTCATCTCGCTTTTTTCCGGAGCGATGGG
>CAYRAG010000092.1:0-3872 GCA_964422185.1 uncultured Oscillospiraceae bacterium
AGGCGGGTCTGCCCGCCCCGAGAGTCACGAAACTGCCCGGCGCCGTCAGGCTCACACTGAAAAACCATAACGCACGGTCTGAGCGCCGGAGCGAAGCGGCGCGGCAGTGAGGCATCGCCCGCCGCGCCGGTCGCTGAGAACGGCAGATGTCCCGGCGAAACATACGGAAAAGATGAGGTGCATACACAGATGGATGAAGTGGTTTCCTACACCAACACTTTAGGCGGCCCCGCCGAGGTTCATGTGGTAGATGGCAAAATCCGCCGCATCCGGCCCATCACCCTGCGGGAGGACGATCCCAAGGGCTGGGTGATCAAGGCGCGTGGGAAAGAGTTCACGCCGCCCCGCCGGGTCACCATGACCGCGCTGGGCCTCCAGGACAAGGACAAGACCTACGCTTACGACCGGCTGCTCTACCCGCTGATCCGGGAGGACTTCGTGGAGACGCCGGACGGAAAGAACCGGCACACCGAGATGCGCGGTATCTCCGGCTACCGCCGCGCCACCTGGGACGAGGCGCTGGGTCTGGTGGCCCGCGAGATCAAGCGTGTCCAGGACACCTACGGCAAGGAGTCCGTCACCGCCTGCACCGGGTCCCACCACAGCTGGGGGCTTGTGGGGTACAAGCTCTCGGCGTTCAAGCGCTTTTTCAACCTGCTGGGCTACACCCAGATCCTGGACAATCCGGACTCCTGGGAGGGCTTCCACTGGGGCGCCGCTCATGTCTACGGCCACTATTGGCGGCTGGGCTGCCCCGAGCCTTTCGACCTGCTGGAGGACTGCCTGCAGAACACGGACACCCTGATTTTCTGGTCTCATGACCCGGACTCCACGCACAGCTGCTATTCCGCCAATGAAAACAACATCTGGCGCAGGTGGTTTAAGGAGCTGGGCATCTCCGTCATCTATGTGGATCCTTTTGTGAACTTCACCGCGGTCAAGCAGGGGGACAAGTACATCACACCCCGGCCGGGCACGGACGCCGCCATTCTGGAGGCCATCGCCTATGTGTGGCTCACCGAGGACACCTACGACCACGAGTACATTGAACAGCACGCGCACCGTTTCCAGGAGTGGGCGGATCGCATTCTGGGCAAGGGCCCGGACGGCGTGAAGAAGACCCCGAAGTGGGCGGAGGAGATCTCCGGCGTCCGGGCGCCCGTCATCAAGGCGCTGGCCCGCCGCTGGGCGTCCACGAACACCATGGGCGGCTCAGGCGTGCGCGTGGGCTGGGGCGGCGCGTGCCGCACCGACAACGGCACGGACTACTCCCGCCTGATGGTGCAGCTGTTTGCCATGCAGGGCATGGGCAAACCCGGCCGCAATATGTGGACCGCCAACGCCGGCGGCCCCATGGATTACAATTTCTGGTTCGGGGGCTATTCCGACCCCCGCAGCACCATCGCCAACGAGCCCGTGGCGGATCACACCGCAGTCAACTGTGTGGAGCAGAAGCTCTACCGGCTCACCCTGCCGGAGGCCATCCTGAACGGCCATGACGAGTGGCTGGGCGACGGCTTCTGCGGCCAGAGCCTGGAGCAGCAGTTCAACGAGCATGTCTACCCCCTGCCCGGCTGCAGCAAAGTCCACCTGCTCTACCGGTACGGCGGCAATTTCTTCGGGACGATGGTCAACACAAATAAATGGGCTGAGATGTACCGCAGCCCGGAGCTGGAATTCACCGTCAGCCAGGACATGCATCTGACGCCCGAGGGCAAGTTCTGCGATGTCATGCTGCCCGCCTGCACTGTGCTGGAGCGCACGGATATCGGCGAGTTCTGCTCCTCCGGCAACAGCGGCTACGCCTCCCACGGCCAGACCGGCAACAACTGGCAGGTCATCGTGTACCAGAAAGCCGCCATTCCCCCACTGGGTGAGTCCCACAGCGACTACTGGATCTTCTCCCAGCTGGCCGAGCGCCTCGGCTTCGGCGAGGAGTACACGGAGGGCAGAGACGAGGAGGCCTGGTGCAAACGGTTCTGGGAGTGCTCCGACCTGTCCAAGCGCATCGGCTGGGAGGAGTTCAAGCAGCGGGGCTACTACATTCCCGGCGTGCCGGAGAACTGGGAGCGCCGCTGGGGCTTCCGGTGGTTTGCCGAGGGCACGGAGTGCAAGATGGTCCGGGATGAGTGCATGAAAGAGGGCAAACTGGGCACCCGCACCGGCAAGATCGAGTTTGTCTCCGAGCTGCTGGAGGAGAAAGAGCCGGACGATCCCGTCCGGGGCCCCATGGCGTTCTACAAGCCCAGCCGGGAGGGCCACTGCTCGCCGCTGTATGAGAAGTACAAGCTGCAGCTGATCTCCCCGCACCCCAGGTACGGATTCCACACCCAGTACGACCAGCACAACAAATGGCTGTGGGAGATCCCGGATCACCGCCAGGTGGTGGAGGGCAACCCCTACGCCATCATCCGCATCCACCCCAAACGCGCGGCGGAGCGCGGCATCCACGACGGCGACATCGTGCGCGTGTGGAATGACCGCGGGGAGATTCTGTGCATGGCGAAGATCACCAACCGCCTGGAGGAGCACACGGTGCACCTCTACGGCTCCTCCGGCATGTACGAGCCTGCGGTGCCCGGCGTGGACGAGATCGACAAGGGCGGCTGCGCCAATGTTCTGACCTCCCCCGACATGATCGAGGGGCGGCACATTCCCGGCATGACGCCCAACTCCACGCTGGTGGAGATGGAGGTCTACCGGAAGCCTCTGGTTCCCGGCATGGTGCTCAACACCCTGCTGGCAAAAGCAAACGGGGAGGGGAAATAATATGCGTTACGCCATCGCGGTCAATACGGAAAACTGCATGGCCTGCTACAACTGTTTCATGGCCTGCAAGGATGAGCACTGCGGCTTTGCCACCGCCGTGTCCGCGCCCCAGCCCCACGAGGGCCAGTTCTGGGTGAAGATCGTCAGCAAAGAGCGCGGCGACGACAACCGGAAAGTCAAGATGAGCAATGTCCCGCTCATGTGCGCCCACTGCGCGGATCCCGCGTGCCTGCGCACTGCGGAGCACGGTGCGGTCACCAGGCGGGAGGACGGGATTGTGCTCATTGACCCGGAGAAAGCCAAAGGGCAAAAGCAGATTGCCGAGGCGTGCCCCATCGGGGCGGTGTACTGGAACGAGGAGCTGCAGATTCCCCAGAAGTGCACCATGTGCGCCCACCTGCTGGACGAGGGCTACGCCATGCCCCGGTGTGTGGAGGCGTGCCCCAACGCCGCGCTGACTTTCGGCGATCTGGACGACCCGGACAGCGAGGTCAGCAGGGTCATCGCGGCCAACCGGGTTACGCCCCTCCCAGCTTTGAGCGGACAAGAGACCGGTGTGGTCTACCTGAACATTCCCACAGTATTTCTGGCCGGCAGCGTGTACCTGCCCGGCGATGAGACCGGCGACGAGCCCGCCGTCGGCGCACGCGTCACCCTGACCTGCCGCGAGACCGGCGAGACGGTCTCCACGCAGACGAACTACTTCGGCGACTGGGAGGTGGAGTGGCTGAAACCCGACGCCACCTACGACATCCGGATCGAGCTGGACGGCTGGCGGAGCGTGTCTCTCACTGCCACCACCGATGCAGATCACTATGTCCAGGAGACAATGCTGGAAAAGGTGTGAGCGCAGCCGGGGAACCCTGTCCAAGACTGCACGCTCGTGCTGACTGCTTGATTGCAGACCTCTGAGACCTGGTAAATCAAATAGTCTCGGGAGAGCTGCGATTCTCAAAGGTTACTCGCAGACAAATTCAACTGAGCAGGAATTGATCACAAAATACGAGGGGAGCCGGGAAAACCTGGCTCCCCTTAAACTATGTGGCACTGAATGTGCGACCAGATAGGTGGCTGCGTGGCACAGTTCAACCGATCGTCAAGAT
>CAYRAG010000093.1:0-3822 GCA_964422185.1 uncultured Oscillospiraceae bacterium
CTCGCTACCTCCACCTTGGCAAGGTGGCGCTCTACCAGATGAGCTACACTCGCGGCAACGCAGAGTATTATAATCACGCCCCGCGGTTCTGTCAAGAGCGAATTTTTCGCGCCGCGCACCTGCCGCCCGGGGAGGAATCGGGGAACGCGGCGCTATTCCGCGGCGGGGGACTCCTCCGGACTCTCCTCCGGCGGCGTCTCCTCCTGCGCGGGAGGCTCCGGGACAGGGGCGTCCGCCCAGCGGTAGCCCTGGCCGTACAGCTCTTCCCCGGTGGAAAGCGTGCCGTCCCCCGCCAGATCCAGGTAGTATGTGCCGCCGTTGAGCCGGATCTGGTTCCAGAACCGCGGCGTGCCGTCCTCCAGTGTGCCGGACACCACCTGGCAGTCCGGATCCCCCGCCTGGCCGCACAGCAGGGCCAGCGCCAGGGCAAGGCCCTCGCTGTCCGCCGCCCTGCCTGTCAGGGCGTCATAGGCAGTGGAGCCGCCCTCCGGGTCATAGACCGTCTCCCGCTGGGCCAGGGCGATCAGATCCTGGAGCGCCGGCTGTCCCCCGTAGGGCTCCAGCAGGGTCTGCGCACGCTCGCGCAGCGCCTGGCCGCGCTCCTGCGCCTCCTCCCGGGTCATGGGATAGGTGAGCAGCACCTCCACAATGCGCTGGGCGCCGTGGTCGGGATAGACATTGATCTCCGCCTCAGGCAGGCCCAGGGCGGAGGCGGGCATGGAGTAATACGCCTCCCGCAGCAGCTGGTTTAAGTCGGTGCCCTCGGTGAAATTGCTGATGCGCAGCGCCAGCTCCGGCCGGAAGTCCGTCAGCGCCTCCTGCAGTTCCGTGCGGATGGCGCTGTTCCCGGTGGCGGAGACGATGTTCGCCACCTGCTCCGCCGTGCGGCGGTAGGTGACGCTGACGGTGGCCTCATAGTAGGAGACGATGTGGGTATAGTCATACTTGATGAACTCCACCGCGTAGGCACCCAGGGGGTCGTCCTCCACCACCTCCAGACAGGCGGCGGCCAGATCCGACTCCACATCCCGGGTGTAGTTGTTCAGCCGGATGGTGCCGGTGGGCAGGCTCTGGGAGACCACATAGTACACGGCGCTGACCAGATCCCGGTAGTCCTCCGCCATGAGCACGGAGCTGTCCCCCTCGGGGGAGGGCGTGCGGTCGTGGAGGGTCTCCGAGGTGTAGCTGCGCTCCAGCATGGAGGAGCAGCCGGTGAGCAGCACGGCGGCGCACAGCGCCAGCGCAGTCAGGCGGCGTTTCACGCGGGCTCCTCCTTTCTCTACCGCTTAAGCGGGTTTTAGAAGCCGAGATCCTCGTCCACCAGGACGACCTCCGTCCGGCCCACGCCGGTGAGCGGCGCCCACAGCACCGCCAGGCCGCGGCAGATGCGCTCCGGTGAGCTGCAGTCATAGCACCTGTCCCCGCGGACGGCGCAGGGGGTGTTCTTGTGCAGCCGCTGCGCGTTTTTCGGACTGGCGATATTCCGCGCCCGGTACAGCGCGGCGTCGTAGTCCGGGGCGATCTTGTTCCGGCCCACAATGAAATAGACCGTCTCGTGGCCGTAGAGGGTGGAGGCGATCCGGTTGCCTCTGCCGTCGATGTTGATGATCTCGCCGGTCTCCGCCAGGCCGTTGACTGAGCTGAGATAGACCTGGGAGGCGTTGGCCAGCGCGATCTCCTGTTCCGGATCCGCGCAGGGGAGGGCGTGGCTGTGCACGGTGTTGTGCTCCGCCAGGGCCGGGAGCAGATCCATGACCCGGATCGTCTCGCTGCCGCCCGAGCCCACGGTCTTGTCCCGGATGGTGTCCACCAGGTAGGCCCGGGCCTCCTCCGCCGTGGCGAAGAACCGGACGGAGAAGCCCCGTTTCTTCAGATTCTCCATTAAAGTCTCATAGTTCGGCATGAAAAACCACACTCCTTTGTCTCACAGCAGACTCAGCTGCTCCTCGCCCCGGTCCTCCGGTTTCAGGAAAGCCCCGACGGCGGGCAGGTTCCGCGCCCGGTAGCGGGCGGGATTGGCAATGGTGGTCTCCTCCAGGGGCAGGGCGTCAAGCACATGGCACCGGGCTTTCAGGGACATGACGCCCACCCCCTGGGCGGCGCGGCTGGACTTGGGGGCGAGCGAGGCGGTGTGGAAGACCAGGCACCGGCCGTCCGAGGAGAAGACCGCCATCTCCCGATCCTCCGTCAGCAGGAGGGCGGCCGCCAGCGGACTTTTGTCCGAGAACGCGCCGGTGAGCTTCTTCCGCCTGGTCTGGGTCTGATAGGCGGCCAGCTCCACCCGGGCGGCCTTGCCGTTCTCGAAGAAGAACAGCAGATGGCCGGTGTAGTCCCCGGGCACGCACGCCCACACGGGGATCTCCCCGTCCTCCATCTCCAGCTTCGTGGGCAGGTAGTCGCCCAGGGCGCTGGCTTTCGTGTCGTCAAAATCGTTCAGCCGGGTCTTGTAGCACTGCTGCCGGCTGGTGAATACCAGCAGCTCGTCCCGGTTGTACGCCCCCCACTGCAGCCAGGGGCCGTCCCCCTCCTTGTACTTCTGTTCGGCGTTCATGCGCAGGGAGGCGGGGGTGATCTTTTTCAGGTACCCCTGACGGGACAGGAACAGGTGCACGGGGTAGTCCGGGACGGACTCGGACGCCAGGGCGGCCGGCTCCTCCCGGTAGTCGTACACGATCTCCGTCCGGCGGGGCTGGGCGTACTTCGCTTTCACCTGTTTGAGCTCGTCCGTGATGACTTTGCGCAGCCGCGTGCGGGAGTCCACCAGATCTTTCAAATCGGCGATCTCCGCCTCCAGATCCTCGACCTCGGCGGTACGCTTGAGGATGTACTCCCGGTTGATGTTCCGCAGCCGGATATCCGCCACATACTCCGCCTGCGCCTGGTCAATGCCGAATCCAATCATGAGATTGGGGACGACATCCGCCTCCTCGTCCGTCTCCCGGATGATTTTGATGGCCCGGTCGATATCCAGCAGGATCTTCTGCAGTCCCTTGAGCAGGTGGAGTTTCTCCTCCTGCCGCTTCATGACAAACCAGGTGCGCCGGCGCACGCATTCGGTCCGCCAGGCGGTCCACTCGTCCAGAATCTCCCGCACACCCATGACCCGGGGCGTGCCGGCGATGAGGATGTTGAAGTTGCAGGGGAACGCGTCCTGCATGGGGGTGGACTGGAACAGCTTCTGCATGAGCTGTTCCGGATCCGTGCCCCGCTTGAGGTCGATGGTCAGTTTCAGACCGGACAGGTCGGTCTCGTCCCGCATGTCCGCGATCTCTTTCAGTTTGCCCGCCTTGATGAGGTCGGCCACCTTGTCGAGGATGGCCTCCACCGTGGTGGAGTAGGGAATCTCGTAGACCTCGATGAGGTTCTGCTCTTTCACATAGCGCCACTTTGCCCGCAGTTTCAGGGAGCCGCGCCCGGTCTCGTACACCTGGGCGATGGCCTCCGGCTCGTAGAGCAGCTGGCCCCCGGTGGAGAAGTCCGGCGCTTTCAGGATGGACATAAGGTCGCACTCCGGATCCCGGAGGTAGGCGATGGCCGCGTCGCACACCTCGCCCAGATTGAAGCCGCACAGGTTGGACGCCATGCCCACGGCGATGCCCTGGTTGGCGCACACCAGCACATTGGGGAAAGTGGTGGGCAGCAGCACGGGCTCTTTCATGGAGCCGTCGTAGTTGTCCGTGAAGTCCACTGTGTCCTGGTCGATACCCCGGAACAGCTCCTCGCAGATGGGATCCAGCTTCACCTCCGTGTAGCGGGAGGCCGCCCACGCCATGTCCCGGGAGTACACCTTGCCGAAGTTGCCCTTGGAGTCCACCAGGGGGT
>CAYRAG010000094.1:0-3568 GCA_964422185.1 uncultured Oscillospiraceae bacterium
GGGAAGTCAGTCGTTCTTCTCCACAAACCTGCTGCCCGGGACATGGCAGACAGGGCACTCGGCAGGGGGCGTCTCCCCCTCGTGCACATAGCCGCACACGGGACACACCCACTTCTTCGTTCCTGCAGACGCCGGGGAGACGGTCTCCTCAAAGAAAGTGAAATCCTCCGGCCCGTGTTTGCAGACAGGGCAGAGGAAGCCGTCAGGCAGGGTCTCCCCCTCATAGACATAGCCGCAGATCTCGCAGCGCCACCCTTTTTTGACCGCCGGCGCGGGCGCGGTTCTCTTGATGGAGGACTGATAGTAGGCGTAAGTGCACGACGGCTCCGCGGACAGCACTTCCGCGTCCGTCAGCTCCCCGATGAACAGGATATGGCTGCCCAGGTCGTGCGACTCCCGCACCTGCGCGGACAGGTACGCGTTTGACCACTTCGTCAGATAATACAGCCCGTTCTCACTCCGGGCCAAGTCGGTGAAACCGGCGAATTTGTCCGCCGTCCGGCCGGACTGCATGCCAAAGCGCTGAAACAGCGGGAACTCCGCCTCCCGGGTCAGGCAGGACAGGTTGAACTGCCCCGTCCGCGCCACCATCTCACAGGTGAGGTTGCCCCGGATCAGCGCGATGGAGATCCGCGTGGGACTGCTGGCGGTCTGCACCGCGGTGTTGATGATGCAGGCGTTGTCTCTGCCGTTCTCCCGGGCGCTGAGCAGATAGACGCCATAGGACAGGTTGTACAGGGCCTTTGTGTTCATGGTTCTCTTCCGGATCCCGCGGGCCGGGGCGGGATCCGCTCCTCCTCTCTTCTGTCCGCGGGTGTGCTCACCCCGCGGCGGATAGGAAAAACACGGCTCTCCGGTGAGGGGGAGCCGTGTTTTTCACGCAGAGATTACTTGAAATAGCGCTCCAGCAGACCCTTGAGCGCCTTGCCGTGGCGGGCCTCGTCCCGGGCCATCTCATGGACGGTGTCGTGGATGGCGTCCAGGCCGTTCTTCTTGGCGCAGGTGGCCAGATCCACCTTGCCCTGGGTCGCGCCGAACTCACAGTCCACACGCCACGCCAGGTTCTTCTCCGTGCTGGTGGTCATATTCGGCTCCAGCTCCTCGCCCAGCAGCTCGGCAAACTTGGCGGCATGCTCCGCCTCTTCCATGGCGGCCTTCTCCCAGTACAGGCCGATCTCGGGGTAGCCCTCCCGATGCGCGATGCGCGCCATGCACAGATACATACCCACCTCGGAGCACTCGCCGTTGAAGTTGGCCTTCAGCTGCTCCAGGATGTACGCCTTGTCCTCCGCGCTGATGTCGGGATTGTCTTTCACCGTGCTGTCGTAGACGCCGTATCCGTGCTCGGCGGCCAGCTTCATGTCGTCCTCTTTTACCTCGACGAACTTGCTGGCCGGAACATGGCAGACAGGACACTCGGCGGGGGGATTCTCGCCCTCAAACACATAACCGCAAACCGTGCATCTCCATTTTTTCATTGACACTTTACCTCCTGTTGATTCTTGATGGCTCCTTCGGACACGCCCCCGCGCTCTGCGCGGAGGTTCTGGTTTACGAGAGCGCGGCGCTCCGCCCTGCTCTCATATCGCTTGCCCGCGGCCCGATCCGGATTTTCTCCGCCCGGATCCGGCCGCGGCGCTTGCATACAAAATGACTTCTTCCCCGCGGCGCGGGCGGTTCACATCGCCGCCAGAAGCCGCGAAAGGGCCTGCTCCACCGGCAGGTAGATCAGGGGCAGGAACATGGCGGGCAGCATGTTGCCCACCTTCAGTTTTGACGGGGCCAGTTCCAGCATGTTGATGCCGATCCCCACGATGATCGTGCCGCCCACGGCGGTCATCTCCGTCACCACTGCCGGGTCAATCCCCTGGCCGACCAGGATAAACACGATGGTCAGTATCCCCTGGTAGAGGATCAGGGGCACCACGGAAAACGCCACGCCAATCCCCATGGCGGCGGCAAGGGACACGGAAGTCACCGCATCGATGACTCCCTTTGAGATGAGAATGGAGTAGTTGTGGTTGATCCCCGCCTCCATGGCTCCCATCACCGCCATGGATCCCACACAGAACAGCACGGAGGCGGTGACAAAGCCCTCCGTGAAGCGGCTGCCGCTGCCCGGGCCCCGGGTCAGACGGGTGCGGAGAAAGTCCCCCGCTCTGTCCAGGCGATCCTCAATCCGGATCGCCTCCCCGATGATGGTGCCGATTACCATGCTCACGATGACGCACAGGGTGTTGTTCGTCCCAATCAGGGAGCAGATGCCGATCCCGATGACGCACAGCCCCAGGGCGTGGGTAATGATGGTGGTGAAGCGCTGGCTGATGCGATCCCGGAAGATCAGGCCGATGGCGCTGCCCACAAGCACCATGACCGCGTTGATGATGGTGGCGATCATACGGGTCTCAGCCCCTTTCTCTCTGCACAGAAACCCGTTCTGCCTGCGGAAAAACGACCGTGCCAGGATCAGAGTGTGCGCAGAGGAAAACAGGCCAGGTTCTCGCCGCTGCCGGTGAAACCGTCCGGATTGACCGGTGCCGCCGGCAGACGCGCCCGGGCGTAGGGTGCGTCAGCGCCCTTTCGCCGGACAGTGTGATTATACCAGCAATTCGCGGAAAACGCAAGCGGTGTCTGAATTCTGTTTCCGGCTCCGGCCGGGTGCGCAAAAGAGGGATCCCTCCTGGAACACTACACTTCCAGGCCCTCCGCAGGCCCGGTTTTCCGGATGACGAACATCGCCAGCTCCTTTGCCGCCGGCAGACGAAAGGGGAACGCATCGTCCCCGGTCTCCTCCAGCCGGGACAGCGTATCCTCCGCCCCGGCTCCCGTCACCTCAAACGCGGCCAGGTACCGCGCCGCCTCCTCCCGGGAGCGCAGCGGCTGCCCGAAATCCACCACGCGATCCCGGCGGGTGTAGTCCAGACCCGCACGGCGGATCGTCTCCTCCAGCCCGTCCGCGTCCCTGCGAAACCGGGGCGGAACCCCCGCCGGCTGGACATGGCTGCGTTGGCCGGTCTTCACCACCAGAATCAGCCCCCGGCGGCACAGAGAGAGGTAGTCTTTCAGATCCTGATCCGGTCTTCCGGCGAAAACCATCACCACATGATCCCACGGTTCGCGCCCGGCCAGTTCGCGCCAGTCCTGCTCGAGAATCTCCAGGCCGGACAGCCCCTGCGCCTCTTTCTGGCCGCGCAGCCAGCTCATACACAGTGCGCTTCGATCCACCGCCGTCACCTGGAAGCCCCGCCGGGCCAGCTCCAGGGCGAGATAGCCGGTGCCGCAGCCGAGATCGCACACGCGCTCCCCCGGCTCCAGCCAGGGCTGCGCCATATCCGCCAGAATCCGGTCAAAGCCGGTTTGATCCACCGCCCGCTGATACCACTCGATTCGCTCCCGCGTCCATGGATACATGTCTGCCCGCCTCCCTGCCGGCTGTCAGCATATCACGCGCCGGCGCCCCTGTAAAGTCTCCCGGGCCGGGCGGACAGGGTCTTTCCCGGCAGGCGGCGCGGTTTTTCCTTGCGGCGCCGGGCCGCCTGGCATATAATGGGGAAAAAGTCCGGGGGAG
>CAYRAG010000095.1:0-2777 GCA_964422185.1 uncultured Oscillospiraceae bacterium
CATTGTGGCGGTCTCCCCATATCTTATTGCCCAGGCGGTAGCCGAACAGCTGGATATAGAGCAGATAGGCGACGGTCAGGATCAGGCCCACGGGCATCAGGTCGAACATCCTGAACTGCTCGCCGCTCATTTCCGCCATGATGTTTTGCGCCATCAGCTGCGGGGTGGATCCCACAAGCGTGCAGACACCGCCGAACATGGCGCCGAAAGTCACGCTCATGGTGAGGTTTTTCATCGACATGTTGTCCGAGGTTCGGCAGACACTGGCCAGGATGGGGAGGAAGCAGGCGACCACGGCGGTGTTGGCCATCCACATGGACATAAGGGCGCTGATCACACCGCCCAGCAGAATGAACAGCTTCTCATTCCCCTTGCATACCCGTATGATAAATCGCCCGATTATTTTGTCCAGCCCGGTCTCCATGGTGGCGTCTCCCACCACCAGGGCGCCGAAAATCAGAACGGTCGTACTGTTGGAAAAGCCGCTGAATGCCTCGGAGAAACTGCATATTCCCGTGACAACCAGCACGATGCAGCCCGTGATCGCCACGACACAGTTGTTGATCCAGTTTGTGACAAACAGCAGGATACATACGCCAAAGACGACCAGCGCAATAATCTCATTGCGCACAGAAACCCACCTCCTTCCGAAAAATAAATCGGGCCGTATCCCATTCCGGGGCCCGCACGGGGACAGATCCCGGTTGTCATTTCGCCGGAGATTCGGGAAATTTTTGTTTCATTGTTCCTCACGGCAGCCGCCGATTGCATCCGCGGCCGCCATCCCGCTTTTTGCCGCTCCTCCCTCACGCCGGCCTGTTTTCTTTCCCCTCTTCGGGGAAATACACCTCCCCGCTGTTTCTGCCGATCTCACTGCCGTGCTCCACCAGAAAATCCCGCAGCCTGCCCAGGCCCTCCTTGAGGGGTGCGTCTTTCCGCCAGGCGAGGTAGATCGTCTGAACCAGGCTTGCGTCTTCCAGCCGGATTCCGTGCAGACCACACCGCTGTAACGCTGGTACAGCAGGGAACAGGCCCGCGCCGAAACCGTTTTCCACGAAGACCGCCGCATCCTCAAGGCTCTCCTGCTCGGTGGCGGTCTGGTAGATAATGCTGTGCGCAGCGAGGAAGCGGTCAACGGTAATCTGTACCATGTTATCCGGCAGCAGTTTCACCAACTTGATGCCATTGAGCTCTTTTACGCTGATCCGGTTTCTTCCGGCCAGGGGATGCGCACCGTCCACATAGAGACAGATCTCCTCGGAAAACAGGGGGCAGCAGTCTGCAGACGCGTACTTCGGCCTGGCGCAGAGTGCCAGATCCACCTCGCCCCTCTCCATCATCTCGGCCAGTTTTTCCTCCCGACGGTGGATCAGCACCAGTCCCCCGGGATCCCGCCCGCCATCGCGGAAATACTCTCTCAGAAATTCGGACAGGAACGCGTCGGCCAGTCCGGACACACAGCCGAAAACCGCGTGGGGCGTGCCCGTATCCTGCCCCATCGCCCGGACTTCCGCCACCGCGTCATCCAGCTGCTGCAAAATCCCATCCACCCGGCAGAGGAATGTCTCCCCGTTTCGGGAGAGCGACAGGCGCTGATTTCCCCGCTGAAACAGGGGGACGCCAAGTTCTTTTTCCAGTGTGGCGACGGAGTGGCTCAGGGTGGGCTGGGAGATGTAGAGATCTTTCGCTGTCTGGGTCAGGCTCTGATCCCGGTTCCGGGCCAGTTCCCGGAAATAAATCAGCTGCTGCAATGTCATATTCTCCCGCCTTTCCGCCAGGTAAAACATGGGGGATTTCCGGATATGCCGGCTTTCCCGCGGCTCAGCCGGGGCGGCGGCACCTCCCTGAGCCGCCTCACCCTCCCGTGGTCAGGGGAAACAGGTCGATCCGGTCGTTCTCCCTGATATAGACGGTATCGTAGTCTTTCTCTTCAATAAACTCGCCATTCAGGAGGAACATGAACACATCCTCCAGTGTCCGCACATCGAAGGAGATGTCGTGGAGATACTGCAGGAGTTCCGTCACGCTCATGGTTCTGTCCAGTTCCATCCCGACTTTATTTACGCTTATTCCCATACCATCGGCTCCCCGTTCACATGCGGGCCGACCAGGACATTGCTGTCAGGTGCGTATTCGCTCAGTCCCAGACGCTCGATGGTCTCCGGCAGAGGCACACCGAACTCGGTCCAGCCTTTCTGCTGCAGGTACTCCGCCAGCATCAGACCGGTGTCGGGCAGCGTATCCGCGTTGACGCCCCAGCCGCGCTTGCGGGTGGTCAGTCTCAGCGGCAGTTCCATATCCTTGCGGGTGTGGCCGCAGCGCAGATCGTAGAGCCATTTCAGGGTGTGGATGCGCTCGCCGATCAGCGTAAACTCCTCAGGCGTCATGTCCCAGCCGGTCATCAGGTTGATCCAGCGGGTGTAGATCCCCACGCAGTCCGCGCCGATGGCGTTGGATGAGATACGGCACGCGCCGATGGTGTCGATCATGGTGGCCGGATTCTGCATCTCCGCAAACCAGGTTCCCATGCCCTCGCTCTTGCCGGCGGTCAGCGTACCCTTGAATTTCACTGTGGAATACTTGTTGGGTTTCGCCTCGTTGCTGTGTGCGCTGCACTCGTGGCTGGCGCCCCGGGGACAGGTCATATACTGGATACCGTTGCTCACATGGCCTCTCGGGTCGTGGGCGGGCGGCTCCAGACCGCGGACATGAACCGCGAAGACATCGGAGCCCTTGCCCAGTTTCTCTGAGGCTTTCTTGGTGCCCTCAGCCAGCAG
>CAYRAG010000096.1:0-2723 GCA_964422185.1 uncultured Oscillospiraceae bacterium
TCTCTTTTCCCGCAAAAAAGTCACGCGGAAGCGGGATTCCTCCGGGAATCATAGCACGAAATCCGGGAAAAATCAACCGCCGGCGGGAAACCGGGGCCGGCGCCTCACAGATTCAGTCCCGCCGTCTCCGCAAAGCCCAGCATGAGGTTCATGTTCTGCACCGCGGCGCCGGAGGCCCCCTTGCCCAGGTTGTCAAACAGGGCGGTGACCGTGAACCGGTCGTCTCCGCCCGCCACGGTCAGGACGAGATCGTCCCGGCCGGACATGGCGCCGGCGTAAATGGTGCCTCCGTCCTGCTCCGCGACGCGCACCACGCCGCCGGACTGCGCGTAGTAGGCCCGGAGCTGCTCGAGCACCTGCAGGCGGGTCACGGGGCGCCGGAACCAGGACGCGTGGAAGGCGACCGTGGTGGCCATCCCCCTGTCGTAGTCCGCCACCACGGGGCAGAAGACGGGGGGCACGGCCAGGCCGCACACCTGCTGCATCTCCGGCAGGTGCTTGTGGCTCTGCCCCAATCCGTAGATCCCGGGGCTGCCGAGGATCTCCTCCCGCGCCCCGCTCTCGTACTGCGCGATCATCTTTCTGCCGCCGCCGGAGTAGCCGGTCAGGGAGAAGCAGCTCAGCTGCGCGTCCCGGGGCAGAAGCCCCGCGGCGATCAGCGGGTAGACGATGGAGATAAATCCGCTGGCGTGGCAGCCGGGGTTGGCCACCCGGGCGCTCCGGGCGATCTGCGCTCTCCGGTCCGGAGACAGCTCCGGAAACCCGTAGACCCAGCCCGGCGCGGTGCGGTGCGCGGTGGACGCGTCAATGACCCGGGTTTCGGGATTTTCGATCAGGCCCGCCGCCTCCTCCGCCGCCGCGTCCGGCAGGCAGAGAAACACCAGATCCGCCTGGTTGAGGAACTTCCGGCGCTCCCGGACATCCTTTCTCCTGTCCTCATCGATGAGCAGCAGCTCGATGTCCCGCCGCCCGCTCAGTCTCTCCGCGATCTGCAGGCCGGTGGTGCCCTCCCTGCCGTCAATGTATACTTTCGGTCTCATGGCACACCCCGGTCACTCCGCCCGGTCGCTGATAAAGTTCTCAATCTGCTCAATCTGCTTCTCCACCGACTCCGCGGCCGGGCCGCCGTACACTTTCCGCTCATTGACACAGGTCGACATCTGCAGCGCGGTGTACACATCCTCGTCGAACAGATCCGAGATGGCGCGGTAGTCCCGCAGGGTCAGCGTGTCCAGCGTGTCCCCGTTCTTGATGCAGGCGTTCACCAGCCGGCCCACGATCATGTAGGCCTCCCGGAACGGCATCCCCTTCTTGACCAGGTAGTCCGCGCAGTCCGTGGCGTTGATGAAGCCCTCCGAGGCGGCGCGGGCCATGTTCTTCGGCTTGACGGTGAGCGTGTCCAGCATGGCCGCGAACACGGGGACGCACATCTTCACCGTATCCACGGCGTCGAACACGGCCTCCTTGTCCTCCTGCATGTCCTTGTTGTAGGCCAGAGGCAGCCCTTTCATCACGGTGAGCAGCGTGATGAGGGAGCCGTACACGCGGCCCGTCTTGCCCCGGACCAGCTCCGCCACATCCGGGTTCTTCTTCTGCGGCATGATGGAGGAGCCGGTGGAGTACGCGTCGTCCAGCTCCACGAACTTAAACTCCCAGGAGCACCACAGGATGATCTCGTCGGCGAAGCGGGAGAGGTGCATCATGAGGATGGACAGGTCGGAGAGCAGCTCAATGCAGTAGTCCCGGTCGGACACGGAGTCCATGGAGTTGTCCGTGGGCTTCCGGAATCCCAGCAGCTGCGCGGTGCGGAACCGGTCCACCGGATAGGTGGAGGTGGCCAGGGCGCCCGCGCCCAGCGGGCACTCGTCCATCCGGTCCAGGCAGTCCTCCAGCCGGGTGATGTCCCGCCTGAGCATGTTGGCGTACGCCATCATGCAGTGGCCGAATGTGGTGGGCTGCGCTCTCTGCATGTGGGTATAGCCCGGCATGAAAGTGTGGAGATTCTCCTTCGCCTTCTTCACCAGCACCTTTTCCAGATCCACCAGCAGTCTGATCAGCTCCGGGATCTCCGCTTTCACATACAGCCGGGTGTCCACGGCCACCTGATCGTTTCTGCTGCGGGCGGTGTGCAGGCGCTTGCCGGTCTCCCCGATGCGCTCGGTGAGAAGCGCCTCGATGTTCATGTGGATGTCCTCGTTCTCCTGGGAGAACTTCACCTTGCCGTCCTCGATGTCCGCCAGGATGGACTGGAGGCCCTCCACAATCTTCTCCGCCTCATGGGGCTCGATGATCCCCTGCTCCCCCAGCATCGTGGCATGGGCGATGGAGCCGGCGATGTCGTATTTGTACATCCTGGCGTCAAAGCCGATGGAGGAATTAAAATCATTGACCAGTGTGTCGGTTTCTTTCTGGAACCGGCCTGCCCACAGTTTCATAACTGTCTCTCCTTGTTCTAAAAGCTTGTCTGCCGCGGGCCGGAACCCGCCTTCCGCCGTTTCCGCACGGCGGTGTGTTTCGCGGGAGAGCCCGGCGCGTCCTGACCGTCTACAGCTTCCCCTGATCCCGCAGCGCCTGAACCCGGTCCGGCAGGCCCCACAGATTGATAAAGCCCCTGGCGTCGTCCTGGTCGTAGTCGCTCTCCCCGAAAGTGACCAGATTCTCGGAGTACAGGGTCTCCGGGGAGGTGACGGAGGAGGTGATGAGATTGCCCTTGTACAGCTTCA
>CAYRAG010000097.1:0-2632 GCA_964422185.1 uncultured Oscillospiraceae bacterium
TCTCCGCCAACAACCTGCTGCGGCCCCAGGACGGCAAACCCGTCACGGTGCCCACCCAGGACATGGTGCTCGGCTCGTACTACCTGACCTACGAGCGGGATACGGAGAAGGGCACCGGCAAAATCTTCTGCTCGGTGGAGGAGGCCCTGCTGGCCTACGACGCCGGCGTGGTGACGCTCCACGCGCCGGTGCAGGTGCGCATGTACCGCGAGGTGGACGGCGAGATGCGCCACAAGCTGGTGCGCACCACGGTGGGCCGCCTGATCTTCAACGACGGCATCCCCCAGGATCTGGGCTTTGTGGACCGCACGGATCCGGAGCAGATGTTCGACCCGGAGATCAACTTCGTGGCCGGCAAGAAGCAGCTGAGCAGGATCATCAACAACTGCATCGAGAAGCACGGCTTCAACACCTCCGCCCGGGTGCTGGATATCATCAAGGACCGGGGCTACCAGTACTCCACCCGGGGTGCGCTCACCGTCTCCATCTCGGACATGACCGTGCCGGAGAAGAAGTACGAGCTCATCGCGGAGACGGAGAAGAAGGTCGTGGAGATCGAGCGCCACTACCAGCGCGGCAGCCTGACCGACGAGGAGCGCTACCGCCTGTCCGTGGAGGCGTGGGAGAAGACCACGAAAGATGTGACCACCGCCCTGCAGCAGTCCATGGACAAGTTCAACCCCATCTTCATGATGGCGGACTCCGGCGCCCGCGGCGACATGGCGCAGATCCGGCAGCTGGCCGGCATGCGCGGCCTGATGGCGGACACCTCCGGCCGCACCATTGAGATCCCCATCAAGGCCAACTTCCGCGAGGGCCTGTCTGTGCTGGAGTACTTCATCTCCTCCCGGGGCGCCCGGAAAGGCATGGCGGACACCGCCCTGCGTACCGCGGACTCCGGCTACCTGACCCGCCGTCTGGTGGATGTGTCCCAGGAGGTCATCATCCGCGAGGCGGACTGCGGCACGGACGACGGCATCGAGGTCAGCGACATCTCCGAGGACGGCCATGTGATCGAGACCTTCGACGAGCGCCTGAAGGGCCGCTTCCCGGCCCACGATATCGTGGATCCGGAGACCGGCGAGCTGCTGTTCTCCAAGGATACCATGCTCAGGGAGGAGGACGCGCAGGTGCTGCGGGATCACGGCATGCACAGCGCGAAGATCCGCTCCGTGCTGACCTGCCACGCCCGCACCGGCGTATGCGCCCGGTGCTACGGGATCAACCTGGCCATCGGGGAGCCGGTGGGGATCGGCGAGGCGGTGGGCATCATCGCCGCCCAGTCCATCGGCGAGCCCGGCACCCAGCTGACCATGCGCACCTTCCACACCGGCGGCGTCGCCGGCGGGGACATCACCCAGGGCCTGCCCCGCGTAGAGGAGCTGTTTGAGGCCCGCAAGCCCAAGAAGATGGCGCAGCTGGCGGAGATCGGCGGCACGGTCAGCATGGAGGACGCCAGGCGCAACAACATGTGCAACCTGACGATCACGGCGGACGACGGCGAGGTGGTCACCTACACGCTGCCCTACACCGCCGGCATCCGGGTAAGGGACGGCGATGTGGTGCCCCAGGGCGAGCAGCTCACGGACGGCGCACTGTCCCCCCACGATGTGCTGCGCATCCGCGGCCTGGCCGAGTGCTACAACTACCTCATCCGCGAGGTGCAGAAAGTCTACCGCCAGCAGGGCGTGGACACCAACGACAAGCACATTGAGGTGATTGTCCGCCAGATGATGCGCAAGGTTCGGGTGGAGGACGCCGGGGATTCCGACCTCCTGTCCGGATCCACCATTGACATGGTGGAGTTTGAGGACGCCTGCGCCGCGCTGCAGGCGCGCATTGACGCCGGCGAGAAGAACGAGATGGGCGAGGAGCTGCGCATGCCCACCAGCACCCGTATGCTGCTGGGTATCACCAAGGCGTCTCTGGCCACCGAGTCTTTCCTGTCCGCCGCGTCGTTCCAGGAGACCACGAAGGTGCTCACCGAGGCCGCCATCAAGGGCAAGGTGGACCACCTGGTGGGTCTGAAGGAGAATGTGATCATCGGAAAACTGATCCCCGCGGGTTCCGGCCTGGCCCGGTTCCGCAAAAACGACCCCGGCGAGGACGGGGGACTGTCCGAGTCGTATAACAGCCTGGCGGACGAGGCGCTCAAGAGCCTCCTCTGACCGGACACGAAATTCACTGAAAGAAAACAGACAGGCGGGGCTTTGAACCAAAGCCCCGCCTGTCTGATTGTAAGCGTCAAATCCACAGGGGTGAAAACTTTGCCCGGCCCGCCGCGCTGCGGGACGCCGGAGACCCGGTGGAGGCGGCCCGGTACTGCTCCGACCATGGCGCGGGCGGGATCCCGCCAACCTGCCGCTGCAGATTCTTCCCGGGCAGCTTCCCCGAAAGCTTCCTGCGCTGCGCCTTTCGCAAAACACGGCGCGGGTACAGGCAGGACTCCATCTCATTCTCTTGCGCTGTTTTCCGTGGCTGTGCCGCACCGCATTGCTTCAGGGCACGCCGGGCGTGTTCGCGAAGCGGAGAGATGGCGGGCCATCTGCCGCCTTTGCACCCCGTTCCAGCCCCGTTTTCATGTTATCCATGCCGAAGCGAACCTGAGAAAGCCGTCAGATGGCGGGAATCA
>CAYRAG010000098.1:0-2603 GCA_964422185.1 uncultured Oscillospiraceae bacterium
ACGCCCGGAAGCTGGCCGCGGCGGGCGCCCGGTTCCAGATCCGGATCCCCACCATCCCCAAGCTGAACAACAGCATGGAGAACATGGAGGCGGCCGCCCGGTTCTGCGCGGAGCTGGGCGACGCGGTGACCATGGTTCAGCTGCTGCCGTACCACAGTTTCGGCAAATCCAAATACGACCGGCTGGGCAAGCCCTACAAGCTGGTTCATGTGGATCCGCCCTCGGACGAGGATATGCAGGTCTACCTGGAGCTGATGCAGCGCTACGGCCTGCCCGCGGAGATCCACTGAGCGGACGCGGAGGCGGGAGAGGTTCTTCCCCGCCTCCGATTTTTTATGATACAAATCTATTGATTTTGGTAATCCCGCATGGTACAATCCCGGCATGGAGGTGAAATACATGAAAGCAGGGGATGTATTAAAGGTTCTTCATATCTCCCGCCAGACACTGACAAAGTATGTTCACGAGGGGTACATCAAGGCGGAGCAGCTGCCCAACGGCCGGTTCAACTACGACATGGACAGCGTGTACACTTTCCTGAACAAGGGGGAGCCGCGCAAAACCTACATTTACGCACGGGTCTCCTCCCAGAAGCAGGAGGAGCAGCTGGGAGAGCAGCTCAGCCAGCTCAGACAGTTCTGTTCCTCCAACGGGTATGCCGTCGCCGGCATCTACACGGACATCGCCAGCGGGATTGGCTTTGGCAAGCGCAAGGAGTTCTTCGCCCTGATGGACGATGTGATGGACGGGAAAGTGGAGCGCGTAGTCGTCACCTACCGGGATCGTCTGTCCAGAGACTCGTTCGATCTCATCGAGCGGGTGTTCGGGAAATACCACTGTGAGATCGTCGTCATGAGCGAGGTCAGCTCAGACCGGCTGGACAGCGCGGAGATCGCCGATGAGATGGTGGATCTGATGCAGTACTACTCCAAGAAGATCACCGGCGGCCGCAAGGCGAGACTGGTTCGGGAGGCGCTGGCGGCCGGCGAACCCGTCAAGAAGTGAGCGCGGCGCGTCCGGTACTCTGATCCGTACCGAACCTGACCGCGCCGGGCGAAGTACAAGCGGAACAGGCGGAGCGCACCGGGGCATGATTCAGTGCCCGGTACCGGGACTGCCCCCGTTCCGGGACAGCCCGGTTTCGCCTGAGAGAAAGGGAGCTTGTGTATGGAAAAAGTATTCAAACTGCGGGAAAACGGGACGACCGTACGCACGGAGCTGATTGCGGGTCTGACCACCTTCATGACCATGTCGTACATCATCGCCCTGAACCCCAACCTGCTGACGAACTTCGATACGGGCAGCCCGCTGTGGAACGGCGTGTTCATGGCCACCTGCATCGCGTCCGCGATCGGCATGTTCTGCATGGCCTTTCTGGCCAACAAACCATTTGCCATGGCGCCCGGCATGGGCTTAAACAGCTTCTTCGCGGTGGTGGTGTCCAATCTGGTGACCATTACCGGCACGAGCTATCTGCAGTCCTTCCAGGCGGCACTGTGCATCATCTTCATTGAGGGCATCATCTTCGTCATTTTGTCCATCCTGAATGTACGGGAGCAGATTGTCAACGCCATCCCCCTGGGTGTGCGCATGGGCATCGCGCCGGGCATCGGGCTGATGCTCATGAACATCGGCCTGGGCAGCAACGCCGGCGTGTACAGCGAGACCGGCGGCCCGTTCTATGTCATGCGCGACTTCTTCGGCGCACTGACCCCCAGCGTGAATGTGGCCAACATGGGCAGCGGCTACACCGCCATGATTCTGACGGTCATCACCATGTTTGTGGGTCTGTTTGTCATCGCCACGCTGTCCCGGAAGGGCGTGAAAGCCTGCGTGCTCATCGGCATGCTGGTCTCCTGCGTCATCTACTGGGTCGGGGAGGCCGTCTTCCTGGGCACGAACCCCTTCGCCAGCCTGGCGACGGCCAGTTTCCTGCCCCCTGTCCATGACATGGTGGAGACCACGCTGTTCAAGCTGGACTTCTCCACTTTCCTGGACATGGGTCTGTTCACCGCCGTCACGCTGATCATCACCTTCTGCATCATCGACATGTTCGACACCATCGGCACCCTGGTGGGCACCGCCTCCCGGGCCGGCATGGTGGACGAGGAGGGCAAAATGCCCAAAATGAGAGAGGCTCTGCTGTCCGACGCCATCGGCACCGTAGCCGGCTCCCTCCTGGGCACCTCCACCGTCACCACTTTCGTGGAATCCGCCTCCGGCGTGGAAGCCGGCGGCCGCACCGGCCTGACCGCCCTGACCACCGGCGTGCTGTTCCTGGCGTGCATGTTCATCTCCCCCATCGCGGCCATCATTCCTCCCGCCGCCACCTCCGCCGCCCTGATCTATGTGGGCGTGCTCATGCTCGGCGGCCTGAAGAAGGTGGACTTCGAGGATCTGTCCCAGGCGGTTCCCGTGGCCCTGATGCTCCTGGCCATGCCCATTTCCGGATCCATCGGCCACGGCATCGGCATCGGCCTGATCTCCTACACCGCGATTCAGGTTCTCTCCGGCAACTGGAAGAAAGTCTCCGTAGTCACCTATATCATCTCCCTCATCTTCCTGATCAAGTTCTTCCTGGTCGCCTGAGCCGGCCGGAAGCC
>CAYRAG010000099.1:0-2278 GCA_964422185.1 uncultured Oscillospiraceae bacterium
CAGCCCTGGACCGGCACAACCGATCCTGCGGGCACCGGAACCGGCGCCGCGGATCCGAATGTCCCCTCCGGCGGAACAGATCCAAACTACCCCGGGCCCGGCCAGCCCTGGACAACCCAGTAACCGAAAAAGCGCCGCGGACTCTGTAAAGAAGAGCCCGCGGCGCTTTTTTTCGATTTCCGGTCAGAAAGTGACCGTCCGCTCCGGCTGCCCGAACGCGCAGAACCGGGCGGTGGCGTCCTTGAGATACAGCACCTCGCAGTTGCCGTCGTCCTCATTGTACATGGCGCGCAGCATGGAGTTCTCGTCCAGCATATGCTTGCGCGCCTCCCGGCGGTCGTCCTGAACCGCCGTGGCGCTGACGCGAATCCAGGAGTTGGGATCCGCCATGCCGCAGATCTCGATTTTGGGGTTGGCTTTCATCTGGGCGAACACCGCCTTGACATTGCCGGTCTGGATATACAGCCTGCCCTCAAACAGATCCACCACGCCGAACGGGCGCACTCTGGGCTGGTCGCCCTCCACGGTGGCCACATAGAACACACCGCACTTTTTCAGATACTCGTAGACTTCTTCCATGGGGAAATCTCCTTTCTTGGGAAATATTATGTCAACCGGAACAATTCCGGCTGCACGACAATATCCTCCGCCGGCACCCGATCCGGCCGGAACATCCCGGCCAGCTCCCGGGGCGTCACCGGCTCCGGCCTTTCCAGCTGGCCCGCCAGAAAGGCCAGCACGCCGGTCAGCTCCTCCGGGGAGAACCGCTCTTTCAGCCCGTCCAGGCCCAGATCCTGATCCCGTTTGGACAGCCTGCGCCCGCCCGGCGCCAGCAGCAGCGGCACATGGGCATACGCCGGGGTTTCCAGCCCCAGCAGTCTCTGCAGGTAGATCTGGCGGCAGGAGGAGGAGAGCAGGTCGCTTCCGCGCACCACCTGGTTCACCCCCATGGCGGCATCGTCCACCACCACCGCCAGCTGGTAGGCAAACACGCCGTCCGGGCGGCGGACAATAAAGTCGCCGCAGTCGCGTGCCAGGTTCTCCGTATACGCCCCCTGGATCCGATCCGTAAACGAGACCTCCTCGTCCGGAACCATCACCCGCCAGGCGGGGTCGCGCCGGCGGGCTCTCTCCTCCCGCTCCGCGTCCGTCAGGCGGCGGCACCGCCCGTCATAGACCCGGGTGCCGTCCGACCGGTGCGGCGCGGACGCGGCGAGCCGCTCCGCCCGGGAGCAGAAGCAGGGGTAGATGAGACCCATGCCCCGGAGCGTCTCAAAGGCCGCCTCATAGGCCCCGGTGCGGCCGCTCTGGCACACGGTCTCCCCGTCCCAGTCCAGCCCGAGCCAGCGCAGATCCTCCGCGATCTGGTCTCCGAACGCGGCGCTGGTGCGATCCGGATCCAGATCCTCCAGCCGCAGGAGAATCCGGCCGCCGGCGCTGCGTGCGAACAGCCACGCCAGCAGCGAGGAGAACAGGTTGCCCAGATGCATCCGGCCGCTTGGGCTGGGCGCGAATCTGCCGGTGACTGTCCCGTTCTGGCCCATGGCGCCGCCCTCCTCTTCCCCCGCTGTGGTCTCTTCTCCCGTCTATGGTAGCACATTTTCCCCCGTTTTGGAAGAAATTTTCTCCCGCCCGCGGGCGCACAGGGCACATTTTCCGGCGGAAAAGATCCGGTTCATCGGGCGAGGGCGGCACAGGCCTCAGATATTCCCTGGCCCGGGAGGGACATATGCCACCTGAAGAACCCATCGCCCTCAGGCCCCTTTCCGCCGCCGGAATTGTGACGAAAAACCCGCGGATCGCCCCTTATTTTCAATCTGGATCTTGCCATGTCCCCGCGTCGGCACCTGGGGTGCGGCAAAACCTCCTGGTTGGGAGGGCGGACTGGCCCGCCCTTCCAAACCCTCGCTGCCAGCCTCGGAGCCCGTCCATGCGCTTTCCAGGGGGATATTCGATACGGTCGCAGGGTGAGGAGTATCGTTTGGGTCGATGGAATGGCAACTCACCCCTGTTTACCCACCATCATGCTTGAAAACTCGGTTTTTTTCACTTTTCCTGGAGAAATTAATCTGCGGTTCATGTCTCCAGGAATCTGCGGTTCAACATTGTTCCGTCCTGGCTGTTCTTCTATCCATCTTTTTCCCCACAATTCTCCTTCTGCTGTCGGATATCCGACAATAGCCTGAATTCTGATGATTGACACCCACAGAAGTATCTTTCTATAATACATTATAATGATATCAGGTAAGCGTCAAATCCACAGGCGTTAAAGGTATAA
>CAYRAG010000100.1:0-2171 GCA_964422185.1 uncultured Oscillospiraceae bacterium
ATGGTGGGGATCCGGATCTGGAACCGGGCGCCCGCCGCGGCCAGCTTCCGGGCGTTGTCGTGAATGAGCTCGTTGGGCACGCCGGTGAGCACCTTGTGCCGGGCGGAGTCCATGTGCTTGAGGTCGTACAGCAGAAGATCAATGTACGGCAGGATCTCCAGATAGTGCTCCAGAGGGGCGAAGCCCGTGGTGTCCAGGCAGACGGAGACCCCGGCCTCTTTGAGTTTCTTCGCCAGCGCCAGGGTGAACGGGAACTGCTCCATGGGCTCCCCGCCGGAGATGGTCACGCCGCCGTCCGAGCCGAAGTACGGCTCGTCCCGCATGACCCGTGCGTACACCTCGTCCACGGTCATCTCATAGCCGGACGGGGCCAGGGCCTTGGCGGTGCACACCTGGGCGCAGGAGAAGCACACCTGGCACTTCGTGCGGTCGATGACCACCCGGTGGATCAGGTTGCCCTCCGGCCCCTTGACCTCCTCCCCCACGGACAGGGCGCCGTGGGGGCAGGCCTTCAGGCACAGGCCGCACGGCTCCACGCCCACGCAGCGCACATCAAACTGGCTCAGCTCATAGTGGTAGGGGATGGACTCGGGGCTGTGGCACCACATACAGTGCAGGGGGCAGCCTTTCAGGAAGACCGTCGTGCGCACGCCGGGCCCGTCGTGGACGGAGAACCCCTGGATATCATAAAGGCGTCCGATGATGCTGTTTTCCACACTAAAATCTCCTTGTTCGTTGCATTTACGCTGAAATTCCTGTATAATCCGGATGCAGAGAGATTACCGCCGGAAAGAGGGGAGCGGGATGCGCAAGCAGCGGTTTATCGAGCAGGTGATGGTGGATCAGATCCAGCGGGGCGTGTTCTACCCCGGAGACCGCGTGCCCACCATCCGGAAAGTGGCGGAGCAGTACCATGTGAGCATCACGCCGGTCACGGAGGCGTATCAGCACCTGACGGAGCTGGGCATTCTGGATCACCGCCCCAATGTGGGCTACTTCGTCAGCGAGGCGCTGGAGCACGACTCCCGGTTCTCCCGGGCGTTCGCCGCGGTGCGGCCGGAGCCCGTGCCCAAGGAGCGGCTGCTCAGCTCGCCGTATTTCGTGTATCCCGGGCAGTTCCGGGACACCAGCAATACCAGCTTTCCCTACCCCTGGGGCGCCACCGCCATCTCCATGGGGATCTACCCGGACAACGGCCTGAGCGCCGCGGTGTCCCGGGCGTTCCGCTCCCCGCTCCCCCAGGACAACCCCCAGAACATGGCCCATGACAACCGGACTCTGGTTCGGGGCATCGTCCGGAAGATGGCCCTCATGGGCTGCTCCCCGGAGCTGGATGAGATCTCCATCGTGGCCAGCGTCACCCAGGGGACGGTGTTCGCCCTGCAGGTGTGCACCCGGGACAACCGTCTGGTGGCCATTGAGGCGCCGGGCCACAACGGCTTCTATTTTATCGCCCAGGCGCTGGGGCTCCAGGTGGTGCGCGTGCCCAGCGACTTTCGCACCGGGCTGAAAGTGGACGCGTTCCGGCAGATGCTCCAGTACGGCATCCAGCCCGCGTGTCTCCTCCTGTCCTCCACTTTCGCCAGCCCCACCGGCGCCCAGATGCCGGATCGGAACAAGGCGGATCTGGTGGAGCTGTGCCGCGGCGCCCACATCCCCATTGTGGAGGACGACGCCATGGGGGATCTCTATTTCGGGGAGAACCGGCCCATGCCGCTCAAGGCCCTGGATCCGGAGAATGTGATCTACCTGTCCGGGTTCGGAAAGACCATCGCGCCCAGCCTGCGGGTGGGCTGGATGGCCGGCGGCAGGATGAAAGAGCAGCTGGATCTGCACAAGACCATGCTGGCCGGGTTCCTGCCGGACGAGCTCCAGGCCGGTCTGGCCTCCTATCTGGACTCCCCCGCCTGCGGCCGCTGCCTGCAGCAGCTGCGCACCCTGTGCAAAACCGCCTCCGAGGGCTACTGCGCCCTGATCCGGGAGAGCTTCCCGCCGGGCACGGTGGTGCACCAGCCGGCCGGGGGCGTCTTCCTCTGGATCCAGCTCCCTCCCGCCTACCAGGCCAAGGAGATCTGCTATGAGCTGCAGAGAAAGGGCGTCTTTCTCCTGTCCGGATCCATGTTCAGCTCGGACATGAACGACTTTCAAAACTGCATCCGGCTCAATGTGCT